>CAYVAT010000007.1:48246-85885 GCA_964449165.1 uncultured Eubacteriales bacterium | reverse complement strand
TATCCGTTATCTCAGATGATTTAATGTCAGGTGTTTTCTTCACCAACATGGCCACACTTCTTTCTATACTTTTTTCCGTAAGCTTTAATTAACCTGGATTATTCATGAATAATCCAGAAGAACCTGCATTATACAGAAATCAAGGGACACGTTACCGGAAATTCGGGACATGTACCGATTTTTTTCAAAATCGGTAACGTGTCCCTTGAATTTCCGGTACATGTCCCTGA
This sequence comes from uncultured Eubacteriales bacterium, assembly GCA_964449165.1. GTDB lineage: Bacteria > Acidobacteriota > Aminicenantia > Aminicenantales > Aminicenantaceae > CAYSCW01. The sequence goes on along the minus strand of CAYVAT010000007.1, from coordinate 85,655 downwards.
TTTCCCTTCTTTTCCATGACGAATTTAGCATGTCTATGAATAATGCAGGTTAAACAATAGAATCGTCCCCTCTTGCTTTATTGGACAATCTTGGAAGCGAAGACAGGTTTGAGGTTGTACTTATCCATGAGATGAAGATTTTCTTTCAGGATCTTCAGTGTCTGAGGAGTCGGGTGGCAGATGGCCAGAGCCTGTCCTCTCTTTTGGGCGAGCTCAAAGAGCTCGATCAGTTTTTTCTTGATATGTTCTTCATCAGTCTCTGTATCCAAGAAAATATTGCGATAAGCCGAGGGTATACCCATAATTTGTGCCACATCATAGGCCACTGAATCGATGGTGGTCCGGCTGTCGACGAAGAAAAGTTTTTTTATCTTCAGTCTCTCCAAGATGATTCTCATGAAAGTCACGTCTGCCGTGATTTTCGAGCCCATGTGGTTATTGACACCGCTGACATAGGGAATCTGCTCAAGGCTCTTTTCCACGGTTTCGATGACTTCAGCCTCACTCATCTCGGAGCGAATCATCCCTTCGGTTCCATCGTTTCCTTCCTGATCGTTGATGGCTTCGAGGGGAAGATGGAGCATGATCTCCAACCCGTTCTGATGGGCAATCTGGGCTGTTTCCTTAGCCAGAGGGCTGAAGGGGAGTACAGAGATGGTTAATGGTATCTTGATCGAGCATAGTTCGTTTATGGCATTCAGGCTGTACCCCATATCATCGATAATGATGGCGACTTCTCCTTTGGCTTCTATGATGGGAGGCTTTTTTTCCTCTATTTTCTCCTTGACTTCTCTTAAACAGGAAAAAAGAAGGATGATCTTCTGCTTTTTCTTCCCCTTTATCTCCCAGAGATAATAGTCCTTCTCACCGGTTCTCTTCTCTTCCTTCTTAGCCACTGAAGCTTTCACATTCCGGAGGTCTTTCTCAAAAGGCGATTCGAGTTCTCTATATCTATCAAAGTCGATATCGACCAACACGTGGGAGACGCCTTCACTGTCTATATATTGGTTGATTGATTCAGGAGAAATGCCGTGCTGAGAGAGCTTTCCCATCACCGTTTCGGCAAGATCTTTTTTCTTGGCAATAGCCCTTTCAGCGACAGGCTTTTTTTTCTTAGAGAAGGCTGTAAAGAGGTAGGATTTTTCTCCTTTTTTCCAAGAAATATAATCCAGACCCAAGACAGAAATTAGAGCAATAAGCAAAAAAATAAGTGGAAAAAAAAGGGGATTCTTTTGGACAATTTTCTCAGCGAGTGTTTTCTCCGCTGGAAGGATTTTCCTTTCCATAGACTACATTTTAGGGATGATCTTCATGGTTTCTTTAAGATAGGAATCATCACTCTGATCTTTGCTCTTGAGTGTGATATCGGGCTTTATGCCCTTTTTCCATATTCGTTTACCGGATTTGAGGGTGAAGATTCCAGCATTGAGGACCAGAGCGCTTCCATCATTCAGTGCAAATGAGCTTTGTTGTGCGGCCAATCCAGGAGTTGGAAATCCTAGGGTTTTGGAATTATGGAATTCAACGAGAATTGCAGCCAAGGCTTCTGCAGGACCTATTGTGGCTTGGTTGATCCAGATGATGAGGGGTGTTCTCTCCAGCACAGGCTTTTCTAGAAGAAAAAAATTCTTTTTAGCTTTCTCCCTTTGACTGAGGTAGCCTACTTCTTTAGCCTCGAGGAAAAGGTTGGAAAGCTTCATTGCTTCTTCTAACTCGCCTTCATAGCAATTCCTTAAATCCAGGATCAAAGGATTCTTCTGGTCCTTGAGCTGAGGAAGGATATCTTCCTTGATTTTATCCACACATGGGGAATAGAGATGATGGATCTTTAAGATGCCGCTGGTTTCCTCTTGTGCAGAAAAGGAGATGGGTTCCTCAAAAAGCGTTTTTCTTTCGATAGTCAGCATCTGGGTTTTGCTTCTTCTGATAATTTCCAGTATGGTGCTTTTTTCTTTTCTGTCTTTGAGATTGAGGTTGGCCTCCAGCATGCTCATCGGAAGAGTGGATTTGTGGTCGATAGAGGCGATAAGATCGCCTAGTTTGATGTCTACGGTCTGGGCAGGGGAATTTGCTATTATGGCTAGGACTTGGGGGTAATATCCGTATTTTTCTTTGTAAAGGATTAATCCTGTTTCTTTAAGCCGTGCTTCTTTCTGGAATTTGTACTTCAAGAAATTCTCTCTGTCCAAGTAACAGGAGACAGGGTCTAGAGAATTGGCCAGTCCTCTGAATGCTCCCTCCATTGTTTCAAAGGCTTGGGGTTCTTCAAAGTAGTGATCCCTAAGAAGGCTGATGACTTTTTCCACAAGCTTGAGATCTTTAGGCGAGGGGGAGTCTGAGGAAAGTCCAGGGAGAAAGCTTCTCTCTAAAAGAAAAAAGAGAGTGACTGCAAATACTGCTATAAGAAGAATGATCTTTGTTCTTTTCTCTACCATCTATCTCAATGAAGCCATTTTTATTCTATCATCTTCTTCTGAGCCAGTGCAAGGGATTGAGAGGTTTTGTCTTGAAGCGGATCTCAAAATAGAGAGATAGGCCTTTGAGCGAACTGATATCGCCGATCAGAGCGACAGGCTGTCCGGCTTCAACGAACTCTCCTTTTTTGATCAGAAAATCCGAACAGTGACCGTAGAGAGAATAATAATTCATTCCGTGATCGATGATAATCAGATTCCCATAACCTTGGAAATAGTCGGTGTAGACAACCTTGCCCGGATGGATGGATTTGACCACCAAATGGTCTTTCTTCGGGGCTATTTCAATCCCGTTGTTTATGGTCAGAGTGTTGAATCGAGGATGTTTCTGCAGACCGAAGCGAGTGATAAGCTTACCCTCGATCGGCCAAGGGAGTTTTCCCTTTCTCTCGTAGAGAGGGACGAGCTTGATGGGGAGAGAAATTTCCTTCTTCAGTAATTTCTTGATCAGTATCTGAAGCTGTTCAGCCCTTTCGTTCAATTCCTCAAGAGTCTTTAGATGGGTTTTCCTATTCCTCTCTATTTCTCTTACCAGAGAGTGGTATTTTCTTTCTTGAATCTCCAGTTCTTGCCGCTTCTTTTGGGCATTTGAAATGAGCTGGGTTATCTCTTCTTTTTTCAGCTCAAGTGCTGATCGAGCAGATTGAAGTTGGGCCAGAGTTGTGATGTAGTCCGTTATAACCTTCTCTTGATAGCGGGCAAGAAGTCCCAGCTTTTTGCTCTCGGAAAGGAGGCTTCCCAGATCCTCTGCCTGCAACATCAATTGGAATGTATTGAACCTGCCGAATTTATAGAGTGTGATGAGTATTTTTTCTATGGATTGCCTTTCTTCCTCGAGCTTCGTCTCCATGGCTGAGATGGTTTTTTGTATTGCTGCCAGCTCATGATTTGCCTGATCCATTCGGATACTGGAGACAGAGATTTCCTTCTTTGTCAAATTCTTCTGGAAAGCAATCCTATCCAGCTCGGAGAGGGTGGTTGATTTTTTTCTCTCCAGTTTCCTGATTCTGGATTGAAGGTTTTCTATCTCTCTGGTCAGTTTGGAGAGTCTTTGCTGGTAGTCAGAGATGTCAGGTTGAGATTGGGATAACAGTCCATTGTACAAAATGAAGCTGAGAGAGAGTATCGTCAGAAGGAGAGTTAGTTTAGGAACAACAGCTCTTTTTTTTGTGGAAATTATCAAACTCATTTTCTAGCTGTATAGATGATACCCCCAGCAATCCCGATAATAAACCCAAAGGCCCAATCGATAAGGCCGAAAGAAACGGCTGCATCAGGAGAAATCCCGTAGAATTTAAATATTTCAACGTAAGAGCCTTCTCTCAGCCCCAGTCCCCCGATGGTGACGGGAATGACCAAGATGAGAAGAACAATCGGAATGAAGACAAAATAATCCAAAAGAGGGATGTCTAGATGAAGGGCCTTCCCGATAAGATAATAGTGAATAATCACATTGATTTGAAGAAGGAATGCCCAGAAAAAGGCTTGAGCCAAAGCGCCTTTTTTCTCTCTATAGAGGAGAAGGATGTCTCTGAGTTCAAGAAGCTTCTGCCTGATTCTGCTGAGAAATGGCGCCTCTGGAATTTTTAAGATGATTCTTCGCGTATAGGGAGAGATAAAAAAGGCCGCAAGGATTAGACCTGAAAATCCAACCAGGAGGGAGATCAGGATCACAGGAACTTTCTGGGCAAGATCAAGGCGGAAAAGAGAGGCAACAAAAGCAAACAAAAGAAGGACCACAATCCCTGTGAATCGTTCAACAAGCACGATAGCTGAAGATTTCAGGATGGAACGGGCGTAGCGGGAACCATCCCAGATTCTCACGATGTCCCCACCAAACCGGGTTGGGAGGAAATTGTTAAAGAATGTTCCCACCAAGTAGGATTTGGCCAGAAAGCCGAGAGGAACGGCATGGCCTTGAGCCAGGATAAGAATTTGCCAGCGATAGGCGCTGATCAGGAGCCCGATGGCGTGAAGCAGAAACGAAAGGATAAGCCAAAACAGGCTGGCCTCTTTAACGATGAAAAAAATTTCTTTAATCGAGGTTTCAAAGATAAGCAGAAAGCCGATGATAGAGAAACTGAAGATGAATTTGAAGGCAAAGATCAGAAGATCTTTTTTTTTAGACATTCAAAGCGTCAGAACTTATCCTTCTTTTTCTTATAAAAATACTTGATTGTCACCTTTCCCACAAGTCCGCTGAGAAGAAGGAGAGAAAGGAGATTGGGGAAGGCCATGAAGGCGTTGGCAGTATCACCGATATACCAAACGATATTGAGATGGACGCCTTGGATAATGGAACCGATAAAAAGAAGGACGATGAAAGCGATTCTAAAGGGATGGATAATCCTCACTCCAAAGATGTATTCCAGGCATTTCTCCCCATAGTAACACCAGCCCAGGAGGGTGGAGTAGCCGAAAAGAAAAGAACTGAGGGCGATGATATACCCCCCGTAGGGGATGACAGAATCAAAGGCTGCAGCGGTGAGGGCTGTGGAAGTCAGTCCGTCAGAAGATCCGAATGCGGCTGTTTGGAGGTACATTCCAGTAATGACAATGGTCAGGGTGGTGAGAGTGTTGACAACCAGAGTGTCGATGAAGGTTCCGGTCATAGCGATGAGACCGTTTCGAGACGGGTCAGAGGATTTAGAGGCAGATTGGGCGATGGCGGCTGAACCCAAGCCTGATTCGTTGGAGAGAAGACCGCGGCGGATTCCGATGCTGATGGCCTGTTTTACGGATGTTCCCACCAGCGCACCTCCCACAGCTTTTGTGGTAAAGGCAGACTGAAAGATAACGGAAAATGCTTGAGGGAGGTGAGTGATGTTGGCCAGGATGATGACGATAGCTCCCCCAAAATAGAGGATGATCATGGTCGGGACTAGCCTTTCCGACACACTCCCTATCCTCTTTATTCCTCCCAGAACAACAGCCCCCACCATGGTGGTTATGACCAGGCCCGAGAGCCAGAAAGGAACGTTGAACTGGTCGTTGAAGACCAGAGCCATGGAGTTGGACTGGGCCATGTTTCCCGTGCCAAAGAGGCAGGCTGTGGTACCACAAATGGCAAAAAACATGCCCATGAATTTGGCAAGAGCTATGTTTTGGATCCCATGACGCGCATAATACATGGGGCCGCCAGACATTTCTCCCCGCACATTCTTGATCCTGAATCGGACTCCCAGAAATCCTTCCGCATATTTGGTTGCCATGCCAAAAAAACCGGCAATCCACATCCAGACAGGTGCACCCGGTCCTCCTGTGGCGATGGCTGTGGCCACACCGGCTATGTTGCCGTTACCCACTGTGGCTGCTAGAGCAGTCATTAAAGCAGCATAGGGAGAGATATCCCCTTCTTCCTTTTCAGGCTTATCCTTGCCTATTGCTCCTCTGAGAACCATCTTCAAGGAGAGGGCGAGCCTTCTGACCTGTATTAATCGAGTGAGAACAGTCAGCAGTATTCCTGTGCCTAACAGGAGAACAATCATCCACGAGCTCCACATGAAATCGCTGAGTTCTCGGATGAAGACAAGCGTTTTATCGAGCAAGGAAAGAGTGATAGACAGGTTGAGATCCAAGGTTTCGTCTTCTTCCATTATTTCGATTTCTTGCTCCACGGGGGTCAAGCTGTAGAGGTCCATCTTGATGATGTATTTGCCGGGTTTCAAGTCGCGGTAGATGAAATTTCCTTGGGGATCGATGGTGGTCTTAGTATATTTTTCGGCCCCCAGGGGCATCAGCAGAATAACTCCATGAGTATAGGGTTTGTCTTTGGGATGAAGGATGATTTTGCCTTTGATATCAGCTGCGTTTAAAGCTGTGAGACTTGTAAGGAAAGCAAGAGTCAGGATAATGGCTGAGAGTCTCTTCGTCATAATCTTTTCCTATCCAGAGAAGATGGTTTTAATGAAAATGAGGATGATGATGATGGCCACGGGCGTGAGAAACTTTATAGAAAAGGCCCAAAAAGGTTTTAGCTTGAATCGAGGGTTTCCGGAGAGCACTTCCTGAACGGCTTTTCTGACACCCCAGATGTATCCCAGAAAAAAACAGATCAACAGGGCGCCAAAGGCTAAAGAGATGTTACCGAAGATGAAATCCATAATGTTCTGGAAATCTATCTTGGTGAAGAATTTCACTCCTCCTGAGGAGAGAGCCGAAGGAACACCGAGCATAAAGGAAAGGAAGCCGATCATCCAAGCGGCCTTTTTCCTGGACCAGTTCCGCTCGTCGACAAAATAAGCCACGGGAACCTCAAGCAGAGAGATGGTTGAGGTTAAAGCCGCTACCGAGAGCAGCAAAAAGAAAAGAGTCCCAAAAATAGACCCGCCAGGGATTTGAGAGAAAATAAGGGGAAAAACCTTAAATACCAAGCCTGATCCTGCAGTGGGAGCAATGCCTGGGATTGCAAAGAGCGTGGGAAAGATGATTATTCCAGCCAGGATAGCGATAAGCGTGTCTGAGAAGCAGACCCACCCTGCCGAGGAAACAAGGTTATCGGATTTTGGGAGATAACTTCCGTAGGTGATCATAGTTCCCATCCCCAAGCTGAGAGAGAAAAAAGCCTGACCCAGAGCAAAGAGGATGATAGTGCCGTTGAGTTTTGAAAAGTCGGGTTTAAGGTAGAAAGACAGGCCCTTACTTGATCCTGGAAGAGTCAGAGCCCTTATTGCAAGAAAGACGATCAGGATAAAAAGGAGAGGCATGAGGACCTTGGTCCATCTTTCTATCCCTCCCTTTACTCCTTTGGAGATGATAAAGGTGGTGATCACGATGATGATGGCAAAAAACAGGATAACCTCAAAAGGGTTGGAGCTGAATTCGGTGAAGATCCTTTCTGTCAATTGGCTTGTCACCTCACCAGTGAATACACCCGATACAGTCTTCACCAGATATCCAACTGCCCAGCCAGCCACGACGGAATAATAGGAGAGGATGCAAACTCCTGTCAGGATACCCAGATAACCGATAAATTTCCAGGGGGAGCGTGGTTTTATGTGTTCGATGGCTCCCACTGGATTCTTTTGGGCGTGCCGGCCTATGATCAGCTCCGCCAGCATGACAGTAAACCCGATGAGGATAACGGCCAGAATATAGACAAAGACAAAGACAGCTCCTCCGTTCTTTCCCACCATCATGGGGAAGCGCCAGATGTTTCCCAACCCGATGGCCGAACCTGAGGCAGCCAAGATAAAGGCAATTTTTGAGCCCCAGCTTCCTCTCTCTTGTATCTCCTTGATATCCATGAGCCTTCTCTCGTTTTAAAAGGCAAGACTCCTTTTTATTTCCATACTTATTACCATAAACAATGGGGATTGTAAAAGAAATAATATGAGTAGACAGCATCTACTATCTGATTAGGAAGAGGAGCGGCAGTGCCAGTGCCTCCGAAACCATTGGTGGCAAAAAAATGTTGCCTATTCAGACCTCTCCCATTAGAATGATAGTTCAGTTCGAGAAAAGGAGGTCAGAACCATGCCAGCAATCGAGATTAAGCCGGATATCTTTTGGATCGGAGTCAATGACAGGACCACGGACCTTTTCGAAGGGTTATGGCCTATTTCACAGGAAGGAGTCTCTTACAACTCCTATCTTATAAAGGACGATAAGAATGCCATCATCGACCTGACAAAGTCTTTCAAGGGCGATGAATACCTGGCTCAAATCGATGAGGTTGTGAATATATCAGAAATAGATTATGTTGTGCTCAATCACTTGGAGCCTGATCATTCAGGGCTTCTGAGGACTATAAGGCGGATCATCCCCCGAGTAGCCATATTGTGTTCACCCAAAGCCAAAGAAATGCTGAAGAGCTTTTTCTCCATAGAAGAAAATGTTCAAGCGGTCAATGAAAGAGATACTCTTTCTCTGGGAAAAAAGACTCTGAAGTTCTTCTCCACACCTTTTCTTCATTGGCCTGAAACGATTATGACCTATGAGACTTTAAACCGGGTCCTTTTCCCCTGTGACGCCTTCGGAGGCTATGGGGCTATCCGAGGAGCGATTTTTGATGATGAATGCAAGCACTTCGACTTTTATGAGAAAGAAGCACTGCGCTACTACGTTAATATTGTCGCCAATTTCAGTCAAAGGGTTTTAAGCGCTGTAGAGAAGCTTAAGGATACCCCTGTCGATGTCATAGCTCCATCTCATGGCCTCATATGGCGCAAGAATACTTCCTACATCGTCAACCTCTATAAAAAGTGGGCAGAATACGCTACTGGAAAAACTGAGCCAGAGGTCACTCTTGTTTATGGATCTATGTATGGAAACACAGAGCTCATGATGAACGCTGTAGCCCAAGGGATTTCAGAGGCAGATGTTTCCGTGGAAATCTTTGATGCCGCCAGAACCCATCTCAGCTACATCCTTCCCTCTTTGTGGACTAGAAGAGGTGTGATGATCGGTGCTTCAACTTACGAAGTTTCTCTCTTCCCCCCAGTGGCAGAAGTTCTGAGTATGGCGGCCCACAAGCATATCAGAAACAAGAAAGCCGCCTTTTTCGGAAGCTATGGATGGAGCGGAGGAGCTTTGAGAGATGTCAAGAAGATCATCGAGCCGCTGAAATGGGAGCTTGTTGATACCCTGGAATTTGTGGGAAGTCCATCAGAAGAAGAGCTCAGGAAAGGAAAAGAATTCGGGATCAGGTTCGCTAAGTCGATCAAGAAGGAGGAATGAAAAACCTCCTTTTATTTCGTCTGGGGGGCTTGGGGGATCTTCTGGTTGCCTATCCTTCCCTCTGTCTTCTGCGAAAATCCCTCCCTTCCAGTTTTCTTTGGCTGGTTTGCCGCCAAGAGTACGGAATCATACTGAAGGAGACAGAAGTTGTGGATGAAATTATCTCCCTCCATGAGCGGAAGCTGGCTCCTTTTTTTTCCGAAGAACGCCTTTTCGATAAAGGCCAGAGAAGCTGGCTTCAAAAATTCGATGGAATCTTAGGATGGATGCAGAAGGAAAGAAGCCTCAAGGTTGATCCATCCTGGTTGTCATCCCATAAAGAAAATTTTCGTCTTTTTACCTATTATGACCGAAGCAGGAAGAGTATCAGTCAATTCTTTTTCCACAAGACAAGACAGTTCCTCCAGGAAAAGGGGAAAAAGACTTTCCACTTAAAGGAGTGCATACGTTTGCCCTTATGCCCATTCCCTGAAGAAGGGAGGAAAGCATTTCTTGGAGGGAAAGAATTGATCTCCAAAGAAAAGATTGCGGTTATTCATCCAGGGAGCGGAAGCAGACAAAAATGTTGGCCTTTCCAGAATTTTTTGCTCATCATCCAGCGCCTCCATCAGAATGGAATGAAAGGTGCGCTGGTTTCAGGACCTGCAGAAGATTGGATAGAAAATGAGTTGAAGGGATCAATATTGCCTCAAGGTTGGAGCTGGCTTCCAAATCTTCATCCACTAAGACTTGCTGGTTTGCTTTTTGCGTGTTCTTTCTATTTGGGGAATGATTCAGGAGTTACCCATCTAGCTGCTGCCTGCGGTGCCCGAACGCTTGCCCTTTTTCGGAAAGATCTCAGAGACATGTGGAGGCCGTACGGACATGTTTCTGTCCTGAGCGGTCGTACACTCGAAGAGATCGGTATCGAAAGTGTCTGGCATGTGATCAAGGAGTGGTTATGAGAGGATGGAGATTTGGGCTTCGGATTGACTGGAGCCTCCGCTGTGACTGATAATATCCTATATCATAAGCTACAATAGAGAGGAGGTGCGGTCGGGATGAACTCTTGCTTTAAAAATTCAGATAAAATGTGTTAAGATAATGAAAACTCAGTAAGAAATTAAGGCAAAATGAACAACTCGGACTGGAAGAATAGACTGGCCAGCTTTTTCGAAGACCTCAGGGTCATCGAGATATGCAAGGAACAGACTATCAAAGACTTTGATCAGTTCTGCGAATTCATTGCTGAACCTGCTTTCGAAAGCTTAATCGAGGAGCTTCAGAAGCAGAGGATAAAATCCAAATACAGAAGATCAAAGAAAAAATCGATCGACTTTCAGATAAATTTTTCGGGCTCAAGAATAGACCAATTCCACTATATCATCCACCTTCCCAAGAATTCCATCGAATTGAGACCAAGATTATTGACGAAGGGAAGAAAGAGTAAAGAGGGCCGTCTGGAGACAACAGAAAGAGCTTTCCTGGAAGAGAGCAAACCCGAAGAGCTTCTGAAGTTACCCAAAGAAAAGGTTATTGTCGATGTCATAGAACATTATAAAAATTTTATCTTCGAGAACATCGCCAAACCCTAGCTAATCCAATCCTTTTTTCCTTCCCTATCCTCTTCTTTACCCGAAAACAAAGGGCTACTTAACTGAATGTGGCTTAGTCCTTTGGAAGGAGAATTCAAACCTTTACTGCAAATTCAGCAAATGTACCGGATTTTCCGTTTTTAAATTGAAAGGCGGGCCAGGATTTGTTAACTTTGATGTCTTTCATGAAGAGAAAAAGATTACCCCGGGAGATATTCTCCATCCAGTTTTTGGTTTTGATCTCCTATTCTTCCATCGCTGTCTTGACTCTGCTTCCTCTTTTCTTTGAACATTTGGGTGGTAATCCGCGCCAGATAGGATTCCTGGTAGGCATTTTCTCTCTGGCTGCATTCTTGTCCCGGCCGATGGTCGGTTGGATTCTGGGTCGGGTTAATCCCAGGAATGTTCTTCTTCTCGGACTCTTTCTTCTGGCCGTGAGTACAGGACTGTACTTTTTCATCCAGAGCTTAAACTGGCTTGTTATTCTCGTCCGGATTTCTCAGGGAGTGTCCTTTTCTTTTTTTATCTTAGCAGCGTTGCTGATAGTGGTTATGATCTCTTCAGAGGAGGAGAGGGCTTATGCCATAGGAGTGGTCTCCACCGGGTTTATGTTTCCTCTCCTCATAATTCCTTATTTGAGTGAACAGATTATTGAAAGATACGGGTATTTTTTCTTCTTCTTGTTGGCTTTTTCTCTGGCCTTGATTCCTTTGCTGTACGCTCTTTTTGTCAAGCTCAAGATTCCTTCTTATTCCGATTCTACAGATGTGGAGAGCGCAGGATTCTTGCGACTTCTCAGGAAAAGAAGAATCTTCATGATTTTTTTTCTGACTTTTATCTTTGAAATCGGCTTAAGCTCCAGCCTCAGTTTTGTGCCGCTCCTTGCCCATGAAAGCTCTTCCATGAGATCGGGATATTATTACACGTTTCTCGGTTTAACCGCGGTTTTCATGCGGCTTTATGCAGGAAGAAGGTTTAAATATTGGGGAAATCCCCTGTTGATAGTTCCTGCCTTTTGTTTTCTCTCAGCAGGTGGAGTGTTGATTTATTTTTCTCACACAAATCTCCTTCTGGGAGTATCTGGAGTCGTCTGGGGGATCGGAGTGGGAATTCTCTATCCTCATCTCTCGGCAATGATCGTGGAAGGAGCCTCTGAGCGGCAGAAAGGGAATGCTTTGAGTCTGTTTGCTTCATCGGTAGATTTGGGTTTTGCTTTTGGTCCCCTGTTTTTTGGTTGGGTCTCTCAATATCTCGGTTTAAGGATCACTTTTGTGCCTTTTGCCCTGTTCATTCTTCTCTCCTCTTCAGCTCTCATCTGGGCAGGAAAAAACTCTCTCTTCAGGATTCAGCATGAGGGAAGTAATGGACAAATCCAGAAAGGGTAGAGCAAGCAATTTCAAATCAGTGATAACTATTTTCATTAAGTTAGAATGGGTGGCCCCGACCCAGCCTAACCCGGGGTGCTCTCCCGCAACGCCCGCAGCGGAAGGGATTCCCCACGGGGGGATGGGTGGAGCGAGGACGGACGGGAGACACCCTGTGACAGGACCCATCCTAAGAAAGAGTATAGCTATTATCATGGATTTGGGAATGCTTTCGAGGATAGGTCAGAATTTCCAGATCAAGCGCAATTTATCCCGTTTGTCCAAGCGGAAGATCCCTTCCTCTTTTGCTGCCTTGACAGCTTCTTCATATTCTTGTCGTGTGATTCTTCTGGCCAGAGGTGAGTCGTGTGAGACATCCCCGCAAGGATAATACTGGTCCATGATGTTGACATAAGTGTTGGGGGAGATTTCAGAAGCGATGAAATGCATGGCTTCCCGAGTGCCCGCCAGTCCCTGAGGAAGGACCAGATGGCGCACCAGAAGGCCTCTTTGAGCAATGTCTCTCTCATCGCACATAAGGTCTCCCACCTGTCTGTGCATTTCTTTCAGGGCAAGCTTGGCTATTTCGGGATAATCAGGGGCTCGGGAGTATTGCTCGGCCACACGGCTGCTGGCGTATTTGAAATCGGGCATGTAGATGTCGATAATGCCATCCAAAAGCCTCAAGGTTTTTACAGAATCATAGCCTCCAGTGTTATAGACAAGTGGAACAGAGAGTCCCCTATCCACTGCCTTGAGGAGAGCTTTCAAGATCTGTGGGACATAATGAGTGGGGCTGACAAAGTTAATGTTATGGCATCCCAGCTTCTGGAGTTCGATCATCATACTGCTCAATCGATCAAAGGAAACCTCACTTCCTTCTCCTAGATGGCTGATGGAATAATTCTGGCAGAAAATGCATCCCAGGTTACAGTGAGTCAGAAAAATCGTACCTGATCCGCAAAATCCGACCAGCGGTCTTTCTTCTCCAAAGTGGGGAGAATAAGAGGAAATCTTGGGCAGATACCCACCTTCACAGATTCCCGTTTCTCCTTTAATTCGGTTGACCTTACAGTTGCGCGGACAGATGCTGCAGTCTTCAAGCATCTGTAGTGCCTTCTTGATTTTTTCTGAGAGGAGCCCTTGTTTATGGGTCTTGATGTAGGCAGGTTCAAAATTTTTTTGATTCACACAGGAATGATTATATCATAGATGGAGAGAAAGCTTTTATCCTTCCAATTTTGAGAAGATGCGTATACAATCAAAAACCTGATGAAGCTCCCTCACTCTCCTCCTTTCCTTACCATTCCTCAACTCAAAAAAATCACATTTCTTTCTCATGGTTTTGGAACGTTGATATGGAAAATACAGGATTTCAAGAAAAGGCCGGAATGGAAAAATTTCCGCCGGATTTCCCTCCGTCAGATCCACTCCAATGTGGTCCGTCCGGTTGAGAAGTCTTTCAAGAAAGCCTGTCAGGGTGATGCCATGATCACAGATCAGCCTCATCTTCTTCTTATAATCAAGACAGCCGACTGTCTTCCTGTCCTGATGGTGGATGAGGAAAAAAGGGTGATTGCTACGGTTCATTGCGGCTGGAAGGGTACAAGCAAAGGCGTGATACAGCATGTGGTCAGGGCTCTCGAGCGTTATTATGGTTGTTCACCGTCCTCTCTTTTCGTTGCCATGGGTCCTCACATTGGAAAGGAATGCTACGAAGTAGGCGCAGAGGTGATCAAGAGTTTTGAGCAGGCGGGACTCTCGTTGGATTCTTTCTATCCTCATCCTCAGCAGAAGAGAAAATATTTTTTTGATTTAAAAAAGGCGAATGTATTTCAACTTCTAAGCCTTGGAATTAAAAAGGAGAATATTTTTTCCCTGGATTTCTGTTCCCACTGCCGGCCGGATTTCCCTTCCTACAGACGTGATGGGAAGGAAGCAGGCCGGGTGCTGAGTTTTGTCGGCATGTCTTTCTAGTTGCTTTTTCGTTTCGTTTTTCTTATCCTTTAGCTAAATGGAAAAGGTGTATTCAGAAATATCTATTCCCGAGCTGAGCCTCTACAAAAAAGGGAAGGTGAGGAATATCTACAAGATTGAAGACCATCTTCTTATCGTAGCTTCGGATAGAATCTCTGCCTTCGATTATGTTCTTCCTTCCTTGATCCCTGATAAGGGAAAAATCCTCACCCAGCTTTCCATATTTTGGTTTGATTTCACGTCTCTTGTTTGTCCCAATCATCTTATAGCCACCGAGATCGATGACTTCCCTGCAGCCGTTCACAAGTACAGGGAAATGTTGCAAAAAAGAACAATGCTGGTTAGGAAGTCAGAAGTTATCCCCGTGGAATGCATTGTTCGTGGCTGTCTTGCTGGATCTGGCTGGAAAGAATACCAAGCCACAGGAAAGATAAGCGGAATAAAGTTGCCTCAAGGATTGAAAGAGTCAGACAGATTAGAGGAGATAATTTTTACCCCTTCTACCAAGGCAAAGGAGGGACATGATATCAACATCACTTTCAAGGAAATGCAGAAGTTGGTCGGTACGGGCTTGGCTCGAAAAATCAAGAAAACGAGCCTGGAGCTCTATCAAAAGGCCTCTCTCTATGCTCTCTCGAAGGGAATCATCATAGCTGATACTAAGTTCGAGTTCGGACTCATTGAGGGTGCTCTTTATCTTGTGGATGAAATTTTTACTCCTGATTCCTCGCGTTTCTGGCCCCAGAAGCTCTACTCCCCAGGCAAGCCTCAGCCCAGTCTGGATAAACAGTTTGTCCGTGATTATCTGGAGAGCACAGAATGGGATAAAAAATCTCCTCCTCCGCCCTTGCCTCCATCTATCATCGAAGAAACATCCAAGAGATACATGGAAATCTATCGCTGGTTGACTGGGAAGAATGAGTTATAATGCAGGGAAAATTGATTTGCACATTCATTCCAACAAAAGCAGTGATGGAGATTTCTCTCCTTATCACATCCTAAAGCTGGCCGAGGAGAAGAAGCTCAGAGCGATTTCCATCTCTGATCATGATACAGTCGCTGCATACCCGGAAGCTCTAGAGATCGGCCGAGAGGTGGGAGTGGAAGTTATTGCCAGTATTGAGCTAACCACTCTCTTTGATGAGCGGGAATTTCATCTCCTTCTCCCTTTTGTTAACTGGAAGAAGAAAGCTCTCAAGAAGATTATCGATGAGGTTTCCAAGAGAAGATACGAGGAGGCTGAGGAAAGAGTAGCAAAACTTCGGGAATTAGGTTTTGATATAAGCTGGAAGGAAGTGCTGAAAAAATCAGGACCTTTCCCTCCTCTAGGAGTGACTATTGCTCAAATACTTTTGGCAAAAGCAGAGGAAGAAAAAGATCCTCTTTTCAGGAAATATTTGGAAGCGAAAAAAAGGCCTTTTGCTCCTTATTCTTTTTACAGAGATTATTTCATGGAAGGGAAGCCCGCCTCCGTTCCCCGAAGAAATATCAGCCTTTTGGATGTTCTGCGTATGGTCCATCAGATAGAAGCCGTACCAGTTCTGGCTCACCCTGGGGCTTATTTTCAAAGAGCAGAAAAGAGCGATCTTCGCATATTGAAAGAAAACGGCCTCGAAGGCGTAGAGGTGTATTCCTCTTATCACGATTCTTCTCAGGTACAATTATACAAGAAAATGGCTGAGGAGCTGGATCTGGTGCCCACTGCAGGGTCTGATTTTCACGGAGCCATCAAACCCCATATTCCCTTTGGTTCTCTTATTGAAGGGGAATACTGGATGGTGGAGGAACTCTACAAAAGGAGAAAATAGATGAGCATAAATTGGCTGGATATAGTTTTTCTTGTTATCCTGCTTGTTACGTTCATTTTGGGAATCATTAAAGGTCTCATCCGACAGATCATCGGTATCTTAGCCGTGATCATCGGTCTGATTTTAGCTGTCTATAATTATTCCTACGCTGCTACTTTCTATGCGCGTTTCGTCTCCAACCGAACTGTCGCTCAACTGTTGGGTTTCTTCACTATATTCATAGTTGTGCTGTGCATAGGGTGGCTTGTGGCCTTCTTGCTCTCTAAGATGATGAAAGGGCCTTTGAAATTTTTAAATCATGTCTTTGGAGGTGCTCTAGGGTTATTAAAGGGAATTCTCATATGTGGAGTTGTTGTGCTTGCGCTTTTAGTCTTTCCTGTGAAAAAGGAGGCATTGAAAGAATCCCAGGTTGCTCCCTATTGTCTTAAAATTGCCGAAGCATTGTATTACCTGATACCCCAGAGCCTTAAGCAGGAATTCAAAAACGCCTACAATGACATACTGGGAAAGGGGAAAGTGCATGAAAAAAGAGTATGAAAGTCTCAATCTGCACCAGAAGATGGAAATCCTGATAAAAGAGATGGTGGAAAAAGAACTTCCTCTTAACGATTCCTTGAGAGAGTTCAAGATGATTTACATAGACTTGGCCACAAAAAAATACAAAGGAAACAAGACTCGAATAGCTAAAGCCTTGGGAGTTCACCGTAATACGCTCCATAACCTTAACAAATCATTGAAAATCAATCCCAAGAATTAGCACTCTAACAGTTAGAGTGCTAATTTTTTCGCATTTTCCTCTTGACAACACACAGAATTTTAATTATATTAGCACTCTTCCATTTTAACTGCTAAATATTATAATTAGGAGGTTCAAATGAAGGTGATACCCTTACATGACAGAATTCTTCTCAAACGTTTGGAAGAGAAAGAAGTCAAGAAAGGGGGAATAATCATTCCTGATACCGCCAAGGAAAAACCCCTCGAAGCTGAAGTCATAGAGGTGGGTAAAGGGCGTGTGACCGAAGATGGAAAGGTTGTTCCTCTTGAGGTGAAAAAAGGAGATAAGGTTCTCATCGGAAAATTCAGCGGAACAGAAGTGGAGATCGACGGAGAGGAACACGTGATCGTTCGTGAAGAAGAAATCTTAGCCAAAATCATCTGATTTTGAGAGAAAGGAGGAAAAATGGCAAAACAAATTACACTCGGTGAGGAAGCAAGGCAATCCCTCTTGCAGGGAGTCAACATTTTGAGCAACTTGGTCAAAGAAACTCTAGGACCAAGAGGGAAGAATGTTGTCTTGGATAAGAAATTCGGGTCTCCCACCAGCACCAAGGACGGTGTGACCGTGGCCAAGGAAGTTGAGCTTAAAGACCCCTTGGAAAATATGGGAGCGCAGTTGGTTAAAGAAGTCGCTTCCAAGACTTCAGATGTAGCAGGCGACGGAACAACCACAGCCACGGTTTTGGCTCAGAGGATTTTTGCCGAAGGATTGAAGTATGTGACGGCTGGCGCCAATCCCAGCCTGATCAAGAAGGGAATAGATAAGGGTGTTGAAAAAGTAGTCGAGGGTTTGAGGAAGCTAAGCCGTGACGTCAGTGGAGAGATGATTGCTCAAGTTGGCGCTATCTCTGCCAATAACGACGAGTCTATTGGAAAGATTATAGCCGAAGCCATGGATAAAGTTGGGAAAGATGGCGTGATCACAGTGGAAGAGGCCAAAGGGCTGGAAACAACCATGGCGGTCGTGGAAGGAATGCAGTTTGACCGCGGATACCTCTCTCCTTATTTCATCACAGATCCTGACAGGATGGAATGTGCGTTGGAAGATCCCTTGATCCTTCTCCATGAGAAGAAGATCAGCAATTTAAGAGAACTCCTTCCCCTGCTGGAGAATGTGGCAAAGATGGGCAAACCTCTGTTGATCATTGCTGAGGAAGTCGAGGGTGAAGCCCTTGCTACGTTGGTGGTCAACAAACTGAAGGGCACTTTCCAGTGTGCATCGGTCAAGGCTCCAGGCTTTGGCGACAGACGGAAGGCCATGTTGGAAGATATCGCCATCCTTACTGGAGGAAGAGTCATCACAGAGGATATCGGCGTCAAGCTGGAGAATGTAGGGATTGACTGGCTGGGCAATGCCAAAAAAGTTGTAATTGACAAGGATAACACCACTATCGTTGAAGGAAGTGGAAAAAGAGAGGATGTTCAAGCACGAATCAAACAGATCAGAACCCAGATCGAGGAGACAACATCTGATTATGACAGAGAAAAGCTTCAAGAGAGACTGGCCAAGATGGTGGGGGGAGTAGCCCTGATTCGAGTCGGTGCTGCCACAGAGACTGAACTCAAGGAGAAAAAGGCCAGAGTCGAAGATGCAATGCATGCCACCAAGGCTGCCGTGGAGGAAGGGATCGTTCCTGGTGGAGGAGTGGCTCTGCTGAGATGCCAGAAGGCTCTGGGTGAGCTTAAAATAGAGGGCGACTTACAGATCGGTGTCAACATCATCAAAAGATCGCTCGAGGAGCCTCTGCGTCAGATTGCTGACAATGCTGGCCATGAAGGCTCTGTCATAGTGGAGAAAGTCAAAGAGATGGAACAGGATATGGGATTCAATGCTCTGACCGAAAAATATGAAAACCTGGTTAAGTCCGGCGTCTTGGATCCGACCAAGGTTGTGCGGATTGCTCTCCAGAATGCTTCCAGTATCGCTGGCTTGTTGCTGACCACAGAAGGATTGGTTTCTGAAATTCCTGAAGAGGAGAAAGGACCTAAGTATCCACCTCCGCCAAGCGACATGTACTAAGACATAAGGCGATAGTCTAAAGGCCCTGAGTATATGCTCGGGGCCTTTCTTTTTTTTGGGCCTTTTCTGTGGTATAAATATCACAGTGATCAACTTCTTCGACCGCTATATTTATAAAGAACTCACTCCTCCTTTTCTTCTAGGCCTCCTCATCACCACCTTTGTCTTTTTAATGAATGAAATACTTCTCCTTTCAGAAGTATTTATCACTAAGGGTGTATCTTTCTCCACAGCAGCCAAGGTTCTTTTTTATCTGATCCCAGCTATAATCGCATTCACCCTCCCTATGGCGATTCTTATGGGTATTCTTGCCGGATTGAGCCGGTTGTCCTCCAACTCGGAGATCATGGCCTTCAAGACTCTGGGAATCAGCTACAAGAGACTTCTTCGCCCTGTATTCGTTTTTTCTTTTGGAGGATGGTTGTTGACCTCTTTCTTAACCCTCTATCTTGCTCCTCACGCAAACTACAAATGGGTGCAGATGTTTACTCACTCGGTGCTGGCTAAAGTCAAGCTGGAGATCAATCCCAGAGAATTCAACGAGGACATTCCTCATACAGTCCTCTTTATTCAGGATATTTCTTTAAAGAAGGATTGGGAAAATGTCTTTGCCTATTTTTCTGATCCGGAAGAAGAGCCCAGGGTGATTTTGGCTAAGAGAGGAAGGCTAAATTTTTATCCTGAGGAAAAAAGGGCTATCCTGGTACTCTATGATGGAGTGGTTCATTCCCATTCTCGTTCCCAATCCGAGAAATACGGCGTGACCTCTTTTAAACAACTAGAAGAAGAGATCAATGTGGATAGCTTTTTTTCCTCTCTTTCCTATAAAAAACGGGTGAGAGAGAAGGACATAAAAGAGTTGATCGATGATCAGAAGGTCATAAAAGGGGAATTGGCTTCCATGAATGAAGACCAGGAAGGCCCTTATGCTCGTTGGCAAAAAAGAAAGAATTATATTTCCCATTGGGTGGAGATCCATAAAAAATTTGCTTTTCCGTTTGCTTGCTTTGTGTTTGCCCTTTTGGGACTTCCTCTGGGAGCTTCCACAAGAAAAGGAGGAAGGACAAGCGGTTTCACCATCAGTCTGGGAATCATTCTCATCTATTATGTTCTCATCACTGCTGGTGAAAAGTTTGCCATGGATGGCAAAATCTCCCCTTTCTTGGGAATATGGGGAGTCAATGTTCTTCTTTTACTGGTGGGAATCTATCTTTTCAGCAAATCATTAAAAGAATCGAGGCCTTTTTCCGTCTTTCTTCGGTTATTCAAGGGAAAAGACAAGAGCATTGCCTTGACCAAGAGGAGGAAAAGTTCCCGCAGACGGCTCCGTCTTTCTCTTCGTTTTCCCAATATTCTGGATCGTTACATCATCCGGAAGTATCTGGTCATTTTTTCCCTGGTGTTTCTGGCCCTGCTGTGGATTTATATCATCGTTACCTTTTTTGAACGGATTGATAATATCTATGAGCACGAGAAGTCAGTTGTTCTTCTCTTGGATTTTATTCGTTATAGCCTGCCTGAGTTTATTCATTACGTTCTTCCCGTCGCTGTATTGACTGCCACTCTCTTATGCTTGGGGCTTTTGACCAAATTCAATGAGATAACAGCCATGAAAGCCTGTGGCATTAGTGTCTACCGAATTGTCCTTCCTGTGCTCTTTATGGCCAGCATTGCCAGTTTCCTCTCTTTTTATCTGCAGGAGAATGTGCTTCCTTATGCCAACAAAAAAGCCGAGGAGATTTGGAACAAGATCAACGATGTCCCTCCCCGTAGCTACAGTTACCTGGATCGGCGCTGGGTTTTGGGAAAAGAAAAAAACAGAATTTACTACTACAATTATTTTGACCCAGAAGAATCTGCGTTCAGCAAGCTCTCTATCTACGATATCGACTTATCTTCTTGGTCTGTTGCCGGAAGAGATTACGCTGAGAAGGGATATTTGAGTGGAAACAACATTTCTTTGAGAGACTGCTGGCACAGGGAATTTGAAGTGGGAAAACCCATTGAGTTCGAAAGAAAAAAAGAGATGAATATCACTATCGGAGAGAATAAAGATTATTTTTTGAAGAAGATGAAGGAACCGGATCAGATGAGCTACGGCGAACTCAAGGATTATATAGAGGAGATTGATGAGAGAGGATTCGAGACTCAGAAGTTTAAGGTAGCTCTGAATTATAAGATATCTTTTCCTATTGTCAGCTTGATCATGACCCTCTTGGGGATTCCCTTTGCTTTTTCTATGGGAAAGAGGGGGACTCTGGTGGGCATCGGCTTGAGCATTGTGATCGCCATGATTTACTGGGGGACCATCGCCATTTTTCGAGGGCTTGGAGAAGCCAATTATTTGAATGTCTATCTTGCTGCCTGGGGACCTAATCTGATATTCGGCTTGGTTGGTCTCTATCTTGTCTTTACTCTGAGGACATAAAGGAAATCAGGGCTGTACACCAGTCTCTTGAGATTGTTTACGTGCCGCTTGATTTCCCTTGCCTTTTCTGTAAAGAAAGGTGAAAAAAACAGGAATATTAGAGATAATTAACGGATTTGCCAAAAAGAGGAGGGAAGAGGATTACATCTTGTATTTGCCGAAGTCCTCAGGCTTCAGGCTCTCCAGCCACTTCTTGAGTTTCTCGGAATCTTCGAGGCTTTCATCAAATCTTAAGCTGTGAGCCTTGTTGACAACTTCCTCATCGACATAGATAGGAGCATCGGTCCGCAGGGCCAGAGCTATGGCATCTGAAGGACGGGAATCAATGATCAGCCTGTTGTTGTTGTAGAGGCAGTGGATAAGAGCATAGAAGGTATTATCCCTGACGTCATTGACCACAATTTTCTCCACTGATATTTGGAGCTTTTTCAGGAAGTTTTTGAGAAGGTCATGAGTCATGGGGCGAGGAGTGGATATGTTTTCTATTTTTAAAGCAATAGCATTGGCTTCGAAAACTCCGATCCAAATCGGAAGCATCCGCTCTTTGTTCGTATCTTCAAGAACCACGATAGGCATTTTTGATATGGGATCCACAACCAAGCCCTTTATCTTCATTTCGATTTCCATGATTATCTCCTCGCTTGTCTTTTAATATAAGGTCTGCAGAAGGTGTTGTCAAGGAGACCGGTCATTTAGCCTGCTCCCCGATACGCCAGAGCTTATCGAGCGAATCCTATCTGTGGCTCCGAAAAAGTGGAAGAGAGGAAAAACCAGATTTTTGCGGAGATTCCCTTTACCTGCAGTCCAAAGTAAAGATTCCTAGCATTACTTGTCTATTTTTCCTGTGGAGGGAAAATGGTCCAGGGCATGGCCGGAAGATCCTTTAGATAACCGTCCAGCCATTCATATTGAGGATGTTTCTCCAAGAATTCCTTGGCATTGAATCCGATATTACAAGAGCTTCCCCATTTTGCCCAGAGTTGCCAATTTTTGGCCATGCTTGAGTCCGCCACTTTTCCATCCACAGCGCCTCCAGGAAGATAAGCCCCCAAGGTTCCGGGAACCATTCCATCGTCCAACTCCCAATGACCGCATATTGTTCTGAAACTCGGTTTTTCCTTTTCTAAGTAAACGTCGTAATGATCGGCGAGCATCCGTTTGGCGTTTTCCACATCAATTTTTCCATAATGTTTTGCCATCAGTTGTCTCCAGCGAATTCTGCGCGCCACACAAAAGTCTCTGACATCATCATAGGTAGCAGTTGTTTCTTCTCTCAGTATTTTTATGTTATCGGGAACGTTTGATCCGGTGAAATATCCATCCTTTTTCTTCTCTAAGCTGTGGTGCTTTAAACCGAGCTCAAGGCGGGCGATCTCGTTTGAATGTACATCACCTAGAAGCCAGGAATTGGCGTAGGCGCCGCTATTGTTCTCGATCATTATCTCTGCCCACTGGTCAATACTGTCGGCATACTGCATGGCCTTTCTTGCTCTTACAAAAATGGGTATTCCTTCAGGGTCGAATCCCTTAAATTCTCCGATTGTTGTCTCTGTACCCATCAGCCCGGCTTCGGTGATAAAAAAGTCTGTAGCGCTGTAGAGGCAGGGTCCCCAAGACTGCATCAAAATGCGATGGCCCGTCTCTGGAGCTAAGTCCACGATGATATTGCAGAACCTCAGAAGGGCATAGAGATACCAGGAATTATGCGCCATGACGATTTTGCCGTCAGCAGTGGCATCCCCGGTGGCGATGAACGCACTGCAGCCAGGAGAGGGCACTTTTTCTGATTCTTGCTGTTGGGGCCACCAGTGCCACAGGATATCGATAAACCCATTCATGAACAGCATTTCCTCAACAGTGACTTTTTTCCCTGCTTTTTCCATCCCTGAAACCATGCCTTTTATCTCTTCCATGTATTCTGGAGGGACCTTATCTTTGAACACATTTGAGGCTGCTTGGACAAAGAAATCGATTTCTTTGGCTGTTTCAAATTTTTGGGTATGCGCCACGGTTTGGAAGAAGTCGTCAATCTCATTGGCGGTCAAGTATCCTCTCTGAAAACCCATCTCGAATGGTTTCCCTTCGATATGGAGATAGATCCACCCGTTCACATCAAGGCGGTAAGCTTTGCCCAGCCATCCTTTTTCCTTAACATTTAATGGAGGATTTTCTCCAAATGTGAAAAGGGATAAAAAAATAAAGGTAAAAAAGCCAACAAGTGATAATCCAAGGATCTTTTTCCCCATTTTGACCTTCCTTTCTTATAAGAAAAAAATTTTTTGGACTATTGAAGTGATAACAAGTATTACCATTTATGAAATTACGTCCATTCCTCCATGCTTCACGTATGATTTTGTCTGTTTATGCCAAGAAACCAGCCGTTTTTTAGTGAACCTATAATCTCACTTTGTGTCTTTGATGATCTTTTTTATGTTCTCGGCAACCCCGGCAAGAATCAAAACATCTCCTTTTCTGATCATTTCCCCGGCAGAAGGGATGGTGATGGTCTGGGGAGGGAATTTTCTTCTGATCAAGAGCACATCGATACGGTAGACTGCTCTGAGGTTGAGATCCTTAAGGGTTTTATTCCAGAAGGACGAGGGAGCGTCGATCTCCATGAGGGTGTAGCCTTTTCCCAGATCAATGGTCTTTGTCTGGTGGGTAAATTTGAGCTTCCGGACAAGGCCAGAGGCAGCCTCCTTCTTGGCAATCTCATGGTTGTAGGCTTCGATGACGTCTTTTCTCTTGAGGACACCGATAAATTTATTGTTCTTCATGACAGCGATTTCAGCCACATCTTCACGCCCGAAGATTTCCATGGCTTTTTCCAGGTTATCTTCATAGTCAATTTGAATTCCTGGCACAGCGATATCCTCGGCAATAACGAATGAGTCAAGAAGGTCCTTCTCATGCACAAGTTTTTTCAGTTGGTTAAGGGAAAAACAACCTTTATGGTTTTTCTCGGCATCCACAATCTGGAAGGCATGATGCTTTCCTCCAATGACTTTATCCATAATCTCACCTACTCGATCGGTATTGAGAAACATCTGGTAATCTTGACTGACTAAATCCTTGACGAAGAGAGAACGAAGGATGTTCAATTCTCTTCCTTCTTTGAAGAGAATACCTCTACGTATCAGCTTTGCAGTGTAGATAGACTCTCTACTGAGGCCTACGCTCACAAAGGATGCGATGATGCAGGAGAGCATGAGTGGGAGGATGATTTTATAGTCATATGTTAATTCGAAGATGATGACGATGGCCGTCATGGGAGCGTGAGTGGCACCGGCCACCACAGCTCCCATCCCTACAAGAGCGAATGCTCCAGGAGAAGAAATGGATTGGGGAAAAGAATTGTGGAATATGGAGCCTATGAAGTTGCCAGTCATGGCGCCCATAAAGAGAGAAGGAGCGAAGATTCCTCCTGAGCCTCCTGAGCCTAGGGTTAAGGACGTGCCTACAACCTTGGCGAAAATGAGGATGAAGGCCAGCCAGAAAACGATCTGGTTTCCCAAGCAGGCATCAATGGCTTCATAACTAACCCCGAAGACTTGGGGGAGTTTCCAGCCGATGAGGCCTACTAAAAGACCGCCGATTGCGGGTTTGAGCAAGGGATGAAGCTGCAGGCGTTCAAATTTGTCCTCAAGAAAGTAGAGCACCTTGATGAAGAGGATGGCCACCAAGCCACTGATGATTCCGAGGAGTATGTAAGGGCCGATTTCCCAGACACTGATCAATGTGTACTTGGGCACGGTGAAAGCTGCAAAATCTCCTATAAGAAGTCTTGATGTGAGAGTTGCTATGACTGAGGCGATGATGATAGGACTGAAGGAGAAGACGCCGAATTCACCGAGGATGACTTCCACGGCGAATAGCGCTCCTGCAATGGGTGCATTGAATGTGGCTCCGATTCCTGCTCCTGCTCCTGCAGCAACAAGAATCCGCATTCCTCTCTCCGGGATATGAAATATCTGACTCAACGTAGAAGCCAGGCTAGCGCTGATCTGGACAATCGGTCCTTCTCTCCCTGTCGATCCTCCTGAACCGATGCAGATGGATGAGGCAAGGGATTTAATAAAAGCCACCTGATTTCTGATCCGGCTGCCATGGAAAATTTGAGCTTCCATAATTTCGGGAACGCCGTGACCTTTCGCTTCTTTTGCTCCGTAATATACGAGAGGCCCCACTAACAGACCGCCTATGGCTGGAATCAATATTATCCAATACCATGACTGGAAGGAAGCGGCTTCGATGATATCGGGGGCTCTCCAGAGCAGGCTCTGGAAGAAATGAATCATGATCTTGAAGGCAACAGAAGCAAGACCTGCAATGATGCCCACGATCACGGCAAGAAGACTCAGCTGGATATGGTTGCCGAATTCCGTCTTCTTAAAATTCATGATCTTTAGTCATCATACAGTCTGGAAAACGCGGACGTTCCGATCTCAAAAAAGCTTGAGCTGTTGTTGGGATTCTGTTTCGAGAGATTCCTTTTCGAAGAGGTTTATTTTTCCGTAGCATCCATCGTGTCCGGGGATGATTTTGACTTTCCCCTTTCTCATCCTCTCCACACCAAGGCTGACTCTTTCTGGCATGAGCTGCCTAAGGTCTTCAACAGGCACTTCGGTGAGGATTTTATGCTCGTTGTCGAATTCATGTATGAAGCGGAAGTAAATATCCCACACACTCTTGCATTCAGAAGTTTTGCTGATGGCTTGAGCGATGATTTCGTTGAGAGGAATGAGGTTCTTGAAAGGTACTCCAGGAGCAAATTTCTCTCCTTGCTCCCTGTCAGCCAGTTCTTCCACCCTGTGCATCACCCCCACAGTCAGCTTTTTCCCGCATTCGGGGCAGATATATCTGTGCTGTAAGGTTTGCCGGGGAGAAAAGATGACACCGCACTTGCGATGACCATCGTAGTGGTACTTTCCTTCTTCTGGAAAAAATTCCACTGTGTAGGTGAACTTTTCAGGATCTTTGCTCTTAATGGCCTGAACGAGACCGTCGTAGCTGAAATTTGTGTTGAAAGCATTCGCTTCTCTTCCAAGGCGGGAGGGAGAGTGAGCGTCGGAGTTGGACACTAGAGCATATTTGTCTAGACAGGAAAGTCTCCAATTCATCGGCGGGTCAGAGGAAAGGCCTGTCTCCAGGGCAAAGATGAAAGGAGTCATCTCTTCGAAGCATTCCTCGATCGCATCGAATCCCGAATTGGCACCGAACAGGGAAAACCAGGGAGTCCAGATATGGGAAGGAATAACAACACAGCGCGGGCAGATTTCTGCCACGATCTTGACAAAGGCCTTGGCATCCATACCCAGGATTGGCCTGCCATCAGAGCGGAGATTCCCCAGTCCGGAGAGCTTGCGGTTGATTCTGTCCACAGATTCAAAGTCAGGAGCGAGGATGAGAAGGTGAATTTTCCGGACTTTTCCTTTCTTGGAGTAGATAAAGCTGATTTCTGTAGAGAGGATGAAGGAAACATCCTCTGGAGAGACAGGGACATTCTTTACATAATCATTCTGAGAAGCGATGATGTTTCGAAGCTTGTAGAAACCGTTACCTTCAGGTTCCAGCTTGTCGCGTATGAGGAATAACCATTCCGGGTGGGTAAAATCGGCTGTGGCCAGAAGCCGTATCCCCTTGATCTTGGCCCAGTAGGCCAGAGTGTCGATGTTCATATCACGGGAAGTGGCACGGGAGAATTTGGAATGTATGTGGAGGTCTGCAATGAATTTCATCCTGAATGAGAGTAAAGTTTATGAAATCTGTAGGGACATTTCAAGAGAAAGATTCAGAAAGTGTGAATCTTTTTTTCAGTACTAGGAGGAAGGAGGGAAATTATCAACCCTCACTCTTTCCAACCAATTAAATAATTATTCTCATCAGGGTTTTGGATGTGTGTCCAATGAGTAATAGGACAAATTTGATGTTGAATGATTTTTGGAATACCTGGATAAACATGAGCGAGGACGATCTATTTTTATGGATGATTCAAAATATTGAATAATATCTGAAATATTGAAATAAATTGTCGATAATATCCATATGGAGCTAGCCAGGAAGTTCATCCGTGGCTGAATAACATGGTTG
The DNA here is from genome assembly GCA_964449165.1 of uncultured Eubacteriales bacterium. Lineage (GTDB taxonomy): Bacteria > Acidobacteriota > Aminicenantia > Aminicenantales > Aminicenantaceae > CAYSCW01. Next base: position 58,462 of record CAYVAT010000007.1, on the reverse strand, counting down.
TTTCTTTTCGATCACAAAAATCAATGCAGACTCCAGTTGTGGAATATAAAAAAAGGAAATTAGAGGTGATGTAAAATCCAAAAATCTGTACACAATTCAAAAAATTGAATTTTAATTTCTTTTTACTTATAATTATTCTTCTGTAATATGTTGATAATAAATAAATTCTATTATCCGGCCTGTTGACTTAAATTGGCACAGATATTGCACTAAGGAAATAATAAATTGTGAAAGATATGAAAGAGGGGAGGTGCAATCAAACAGGAGAATCAAATAAATATGTTATTGGTTGGGGTGTAGGTCAAAATTACATTCTCGTAAAAATGACTTCACACTCCATGGTCGTAGGTTGATTTCGTTCAGTGAGCTAATCTTAACACAACACACTGAACAAAAAGCTTTTTTATCCCGAATATCCGCAGAGAAAGGGATATACGGGAAAAAAGGAGGAAAAAAATTGAGTAAGTTTCGAACTTCCCTTCTTACGATGCTCGGTCTGATTCTGATGAGTGGCCTGGTGACAGCTCAGGTTCCAACTGGAAAGATAATCGGAACTGTCATGGATGATTCTGGCATTCCACTTCCTGGCGTATCAGTGGAAGCCAAGAGTCCCAGCGTGGTAGGTAAGTCTTCAGTGTTGACCGATGAAAGCGGAGTTTATCGTCTTTTTGCTTTGCCACCCGGAACATACGAAATCAAGTTTTCCCTTCCAGGATTTAATACTGTTGTCAGGAAGGATATTGCTGTCCGCCTGGAGGAGACTATTACAGTTGACATCACCATGGAACCAGGTGCAATAGAAGAAGAGATTACTGTTTTGGGGCGGTCGCCTTTGATTGATGTGAAGAGCACCTACAAAGGAATGACCATGACCAAAGAGATGTTCCAGATGCTGCCCAGAGGTAGAAACTTTGACACCCTGGTTACCGCTATTCCAGGTGTGTCCAACGAACCCTGGCTTGGCGGGATATCGGTGGACGGTGCTTCCGGTGCTGAGAACATGTATTATATCGACGGCACAGATATAACTGAAATGGAAAGAGGCCAAAGAGGTCAAAGCGCTGCTTTCGAATTTGTTGATGAAATTCAAATCAAAGCCAGCGGTTATCAAGCAGAATATGGAGGTGCCGTGGGTGGTGTGGTCAGTGTGATTACCCGCTCCGGCGGAAACGAATTTCATGGTGAACTTATTGGCTACTACAGCGGCTCTAGGCTGAATGGAAAGGAAAGAGACACTCTCCGTCTGGTACCAACAAATACGGCTCTAGCTGAGTATGTCAATTATCAAGATCTGTATGGAAAAGATACAACTGATAGGTACGAAGTTGGTTTCAGTCTCGGCGGTTACATTTTAAAAGACAGACTGTGGTTCTTTGGTTCATTTCTCCCAGTGTTTGATAATACCATGAGGCATGTCACATTTACTTCCAACGATGAAAAGAGGGATTCTCCACAGAGATATAAATATTGGAATTTCCAAGCTAAAGTAACTGCCCAACCCATTGGGAATTTACGCTTGAGCGGTAGTTTCGTTAACAACTTCAGCAAATACAAGGGTGACCTCCCACCTCGAAATGGCTCAGGAAATCCTGATACTGATTATGCGGCTTATGGTTTCAGTTATCCTAACTGGTCTGCTGCTGGATCTGCTGATTTAACCCTAGGAGCCAACTTCCTGGTAAGCCTCCGTGGCGGTTATTTCTTTAGAAATCAAACAGGCCAGTTGGTTACACCCTCAGAACCATGTTGGCAGTTTCTTGTGGAGACTGCTGGATACGCTAGCGTCACAAACCAAGGCCTGGATATTCCCGACCAGTATAAAAGAGATGCCGGATTTATCAATTACCCCAGAGGTCAAGCTTTTGATAGACAGAAAACAATCAGATCCAAAGGATATGTGAACCTGGATCTCAATTACTTCTTGGATTTGGGCGGTGAGCATTCCCTTAAAGCGGGTGTTCAATGGGTTCGCCAGTTAGAAGATGTTGATGCTTCAGCTCCTAATCCTGTTCTCTTCTTTGCGTGGGATAGGGATCTTATTCTAGGTGGAGTTAACTATGGGAGAGGAACATACGGTTTTTATTCCGTCCGTGGGAATGATGCAACAGGTCCTTACGGCTCATTCTATCAGCCACACAGCATCCGCTGGGCCCTTTATGTGCAGGACAGCTGGACCCCAGAGTTTCTGAACAACAGGCTCACATTAAATTTCGGTGTCCGTACTGAAAGAGAATATGTCCCCCCCTACAATGACGATCCAACATTCCTTGCGGAACTCGAAGCCGAAGGCTATAGCACGAACCCCATTGAGTTTGATTTCAGCAGTAAACTAGCTCCCAGACTCGGGTTTGTTTATGACGTATTTGGTGATGCGAGTACAAAGATCTTCGGAAGTTACGGCTGGTACTTCGATATCTTTAAGCTGTACATGGGTGCTAATGCTTATGGCGGATTTAAATGGAAGAGTGCCTATTACACGCTTGATACTTACGAATGGGATACAATCGGAGTAGGCGGAAATTATCCGGGAACACCCTTGGGACCAGGAGTAGTCGATTGGCGGCACCCATCTTATGAGAGCACAGATCCAGATTTGAAACCCATGAGCCAGCGGGAAATCTCTTTCGGAGTGGAAAGGAAACTGTCGGAGTTTCTTGCTGCTTCTGTACGTGTGGTTCAAAAGCATCTCCGTTATACTATTGAAGACGTGGGTGTATTTGTGCCTGGAGTAGGAGAAGAGTATTACACGACTAACCCGGGCTATGGCTATTCCAAGCATGTAGGGGAAGGAACTGGCAGATTCGATCCTACATATCCTCCATGTCCCAAAGCCAAGCGCGAATACTGGGCGGTTAACTTCGCTCTGGACAAGCGCTTCAGCGACAACTGGATGGGTGGCTTCTCCTATACCTGGAGCAGGCTGACGGGTAACTACTCTGGTCTGGCCAGCTCCGATGAATACGGAAGAGTTAGCCCCAATGTGGAAAGATACTTTGACCTCTGGCATCTGGCCTACACTAAGGATCTTGAGCCGCAGGACGGGCCCCTGCCAACAGACAGAACCCACCAATTCAAATTCTACGGCAGCTATGTCTTTCCTTTTGGTTTAACTCTTGGTACAGTTGTCAATGGGGTGAGCGGAACCCCTGTCACAGAGGAATGGACAGTCGAGGCTAACGGCTACTATCCTTATAACAGAGGTAATCTGGGGAGGACACCTTTCTTGTTCTTTGCCAATCTCTATGCTGAATACAATTTGAGGTTTGCAGAGAAATACACGCTCCAATTTAATGTTAACGTTGACAATGTTTTAAATACTGGTACTGCTCGCAGGATATGGTCTCGTAAAACCTCCGGTCGAGTCGATGTATCGGCAGATGAGCTGCTTTCTACAAATTGGGATTTAACAGCAGATAGGTATGTTGCAGATCCTCGATTTAATATGGAACAGGATTTCTATGACCCAATTTCAGTCAGATTTGGAGTTAAATTCATCTTCTAACCTGAAGTCAAAGTAGAAGCTCGAAGCCCTCTTCCCGACAAATCGGGAAGAGGGCTTTTTTTTATTATGATTGAATTTGACTCATTTTTCTTCCTGTTATAAATTATCTATGCTCTTGTTATGTCTAAGAAAAGAAGAAAGAAGAAAAGAAGATCACCCCGGGTTCATCGAGCCCAAAAAGCTGCTCCCCAGGATGTAAAAAAAGAAGAAAAGGCTGTTGCCAAAAAGCCCAAAAAAATCCTGATTTATCTTTTGCCTCTTTTATTTCTTTTCATGGCCGCGGTTTTATTATTTTATTTATTATCCCCAAAAGATAGAGTGATAAAGGATGGCAATTTAAATGTTTTGCTTATTACCCTGGATACAACCAGAGCCGATAGGATCGGCTGTTATGGTTATGAAAAAGCAAAAACTCCAAACTTGGATTCCTTGGCTTCAGGCGGAGTTCAATTCTCAAACACGTATTGCCAGGTTCCCTTGACGTGTCCTTCCCATTGCTCGATCCTAACCGGGACATATCCAATCTATCACCAGGTGCATAACAACGGCACCTATTATCTCAGCCCTGACCTTTTGACTTTGGCTGAGACATTGAAGGGCAGAGGATTTAAAACAGCGGCTTTTGTCAGCTCCTTTACTGTTGACTCACGTTTTGGACTTGACCAAGGCTTTGATTTTTATGACGATAAATTTACGGAAGAAGAAGTATTTAAAGCATTAAAATCGGAAAGAAAAGCTGATAAAGTATTCACCTCCTTTTCCGATTGGCTGGATGAGAATCAAGCTCAGCAATTCTTTTGTTGGATGCATTTTTTCGATCCTCATCTTCCTTATGACCCGCCTTCTCCTTATAAAGAAGAATTCTCGGATAGCCCCTATGATGGTGAAATAGCCTATATGGATTATTATATTGGCAAAACCATTGAAAAATTAGAAGAAAAAAATATTCTCAACAAGACAATAATCATCCTGGTTGGAGATCATGGTGAGGCATTCGGAGAAAAAGAGGTGGCTGGGCATGGAGTCTTTCTCTACGATGTGACCATGAGAGTTCCTCTCATATTTTATGCTGAGAATAATCTTCCCAGAGGAAAAGTCGTAGACTCAAGAGTAAGGCTTATCGACCTTATGCCTTCTATCTTAGATATACTTGAAATCCCGGCGAATAAAGAAATTCAGGGGATAAATCTCTTGCCTTATATAGAGAGAAGAGAAAAGAATGACCTCAGCTCTTATATTGAAACCTATTATCCAAGAGAGAATTATGGCTGGTCTGAATTGATTGGTTTGATTGACGGTGATTGGAAATATATAAAGGCCCCAAAAGAAGAATTGTACAACCTGAAGACGGATCCCCGGGAAGAAGAAAATGTAATAAATGAAGAGATAAAGGTTGCCTCGGATAAGAGAGATAAATTAAAAAATATGATTCAAAATTTCTCCTCCAGTACAGAAGCGGAGAGGAAGGAAATGACGGCTGAAGAGAAGGAAAGATTGAGATCGCTAGGCTATATTCAGTTTTCAGAAGGTATTTCAGAAGGGCAATTGCCTGATCCCAAAGATAGAATTGATGAGCTGAGGATGATTCATCAGGCTAATGAGTATGAATTTCAGGGAAATTACCAGGAAGCAGCTAAGATTTTTGAACAAATCCTTTCTTTAAGGCCGGACACTCCTTCGAGCTATGTCAACCTTGCCCTGATGTATGCCGAAATGCGCAAATTTGACGAAGCTATTCGCATTTTAGAACAGGGAGTCGATAAGATTCCTGATTCTGAAATCCTTCTCTCAAGATTAGGTCATACTTACCTGGTCTTAGGAAAGTTGAAGAAATCCTTAGAGTCGATGCAGGCGGTCCTGAAGATTAATCCTCGGTATTTTGATGCCCTCCTCGCTTCAGCCTGGATATTGGGCATCATGGGGAAAGGAGAAGAAGCGCTCCGCTATTATGGGCAGGCCTTAGAAATTGAGCCAGAAAATAAGTTTCTTCGAATGAACCATGCTCTCACTTTAGCCACTTCTGGAAGGTACCAGGAAGCGATCAAGGCATATAATAATCTGAAAATAGATTATCCTGAGGAGTATAAAATATATCAAGACCTTGGAATTACTTATGGTAACTTGGGAGATTTGGATAAATCTATCGAGAATCTCAAGAAGGCAGTAAGCATTCATCCTACGCCACTCTCCTATTTAAATTTAGCTGTAGCGTTGAAGAATAAAGGAAATTTGAAAGAAGCTGTTCAGTATCTTAAGTTATACATAGACAATGCACGGGGAGTGGATGAAGCAAGGATAAAGGAAGCTCAAAGAGAGCTCGCTGCGTGGGAAAGTCAATTAAAACAATAAATTTTTTATGAGTTTATTTCTTTATTTTCTCCAAGTATTCAACGATGTTTTTAACGTTGGGTGCTTCTGGAGACTGTGGGTCGAGCTCTAAGAATTTATCAAAGTTTTGCTCGGCTTTTTCATAATCGCCTTTGTTTAAATAGGCATAGCCTAATTTTAAATAGGGCGAACTCCAATCGGGCTTAATCCGGCTAGATAATTCAAAATAGTGAATCGCTTCATCTATTTTTTGGTTTGAAAAATAGATTTCTCCCACATTGTAGGCTAGAATTTCATTTTCGGGGTATGACTCGATAGATTCTTTAAAGTAGTTTTGGGCCGTTTCAAAATCCTCTTTTTTCAAGTAGCACTCACCGATACCAGCAAGAGCTTTAGCTGTCATTTCTTTGCCCATCGTCTCGTCATTTTTTGCCTGTTCCAATACTTGATTGTATTCTTCTAAAGCTTTATCAAACTCTCCTTTTTCTCTGTAACAATCACCGATGCTGAGAGAAGTTTGATAGACGTTTGGGTTTTTTTCAAGAAATTGCGTCAAGAGAGTAATGGCCTCATCGTATTTTTGTTCACTAAAAAATTGATTCGCTTTTTCAACAAGATTAAGAGCGGTTTCGTCTTCGATCATTGGCCTGTCAGATTGCTCAATCTTTTTTAAAGTCAAAGTCACTTTTGGGTTCAGTGCTAACTGTTGGATATTGATATCTTTATATGAAGGAATATAATTGTCGGCTGAAGCAGTCACTCTCCACATTCCTGAGCCAAGGCCCAAAATAGCCCATTCTCCATTTTTATTGGTGGTTGTCTCTCGTGTCACCTGCTCATTTTTTTGAAACTGCATAACAATCTTAGCTGATTGTATCGGATTCCCCTCTTCATCTTGAACGACTCCAGAGATTCTTGCTGTTCCCCTCCCTGCCTGGGCGGAGATATTACTTGTGAAAGAAAGTATAATTAAAATTGATAATGATAATTTAAAGAAGGTTATTTTCTTCATCTAGGATCTCCTTCACGCTTATTGTCTAAGGTCTTATACTGAGTGTTTTCTTTTTTCTCCTTATGAATTCTGTTAATTCTTATCAAATGGAAAATTTTATGTTTTTCCTTGCTTGGCTTTCGTCAGCTTTATTTTCTATATTAACAGTAAGAGAGTAATTTCCGGGCTCAAGATTTACAGGAATTTCTATTAAATAATCTTTCCCGGCTATTTCTGCCAAGTTTTCTTCTGATAAAGAAATGGGGTAATTTTTTTTATCTTCCCAGACTTTTTTCTGTGAGGAATCAAAAATTTCCACAGACAGTTCTAATTTTGTTTTTAGTCTATTTTCTTCCTCTATAAGCCAGATATTCCGATAGGGAATTTCAATCTGAATAAGCACTTCATCTTCTTTTACTTTTTTTATTTTTAAATCGAAATCAAAAACGACCTTTTCGCCCTCTATTTTCGGTTTTCTTTGCATCTGGGCTTTATTAATTTCTGCTATGTGTTGGGCACTAAGCGGTTCTAACTTATAGTTACCGCTCCAGTCTTGATCTATAAAAACAATCGGGAAAAAACCATAATACCATATTTCCATGGGCTTCCCATAAAAGGAGTAACCTCTAGGATAAACTTCTCTTTGCTCAGGAGGTCCGAGCAGAATGTAAATTCTCCCTCTGTCTTGGAGCCAACCTGGGGCAGCGCCTTCTTTAAAAAGATGATTTGCCTCTTCAATACGCTTGAAATATCCTTCCTTGAACTCGTTCTCTTCCGTATAAGGATCAGGATCTCTCTTCTTCCAGAATTCTTCAATGAAACCTTTCCTCTCTGAAGGGGGAAGGTTAAGGAAGATTTTTCTTTCTTGTTTGGTAATGATAAATCTCACCTTGGAAAAGAACTCTTTACTTTCTGGGTCCAGGTTCTTTTCTAATTTATAAGATGCACATGAAGCAAGAAGCAGGAAACAGACAATGAATAGCAGGGAATGAGTAGAAGAACGGAGAAAGACAGAAAAAATTTTTTTCCTTTTAAAACCTGGGTTTTTCATTCCTTTCTCTTTAATGATTCTATAATCTTTTTCAACTTATCCTGGTTTGGGTTGATTTCTAAGGACTTTTCCCAGGCAATCAAAGCCTCTTCATTGTTGCCTAAACGATGGTAACATTCTCCTATTGAGTTAAGGACTTGGAGGTTAGTGCCATAATAAGAGAGATAGTCTTTATAATAAGAAATCGCTTGCTGAAATTCGCCGAGGGCCTGGCAAGATTGCCCCAGGATGGCTAAGAATTTATGTTTATTTTCATCCTGCAAGAATGGAATGGCAATCTGTTTTACTCTTTGAAATTCTTTTGCTGCAAAGAGTGCTTGACTAAAGTCTAAGGCATATTTGGTTGAACTTGGATTTTTTCGGTACGCTTTTTCTAATAAAAGTTTAGCCTGTTGAATATTTTTTTTGTTTAAATACTGATTGCCTAAAATATCGAGATATAATGGATCATCAGAGGAGGGCATTGGGATAGAAAGAACCCAGGGTCTTGGTAAAAAAGTCGAAGCAGTGATGTAAAAATAGCACTGTTCAGAAAGTATTTCATCCTTATTTCCGTCAAGAAGAGAGACTTTAATGATGTAGTCAGTCGGGGAGAGATTGTCTAAGGGAAATTCTTCAAAAAAATTAATTTTATCAGGGTAATCTTTTATATTCTTGGCTAATGAGTAAACCTTTTCGTTTTCTTTTGATATAGAGTATTCCAAAATTCCATTTTCTTTAAGTTCTTCATCCAGACCGTAAATTTGGAAGAAGAGATATAAATTTGCCTGAGGAGAAAAATCATTTCGAGGTGAAGGCACAAGTTGGGTATTTTCTATGAGAAAGGGTTTATTTTTTCCTCGATATTTTGAGTTGTTAATGATTCTATTAGCCAGCACGAGGTTACTCATTTGGAGGGAAGAGGCTTGTGGGATAATGAGATCTTTCTCTACTGAAGTAAATTCTTTAGAAACGGAATTTTTTAAGAGCACATTAAACTTATAATTTCCCCCGATTAAAGGAAATATATCTTGAAAACTGAATAATTTTGTCTGTATCTTGCTTAACTGTTCTTCATCGAATTCGATAGGGATTGTTTTTTCGTACTGGTAAATTGTATTTCCCTTTATATCAGTAACTTTGCCGTTAATCTCTAAATTTGTATAAAATTTGTTTTCAATCTGTTCAAGAGAAAGCCTCTTCGGTTCGATAAGATAATGAACAAAGAAAATTCCAGATTTATCTCTGATGACTTCTAGGAAAGAATCGTTATCTATGTAATTGGCGGTGTATTCCACTTCGACAAAATCTTTGTATTTGAGAAGTTTTTCAGCATACGCATCTTCTACTTTTTTTTGGGGAGCAGAAGGGATTTTGCTCGAGATGAGAACCTCAGAAGCAATGGAGGGGGAAAGACTATATGTCGACTCCCCGGGGATAAAGGAAAGGGAAACACTGGCTATGTTAGGCTGGATTTGGAGAAGTTCGTTATAGGCGCTCAAATAATCTGAGGAGTCTCCCTTGTAATGAATGAGCAAAGATTGAGGGCCAAATTTTATGGGACTGTACAATTCATATTCGCCTATTCCTGTTTTTTTGAAAAAAACGACACTAAATGCATTGGGAAGTCCATATTCGATCATACCTTCATAAAACCATATTATTGTAGGATAGACCTGGCTAAGGTTTTCGTATTTCTCCGTATAGGATGGTTCACCCAAGATGATATAAATTCTGCCCATATCTGATCTCCAGCCTGGTCCGGGTGATTCTTTCCCAAAATATTGGTTGGCATGAGCTATCCGGCGGTAGTGCTCTTTCCTAAATTCGTTTTCAGGAGTGTTGGGATTAGGGTCTCTATGTTTCCAGAAAGCTTCAATAAACATATCTCTTTCTCTGTCATTTTCAAGCTGGAGAAAAACCTTTTTTTCTCTGGGAGTGATTATATAGACGACTTCCTCTTCAAGCCATTTTCTATACGCTTCAGGAAGATCTTTGGCTGATATTTTCTGTTGACTGTTATAAGCTGGCAGAACTGAGAGAAATAAAAGCGCTATGAAGGAAAATAAAACGATTTTTTTCTTCATTAGAGTTATTATCATTTCAATTTTATTATATCACCGGATGATATTCAAGTGAGGGCTTGGGTAGAATTTCCATCAAAAAAAAGGACTAACAGAAAAGCAAAAGAGATTGAGAAAAAATATTAATGCATTATTTTCCGAGGGCTTTAAGAATCGCCTTTTTAAATTCAGTGTTTATTTTAACTCCACTTGCCTCTGCTTGATTCAGGCATTCCAGTGCCTTCTGATACTGCTTGGCCATGTAATACAGGTTGGCAAGATTATTGTAAGCATTGCCATGC
>CAYVAT010000007.1:0-48146 GCA_964449165.1 uncultured Eubacteriales bacterium | reverse complement strand
TTGGGAAAATCTTCCTTTCTGTAAAAAATTTGTGAAAGCAAGAAATGGGCTTGATAGTGTTTGGGAAATACCTCCAGGCATTTTTTCAATTCCTTCTCAGCCTTTTTATAGTCTCCCTTATTAAATTGTCGTTTACCCGCTTCAAAATTCTTGATTGACATTTTGTATTTCTCATAGAGCTCTTTTTCTTTCATGAAAAAATCTTTCTGGACAAAGCTGAGACTGGCTCCCAGGATGATAATGAGAACCACAAAATTGATGAGATTTTTCTTTTTTTCTAATATACAATTTTTTCTCATTTCTCTCTCTTTTCTAATTGATTTCAGACAGAAAATTAATAGCACAGAAAAAATTTTATGTCAAAAGGCAGGTATTCTTATTGATTCTTCAGGTGGCAGCACCTTCTGTGGATCGTGAGATTCTTATCATCGGAGAATCTCAAGTTTGAGAGATTGAACTTAGGCGGACTTCTCCTTCACCTCGAATGTAAAAGACTTGACTACTGATTTTCCCGTAACATTATCTTTGATTTCTATATTGAGGATGTATGGGCCTGGGTCTACATCTCGCTGCTCTTTTTCCTCGGTTTTCTGGCCTCCTTCTTCTTTTGTTATGATTACAGTTTGTTTTATCGGTAATGGCTGACTGACAATAGGAGTATCATATTGAGCTTTGGCATAACGAATAATTCTTTCTTCTCCCTTTAAGACTTCATAGGAGACTTCGATGTCAAATTTTCCTTGCTCGTTGGGCCGGACTCCGAAAACATAGAAGAAGATATCCAGATTCTCTCCAACAGAGAATACATTTTCTATATTAGGAGTAATCTGCAGAAAGGAGTAGGTAAAGAAACCCTTGTGAATTTCAGCCTTGGTCTCTGCTGCCTCCATCTTCTCTATTTTATTAACGGAAAATATAGGAGTAGTACCCAGTTTTTCTGTAAAAAGAGAACTATCTGGGAGGGAAAACTCGAAATATTGTGTTCCAATTTTATTCAAATCCAGAGAGGCTATAGCCATGGAAAGAAGGTAATCACCGGGAGGAAGGGGATACCCTGTTGAGTAGAGCTCTTCCTTCTCCGGATCATAAGATTCCCCTTCTGTTTGAAGATTAAGGGGGATATAGACCTCCTTAGCCACTTCTTTTACAGCGCCTTTTTCCATCCGGTTGAATTGAATAAAGATGTGTCCGCTCGTCTGCATGAGCGCTGGAGTCTCGGTTGCAGGTGGTTGAGCTTTTTCTTCTTCCTTTTTTTCCTCTGTGGGCTCTGTTACTTGAGGAAGAGGAATAAAACCGAGATCTTTATTCTTGGCTTTAAAATAGAAAACGGCATGCATGTTTTCGCGTGCCGGAAGATAGATGTGCCAGACGATGGAGAATGGAATATCCAGGCGAGGTTCTCGAGTTTGTATGCCTTGGTTAAATATTGATTTCACAGTATCCGGAATAATGATAATCTTAGATTCTTCCTCTTTCTCCTGTTGAGCAGCCATTGAGTTCACGGAAAGAGAATACAGGATGAAACCCATGATAAGTGCGATAAGGATAGATTTCTTGCCTTTCATTTTACCTCCTTATATGGAACCATTCAGGTTCGAGGTCATAGTCGATGTTCATCATTAGGGCGATTGTTTGATCTTCTTCGGATGGGAAAAGCATATTAATTTTTAACAAATAATATACCAAAACCACATTTTTTTTTCTACATATATTTAATCCTACTTCTGGTATTCTCTTACTGCCTTGAGGTGCTCCTTTAAGGTGTAGCTGAATTTGTGACTTCCATTATTTTTGGAGACAAAGTAGAGATAGTTCTCTTCTGACGGGTAGAGAGCAGCCTCCATGGATTCTTTTCCAGGATTGCAGATGGGGCTGGGAGGAAGCCCCGCATAGAGGTAAGTATTGTAAGGGGAATCCAATCTTAGATCTTTTGTCCTCAAGCGACCTGTGAAGCGCCCCTCCTCCTTGAGAATGTAGATGATGGTGGGATCACAGTCGAGTTTCATGCCTCTTTCCAGCCGATTATGAAAAACAGCCGAGATAAGCTTTCTCTCTTCAGGAATGGATGTCTCCTTTTCGATCAAAGAGGAAAGAGTGACAATTTCACGTATGCTCATTCCTAACTTTTGAGCTCTCTCTTTCCATTCTTGACAGAAAGTTTTTTCAAACTCAGTGACCATCGCTTCCACCACTTCTTCTGCCGAAACACCCTTGGGGAAATGGTAAGTTTCAGGAAAGAGATACCCCTCAAGGCTGGAAGCTTCTTTATCCCACAAAGAGATGAGATTGGTGTTGGAGGATGCTTCCAAGAATATTTCCTTATTCATGGAGGGGAAAGAGTCGATATACACAGCGATTTCCCTTCGGGTTAGTCCTTCGGGGATAGTGAGAGAATGGAGATAGACTTTTCCCTCGATAAGAATGCTCAAAACTTGTTTTGGAGAGAGCAGAAGCTGGATTCGGTATTCACCAGCTTTCAAGCTTTGATGAGAGTAAAAAAGCTTATATCCAAGAAGAAGAGGCCATGTTTTCTGGATGATTCCGCTTTCCTTGAGGTTTTGGGCGATCTCTTCAACCTTTTCCCCTTTTTCCACCTCGAAAGATACTTCTTTGGGCAGGATCTTTGCAGTGAAGTAAAATTCGATAGAGAACCAAGTGGAGAGGACAAGGATGGTAGTTATGCCCAGGAGGAAGGCCCATTTAATGATTTTAAGAAGCATGGGATTTCGATCTTTTATACTCCATGTAACTGGCTAAGATAATGACAGCTGATATTTGGTCTTTGAGATCTTTTCTTGATTTTTTCTTGATTTTTTGTTGATTGAGGATTCGGGATGCCTGTTGGGTTGTTAAGCGTTCATCCCAAAAAGTAATAGGGAGATTCAGGATTTTTTCCAGCCAGCGGCCAAACTCTTTGGTTTTATCCGCCCTTGTTCCTTCGGTTCCGTCCATTCTCAAAGGAAAACCGATAACGACCTCTTCGATATCATATTTGGAGACCAGGTCTTGGAAGAATATTTTATCTTTTTTCTTGTTTTTGACCTGATACTGTCCGAGGCCCTGGGCTGTGAACTGCAGTTTATCGCTCACAGCAAGACCGATGCGTTTATCTCCGAAATCTATCCCCAGCAATCTCATGGAATGAATTTCTTCCAGGTCCTTTTTTTATTGCGGTAACTCTGAAAACCTAGATCGATGAGGACCTCCAGGAGCTGGGTGTAAGGAAGCCCGCTTACCTCCCACAGCTTAGGATACATGCTTATCTCTGTAAATCCAGGTATGGTGTTGATTTCGTTGAGCAGAATTCTTCCTTTTTCTTCCTCATAAAAAAAGTCAACTCTAGCCATCCCTGAGCAATCAATTGCCTTGTAAGCTTCAAGAGATATCCTCTGAATTTCTTTGACTGCAGAAGAAGGAAGCTTTGCAGGAATGATGAAGGAAGTTTTACCCTCAGTATATTTGTCTTTGTAATCGTAGAATTCCCTAAAAGGGATGAGTTCACCAGGAAGAGATGCCCGAGGATTCTCGTTTCCGAGAACGCTGCACTCCAGTTCTCGGCCCATGATTCCATCTTCGATTAAGATCTTCCTGTCATACAGGAATGCCTCATCGATAGCCTTACCACTCTGGTCATAATCTCTGACCTTACTGATGCCTATGCTGGAACCAAGATTGGCTGGCTTGATGAAAAAAGGCGGCCGGAATTTCTCCTTTACCCTGGAAAGGATAAGTTCTCTTTCTTTCTGCCAGTTGGGCTCAAGAAGGATAAGGTGCTGGACAACAGGAAGGTTTTTCAGACGGAAAAGTGTTTTGGCCAAGGCCTTATCCATACCGATAGCAGAAGCAAGCACTGCCGCCCCTACATAGGGGACATCTGCCATTTCGAAGAGACCCTGGATGGTTCCATCCTCACCGCAAGGGCCGTGGAGCGCAGGAAAGTAGATATCCGCTTCCGCTTCTTTTAAGGCAGGACTGGTCTTCCAAGGAAGGAAAGAGGAGAAAGCACCCTGACTCAAAGAGCGGGGAGGAAGCAAAGGTGACTCCACTACCCGCCAAAGTCCTCCTTTATTGATATAGATGGAGAGGATGTCATATTTTTTTTTATCCAGGTTTTTATAGATGGAGGCTGCAGAGATAAGGGAGACTTCGTGTTCGGCTGAACTCCCTCCAAAAAGGAGGCCAACTGTCTTCTTTTTCATCTTCAATGCAGGAGGATAATTGTAAAGGATTGAAAATCTCTTGTCCAATAGAGAGTATAGATAGAATGATTAAAAGGGGGGTTATCTAAAGGTTATCTTTGAGCTTTTTGCTCGGATTAAATTTGACTCTTTTCTTTTTGGGGACAGATATTTCTTCTCCCGTTTTTGGATTTCTTCCTTTTCGTGCTTTTGAATTTTTGATTTCGAAACTTCCGAAACCAGAGAAAGTAACTCTTTTTCCCTTTTCTAGAGAGTTTTTTATCCCCTGGATCATGGCATTAAATGCCTTTTCTGCTTGAAGATATGAAATCCCCGCATCCCTAGATATCTTGGCAGCAATATCTTTTTTGTTCACGCTTGACCTCCTCTTTTGTCTTTATGTTATGGGGAAGACAGTGTGATGTCAAGGAAAGGAAAAATATTTGGGGAAAAAATGCAGCTATTGACAGGGTTAAATGCGACTAATATAATAGGGTCAAATTCCGTGCAAAATAAAACCAGCAATCAAGAGGTGTAAAAGTGAGAAACCATATCCATCAAAAATTCAGTAAAATTCTTTTTCCGATGGTAATCATCATCGTCATCTTTTTTATCCAGAGCGCCCTTTTCTCGAGATCTGATGGGCAAGAGAAACAAGAACATCAAATCGAAAAGGCAAAAATCTTTCAGGAAATCTATCCTATTATTTCTGAATCCGATCTATACTGTTCCTTTCTGGTGCTGGATGAAGAAAAAATGGATATTGAAATCGTTGGTGGAGAAAAAGACTATGAAAAAGTAATGTTCACCGATTCTGATATTGTCTACATAAATAAAGGAAAAGGAAGCGGTCTTGAAAGTGGACAGCTTTTCTTAATTCTCGAAGTCGGTCCTCAAATCAAAGGCATGGGCCATATTGCTTTCAAAAGAGGAAGGGCTCAGATTATTGCCTTGGGAGAGACGAAGAGCACAGCTCGAATAGAGAAATCCTGTGGTCAAGTGATGATAGGATATTTTTTAGTCCCTTTCCAGGAAAAAGAGGGTATTCTGGGCAAGGATCTTGGCTATGATGTCCTCCCTGAAGAAGTGGAAGGGCTGAAGGGTAATCTCATTTATTTACAGGATGAATATATCCAGATTGGAAGTGGCTATTGGGCGCTTATCGATATTGGCGAGGAAGACGGCGTATACTTTGGACAACAACTGATTATTTACAGAAAACCAGAGGAAGGAGCCCCTATCCAAATCTTAGGAAATTCTGTAGTCATAGATGTTCAAAAGAACACATCCACCATAAAAATACTCTCCTGCAAGGACGCACTGAGATCGGGAGATCATATCCAGGCCCGAAGTTGATGTCCTTCTAATTGAGTCTAGTCTCGCTGGTTTCATCCCTTGACTCCCTGAATGAGGAGTGGATTTCTGCTCTATGATACAAGTAGATAGGACTTCGGATGGAGGGGAACCGGCGCTGTGAGAGATTCCACTTCTTATCATTAAGCTGCAACGCAGCGAAGAGAAATTGACAGGAATCAGACTTTCTGGTAGCTTAAAGCAGGATATTTTGTAGAGAGAGCGGGCGTAGTTCAGGGGTAGAACGTCTGCTTGCCAAGCAGAAGGTCGTGGGTTCAAATCCCATCGTCCGCTCCAGGCTTTATTAGATCGTCATGCCCGTAGAGGCGCGGTACCCAAGTGGCTAAGGGAGAGGTCTGCAAAACCTCGATTCGTCGGTTCGAATCCGACCCGCGCCTCCATCCCTCCCTGTTTTTTATTTGACATGGAAAAGTAAAAAGTATATAGTTTTGGAAAATTTGCACAAGGAGGATGGATATGGATATCGTTTCTCGAGTTCAGGGAATATTGTTAAAACCCAAAGAAGAATGGGTCAAGATTAAGGAAGAAACGATTTCGGTGAATCAGCTTTTTACATCTTATGCGATGCTCCTGGCTGCTATTCCTGCTGTAGCCCAATTTATAGCATTATCCCTCGTGGGACGCAGGGTTCCCTTTATCGGATGGTATCGATATGGAATGGGGAAAGGCTTGCTCTATGCTCTTTTGTTGTATGTTTTTACCTTGGTTTCTGTCTATGTTTTTGGCATAGTTATTAACGCTTTAGCACCGACTTTCTCCTCTACCCAAAACATGCCAAATGCCATGAAACTGGCTGTATACAGTTTGACTCCCTCATGGGTGGCTGGAGTTCTTTATATCATTCCTTATCTGGGGGTTTTAGTTATTATAGCCAGTCTGTATGGTATCTTCATCCTTTATCAAGGATTTGCGACTCCTCTTATGGATACACCCAAGGAAAAAGTGATTGGCTACCTTGTGGTATCCATCATTGTCATTTTCGTGCTGATGGTTATCGTGGGGATTATTCTAGGTGCGATTTTTGCAGTGGGAGGAGTCTACCAGGCCATTTAACTCCGCGCAAATTTTCAAGAAAGCTTCTGTAGGGGAAAAAGCCTCTATGATGGGCCGGCCTATGACTAGATAGTCTGCTCCTTTTTCCATGGCCAGTCGGGGAGTCATGATCCTTTTCTGATCTTGAGAGAGTGCCCATAAGGGCCGAATCCCGGGAGTCACCACAAGGAATTCTTTACCGAATTCCCTTCTGATAAGTTCTATTTCTTGAGGAGAACAGACCACTCCGTTCATTCCTGTCTCCTTGGCGAGCGTGGCCAGCCGAAGGACCTGTTCAGCCGAAGATGCTTTCATCCCGATTTTATCCAGGTCCTCATCCTTAAGACTAGTCAATATGGTGACAGCCAGGAGAACAGGCCTGGCTCCTTCTTTGCTTTCTCTTGCTGCCTCCACAGCTCTGGCCATCATCACCACTCCTCCTGAACTGTGAAGAGTAATCATGTGAGCCCCATGCTTGATACCCATCCTCACGGCTTGAGCGACGGTGTTGGGAATATCATGAAGTTTAAGGTCGAGGAAGACTTTTTTTCCCAGCCTTCTGATTTCTTGAAGAAGGGAAGGGCCTTCGGCAATGAAAAGCCTCAAGCCGACTTTGAAGATATTCGCTCCCTGGAGCTGATTGACTAGTTTAAGAGCTTCTTCTCTTGTGCCCACATCGAGGGCCACAATAATTCTCTTGGCCAAATCTGTTTTCTTTTCCATGGTTTTTCACCATATTTATAATATCTGTGGTAAGTGATTTACATTCTTCGATCCAAATTACAGACTCACCTTTAGAGTCCCGATAAGTTCTTCAATCCTTCCTATATCATGGGCTTGACAGTATTCACTGAGTTCATCGACTATTTTCACTGTCGCCTCAGGATCGACGAAATTGGCTGTTCCCACCTCTATGGCCTTTGCCCCTGCGATCAAGTACTCCAGAGCATCATCACCAGAGAGAATTCCTCCTATGCCGATAACTGGAATGCTGGTGCTCTGGGCCACCTGATAGACCATCCTCAGTGCTATAGGCTTTATGGCCGGACCGCTCAACCCACCGAAGATATTGGCCAGGCGCGGTGTCCTTGTCTCGGGATCGATGGCCATGGCCAGAAAAGTGTTGACAAGAGAGAGCGCATCCGATCCTGCCTCTTGAGCACTAAGGGCAATCTCCACGATGTCTGTCACATTGGGAGAAAGCTTGGTGATGATAGGTCGAGAACATGCTCTCTTAACCAGGCTGACTAGGGAGTGAGTAGCTTTTGGATTTAAAGCGGGACATTGTCCGTCTTTCTCCACATTGGGACAGGATATGTTGAGTTCATAGGCTGAAATACCTTCACTCTTGTCCAAGAAATCGACCATAGAAGCATATTCTTCCTCTTTTTGACCGCAGATATTGACGATGATGGCTGTCTCATACCTGCGAAGTTGAGGAAGGATTTCCTCTGTGAATCTTCGCACTCCAATCCCTTGGAGTCCGATGGAGTTGATCAGCCCGCTTCTGGTTTCCACAAGACGTGGAGGAGGATTTCCCTCTCTAGGGGAGAAATAAAGGCCTTTGACCACGATTCCGCCCAACCTGTTCAAATCGATAAAAGGTGAAAATTCAATCCCGTAGCCGAAGGTTCCGCTGGCAGCGATGACAGGATTTTTAAGTTTCATGAAGCCTAAGTCAACGGTTAAATCCATCATTCTCTCTCGCTTTTCCAGATGATTTCATCTGCAGGAAAAACAGGCCCTTCTTCACAAACTTTGAGCCAGACATCGCCATCCTTTCTCTTCATCCTCCTCACGCATCCCCAGCAGGCACCGAATCCACAACCCATGATGGATTCCAGAGAAAATTCAGCGGGAATTTGGTGCTTTTGAGCGATATGGGCGATCTTTTCCATCATCGGCTCTGGTCCGCAGGAAAACAAAAAAGAGGGATTCAGCTTCTTGATTTCGCGGGCAAAAAAATCACTGACCAAACCCCTGTATCCGAAGGAGCCGTCATCGGTGGAACAGAATAGATCATATCCGCTCTTTTTGATTCTGTCTCTTATGGGGAGGTCTTCAAGCGTCTTTCCTCCATAGAAGATTTTCACAGAGGCGCCTCGGGTGCGGAGGACGTGGGCTAAAAAGTAGAGTGGAGCGATTCCTCTCCCGCCCCCAATGGCCACTATCTCTTTTCCTTGGACTTTTTCACTAATGGTGAATCCTCTTCCCAGAGGGCCTATGATATCCAGTGTCTCATTTGTTTCTTTTTGGCTGAGAAGAGAGGTCCCCAATCCTGTTCGCTGGAAGAAAATCTCGATCCTTTCTTTGTTTTTCCAGTGGATGCTGAAAGGGCGTCGCAGGAGAGGATGAGAGGAGGTCTCTATCCGGACCATCACGAATTGACCAGGATGGGCTTCAGAGGCGATAATTGAAGATTCCAAAGAGAGGAGGTAATAATCTTTCCAGCATTCTTTGTGGATGATCCTCGCCTGAGGGTCTTTAATCATGAGGCTTTTTTAAACAAAAAAATAACAGAATCTCATCTGGATAGCAATAAAAACTTTGACAAGGAGCTTTTGTTTCTGTTAATAATCAGAGGAAATCAGGGATATGTGCCGAACTTCTCGGATTGGCTATGTGTTCGCTGATTTTCATGAATAATTCAGGTATAAAAATCATAATCCTACAGGAGGGAATCATAAATGAATATTTCCAAAAGGGGTCAGGATATCCAGCCTTCCCCAATAAGAAAGTTGAAGCCTTATGCCGACAAAGCTAGGGAAAGGGGTATTCATATTTATCATCTGAATATCGGACAACCCGATATCCCTACACCGCAGCCGGTTTTGGAGGCTATCAGAGGCTATGATGAGGAGGTTCTCAGCTACGGGCCGGCTCAGGGATTTCTGGAGTTGAGAGAAGCCATCGCTCAGTATTTTAATTTTTATCGAATCCCCATCGCCGCAGAGAATGTGATCATCACCATCGGCGGTTCTGAAGCCATCCATTTTTCTTTCAGTGTGGTGGCTGACCCTGGAGAAGAGATTATCATCCCTGAACCTTTCTATACCAACTATAACGGCTACGCATCCTTCGCCGACGTGAAGATTTCTCCCCTTACCTTGAGCGTAGAAAACGGGTTCCGCCTTCCTCCTCAAAAAGAAATAGAAGGGAGGATAAACAGGATGACTCGTGCTATCCTTCTCTGTTCCCCCAACAATCCCACAGGAACCGTCTATGGGGAGGAAGAAATGGAACGGGTAGTCGATCTGGTCAAGAAGCACGATCTTTTCCTCATTGGCGATGAAGTCTATAAAGAGTTTGTTTATGATGGACAAAGGCACAAGAGTGTCTTGGAGTTTGAAGAGATTAAGGATAGAGTCATCGTGGTGGATAGTATTTCCAAAAGATTCAGTTGCTGCGGTGCGCGCATCGGGACGGTCATCACCCTGAACAATGATGTCTACCAGGCACTCTTGAAGTTTGCTCAAGCCCGGCTCTGTCCTCCCTCTATCGAACAGGAGGCTGCTCTGGCTGCTTATCTTATGTCCAAGGATTATTTTGGTGAGGTGAGGGAAGAATATCGGAAGAGAAGGGATATTTTATATGAAGGCTTAAAGGATATCCCTGGCATTGTGATTCATAAGCCACAGGGAGCTTTTTATATCATTGTCAGGCTCCCCATAGAAGATTGTGAGCATTTTGCCGCTTGGATGCTGACCGATTTTCATCTGGATAAAGAAACGGTTATGGTCGCTCCCGCCCGGGGTTTTTATTCTTCTCCAGATAAAGGGCAGGATGAGGTGAGAATAGCTTATGTGCTCAAAGAGGAGGATTTGAAAAGAGCCATAGAGGTGTTCAAGGCCGGCCTCCAGAAATATCTGACTCTTTTTCCCGAATCCAATTAACAGAAAAGAGATGCTCTCCAGAAGAATTTGGAAAGAGCTTCTGTTCATAGTCGTTATCAGCACTTTGCTAGGTTTGGGAGTCAACTACACTTTAATCAAACGGTATGTTCAAGAAGAGTTCAGGGAAAGCTTCTTCTCTTCCGTGGAATATCCAAGCATTGCTTTTATTACCCTGGCAGAGGCAGAAGAGCTATTTTCCCAGGGTGAGGCCATTTTTATCGACAGCCGTCCAGAGGAGGATTACAGGAAGGGCCATATCTTGGGTGCTCTGAACATCCCTTTTGAAGAGCAAAAAAAGAAAGATCTTATAGCACAACATTCTTTTCCCCAAGGTCAGACGCTAGTGGTCTATTGTGATGGAGACGCGTGCCAGTCGAGTGTGGAGCTGGCCAAGATTCTCCATCAACATCATTTTACCTCCATAAGAGTTTTTTTCGGAGGCTGGACAGAATGGATCAAAGCCGGACTTCCTCGAAGCGCGGAGAATGATTAAAAACAGATATCTCCACTTTGTCTTTCGTCTAATGGTAGGAGGTATCTTCGTCTGGGCTGGCCTTCTTAAGATCTTTGATCCTTTGGGATTTGCTCAAGCCATTGCCAATTACAGAGTGTTTCCCCATTGGATGTCTTTTATGTTGGCTTTAGTCCTGCCATGGACGGAGGTTATCTGTGGTGCCTTCTTAGTACTGGGTCTACTGCGTCGCTCCAGCTCTCTTCTCCTTTCTTTTTTTCTGGTTGGTTTCTTGATTTTAATCGGTTCCACGATAGTCAGAGGGATCGACATCGATTGCGGGTGTTTCGGACGTTTCAGCCAGAGAGTGGATTATAAATTGCTCTTGACCGATGGGATTTTGCTCTTTTTTTCCCTTAATATTTTTTTCCAGAAGAAAGCAGAGGGAAGGAAGGGCTTAACAAGAAAAACTTGAATTGGCAAAAAAAATTCATATGATTAT
The DNA here is from genome assembly GCA_964449165.1 of uncultured Eubacteriales bacterium. Classification (GTDB taxonomy): domain Bacteria; phylum Acidobacteriota; class Aminicenantia; order Aminicenantales; family Aminicenantaceae; genus CAYSCW01. Next base: position 36,716 of record CAYVAT010000007.1, on the reverse strand, counting down.
TATGAAAGTTATCTGGATCATGGATAGGAGATGTCATAATGAAATTATTAACCCGTTTGGCTAAAAGCTTTGTGGCCGGTGAAACCACCGATGAAGCTTTAAAAGCTGTTAAGAAGCTTAATCAAAGAGGGATTTTTGCCACTCTCGATGTTCTGGGGGAAAGTGTTGAAGTCAAGGAGGATTCAGAGAAAGCCGTTCATGACTACCTCGATCTTCTGGATGCTATTCACCAGGCAGATGTCAAATCTCATGTTTCCTTAAAACTGACACAGATGGGACTGGATATCAATGATGAGTACTGTTACCAGAATATGGATAAAATAGTAAGACATGCCAAAAAGTATAACAATTTTGTCCGCTTTGACATAGAGGGATCACCTTATACCCAAAGAACATTGGATATTTTTTATCGAATACGGGAAAAATACGACAATGTGGGTATGGCCATTCAGGCTTATCTTTACCGCTCTGAGAAAGACATCCAAGATCTCAATCGGATTAAGGCAAAGGTGAGAATATGTAAGGGAGCCTACAAAGAACCAAAAGAAATAGCCATAAAAAAAATGAAAGATATCCGCAAAAATTTCATGAAGTTAACCAAGATGCTCCTTGAAAATGGCATTTATCCTGCAATTGGCACCCACGATGATAAGCTCATCCAGGCTACAAAGGAGTATGTGGCTGAGCGGGGAATATCTAAAGAAGATTTCGAATTCCAACTACTTTATGGCATCAGGACTAAAACTCAACAGCGATTGGCTGAAGAAGGATACAATGTAAGGATCTATGTTCCTTTTGGCACCCATTGGCTCCCTTACTTCTACAGAAGGTTAAGGGAACGTAAGGAGAATGTCTTTTTTGTGCTCAAGAACCTGTTCAAGAAATAGGTGCCTTTTTCTTTTCCTTAAGGGTGATCTGAGCCGCCGCCAGGCGGGCTATGGGAATCTGGTAGGCAGAACAACTGACATAATTGAGGCCTATTTTATGGCAGAAGAAGATTGAACTCGGATCTCCTCCATGAACTCCACATATTCCGACTTTTAAATCTGGTCTCGTCTTACGACCTTTCTCAACGGCCCATCTCATCAGTTCACCTACGCCTTCCTCATCCACGGTTAAAAAGGGATCTTGTTTCCAGATGCCGTGGGTCAGATAGTGGTTGATAAAGCTGACTCCGTCATCGCGAGATATTCCATAGGTAGTCTGAGTCAGGTCATTGGTTCCAAAAGAGAAGAATTCTGCTTCCCGGGCAATTTCTTCGGCTGTGATGGCAGCTCTGGGGATCTCGATCATTGTTCCCACCGAATATCTGAATTCCACCCCGTATTTTGCCATAAGTTCTTCAGCTACCTCGATGATGATCTTCTTTTGATTGGAAAGCTCTTCCACAGCCCCAACCAGCGGAACCATAATCTCGAGGTTGAGTTTCTTGTCTTCTTTAACCAACTGACAGGCTGCCTCGAATATAGCCCGGGCCTGCATCTCGATGATTTCGGGAAAGGTTATACCCAATCGGCAGCCTCTGTGTCCCAGCATGGGATTGAACTCTGAGAGTGCTTTAACCCGATCGAGTAGATTTTCCAGTTCCTGTATTTTCTTCTTATCATTGTCTCCGTGGGCTCTTAGCTCCGTCAGTTCAACCATCAAGTCTTCCTTCCGGGGCAGGAATTCATGAAGGGGAGGATCGAGTGTGCGGATAGTCACTGGAAGTCCTTTCATCTCTACGAAGAGATGGTAAAAGTCTTTTCTCTGGAAAGGTAGGAGCTTTGTCAGGAATTTTCGCCTTTCCTCTTCGGTCTCAGAGAGTATCATCTCTTTGATAAAGGGAAGTCTTTCTTTTTTGAAAAACATATGTTCTGTCCGAGCCAGGCCGATGCCTTCTGCTCCGAAGGCAAATGCTGTCCGTGCATCTTCAGGCGTGTCTGAGTTGGCGCGGACTCCCATTCTTCTTACTTCATCTGCCCAAGAAAGGAATTTTGTAAAATACTGGTAGATTTGGGATGCTTCCGGTTTTAATTGCTTTCTGATAACCTGGATGATTTCAGAAGGTTGGGTCTTTATCTCGCCAAGAAGCACTTCTCCTGTGATTCCATCCATGGAAATCCAATCCCCTTCGTTAACTTTTTGCCTTCCCACTTGAAAAAAACCCTCTTCCTCATTCAGCCTTATCTTATCACAGCCAACAACACAAGGCTTTCCCATCTGGCGTCCCACCACAGCTGCATGGCTGGTCATGCCACCAGTGGCAGTGAGGATTCCTTGGGATGCGTTCATTCCGTGAATGTCATCGGGTGAGGTTTCTTCCCGAACCAGAATCACTCTCTGACCCTTCTCTTTCCAATTCACTGCATCATCGGCTGAAAAGACAACCTGACCCGCAGCAGCTCCTGGAGAAGCAGCAAGACCTTTGGCAAGGATTTCATGCTTCAGCTTTTCCTCTGAGTCAAAAACGGGATGAAGGAGCTGGTTAAGGGCATCGGGCTCAACCATCATCAGGGCATTTTCCTCGTCGATCAAGCCCTCATCAACCATATCCACTGCAATCTTTACGGCGGCCTGTCCTGTCCTCTTGCCACTTCTTGTCTGGAGCATGTAAAGCTTTTCCTCTTGCACGGTAAATTCAAAGTCTTGGATGTCATGGTAATGCTTCTCCAACTGATCAGTTATTTCTTTTAACTCGTCATAAACCTCGGGCATATCTTTTTTCAGGTTTGCGAGTGGAGATGGAGTTCTTATCCCTGCCACCACATCTTCTCCTTGAGCATTGAGCAGATATTCTCCGTAGAGCTCATTCACTCCTGAAGCGGGATTTCGGGTAAATCCAACACCGGTTGCTGATTTCTGTCCGATATTTCCAAACACCATGAGCTGGACGTTTACCGCAGTGCCCAAATCCTCAGGGATGCGGTTCAACTGACGGTAGGTGATAGCCCGCGGATTATTCCACGACTTGAAAACCGCAGAAATGGCCATGTACAACTGCTCCTTCGGATCCTGGGGAAAATCCTTCCTGGTCTCCTTTTTGATCAGTTCTTTATACCCTGAGATAAGCTCTTCCAGGGCTTTCTCTGGAAGCTGATGATCAAAATTGACTCCCTCTTTTTCCTTTTTTTTCTTGAGAATCTCCTCGAATTTCTTCTTGGGAACTCCCATCACCACATCTCCAAACATATGAAGAAGTCTCCGATAGCAATCGAGGGAAAACCGTCTGTCTCCACTCTTTCGAGCTAATCCCTCCACAGTCTTGTCATTTAGGCCTAGGTTTAAGACTGTATCCATCATCCCAGGCATGGAAAATTTCGCTCCGGAACGAACAGAAACAAGAAGGGGGTTGTCTTCATCCCCGAATTTTTGTCCAGAGATATCTTCTAATTTTTTGAGATTTTCCAGGATTTCTTTGTTTACCTCTTCAGGTATTTTTTCTTTTGATTCAGTGAAAAGACCGCAGACTTCAGTGGAGATGGTAAAACCTGGTGGGACAGGCAATCCGATACCGGCCATTTCGGACAGGTTGGCTCCTTTCCCGCCAAGGGCATCTTTCATTTCTTTGCTGCCTTCGGCTTGATCTTTGGCGAAAAAATACACATGCTTTTTAGTCACCTCTTTACTCCTTTCAGAAACTCCTGTAAGACTATAGATAAGGTATTCTATACTATTGCGGTCCAAAATCAAAGTTCATAGCTAGGCATCTGCCTTTCCATGATAGCAAATAAGAGCGCCGGTTCTCATCCATCCTCGCCAAGACCCTCCCACCCACCACCATGGGCTTCGGATGGACAGGAACCGATGCCAAATTACCTAGCTGGATGAAATGCCTTCACTTATCAAGGAAGTGGAGGTGGTATCTGTGAGCTTTCCATTTCCACAGCACTTATTATATTTACCTAATCCTCTTTTTTTGATATTTATATTCTTTAGTGATCAAATTACCTGGTATTATCAAGGCTCTTCGCAGGAAAAAATTTCCTTCCAAGTTTATCTACAGTGAACATTACTGGATGGTTGACTTAGAAAACCATGTTTTTCCCATAGAAAAATACAGGCTAATCTACAGAGAACTCCTTCATATGGGTGCCAAGAAGGGAACTATATTGGAGTCTCTTCCAGCAAGTGAGGAAGACCTTCTTCTGGTCCACACTCCTAAGTATCTGAAAAAATTGAAAGCAGGAAAACTTTCTCAATCGGAAATCCTGACTATGGAGCTTCCTTATTCCCCCGAGCTTATGGAGTTTGCTCTTTTTCATGCAGGAGGTACTATTCTTACCACGGAGACAGCACTCAAGGATGGGCTGGCCGTTCACATCGGGGGAGGATTTCATCACGCTTTTCCTGATCATGGAGAAGGCTTCTGTGTCGTCCATGATGTGGCCATTGCTTTAGAAAAAATGAAGAACGAAGAGAGGATCAAAAAAGCGATGGTTGTGGATTGTGATGTTCATCAGGGAAACGGAACTGCATTTATTTTTTCCCATAAAGATTATGTTTTCACTTTTTCCATTCATCAGATGGACATATATCCTGCTATGAAACCCTCCAGTTCTCTTGACGTTGGATTATGGTCAGGAGACGGAGATAAAGAATACCTCTCCGCCCTTGGCCTTCATATTCCTCGAATTTATAAAGATTTTCAACCCGATCTTATTTTTTACCTTGCGGGTGCTGATCCTTACCAGCACGATCAATTGGGAGGCCTGAATATGAGTCTGGAAGGGATAAGACAACGCGACAGGTTGGTTATCGAGGAAGCACGAAAGATTCACATCCCGATCGTTATCCTTCTTGCAGGGGGCTATGCTTTCGATGTGCAGGATACGGTAACCATCCATCTGAATACGATCAAAGTCGCTCAAAAGATACAGAGAAAATATTCCTGAAATGACGTTTATTCTGTTGTGTGTTGTTTAGTTTCTTCCTCTATCCAGTTCAGATATTCTGGGAGTCCATCTGTAATGGGAAATGCGATGATCTCGGGCACTTGGTAAGGGTGGAGCTTTAGTATTTTTTCCTTCAATTCTGTGAACATGGAATCCCTGGTTTTGATGAACAGGATATGTTCGCGGTCTTGAGTGAGCTGGCCTTTCCATCGATAAAGGGATTCAGAGGATCCGGAGATAGTGACACATGCTGCTAGCTTCTCTTTCACGCAAGTTTTGGCTATGAGTTGACCTGTTTTCTTATCAGGGACGGTGGTCATGACCAGGATATATTTGTTCAATCTTGTTCCTCCAGTGGTTTTTCCATTAGGTGTGGGTTTTCTTATTCCTGGAGAAAGATATGCGCAAACACTTTGGAATCACCTATCATGTTGTCGATAATGCAGTATTCATTGGGCTGATGGGCAGTCTCGTCCATTTTGGCCCAGCAGGCAGCTTCGTAGTCTGCCATCCTGAAAAGGGCTGCCACAGTCCCTCCTCCTATTCCGACTGCTTTTCCTTCTTTTCCATAGACAGCTTTAATCGCTTCTTTCAGGGCATGAACCACTAATGCATCGGCCGAGGTTGGAGGCGCAGCCGGAGCCTTCTGATTTTCCTCCATGGTGATTTTTACTCCAAATTCATTCTCGATCTTACCCATCATTTCTTTGATTTTCGCTTCCACTTCTTCGATAGTGTACCTGGGCAAGAGACGGCTATCCATGTAGAAAATGTCTTCTCCTGGGATAGTGTTGATATTGGGGACATTAGCCTCTTTTTTGGTGGGTTCGAAGGTAGAAGTCGGTGGGCTGAAAAGGGGATCTTTTTCAGAGAAAAGCTGGTTGAGTTTATCGAGTTCTGTGACCAGAAAGGAAGCGGCCTTGAAACTGTTGATGCCTTTTTCTGGAGTAGAACCATGTGCTTGTTTGCCCAGGGTCTTAAATTTGAGCCAAAGGATACTCTTTTCGGCTACCTCGATCATGGTTCCCTCTTCGTTCCCTGCGTCAGGGACAATAATAAGATCTTGCTTACGAAAAGCTCTGGAATGCTCAAGGACATATTCGATTCCCTTCCCGCTTCCTGTTTCTTCATCCGCCACTAAGGCAATTCCCACGTCATACAGGGGATTAATTCCTTCTTCGAGAAAGGCCTTGAGAGCAAAAACAGAGGCCACCATATCTTGCTGGTTGTCTTCCACTCCACGCCCGTAGATTTTTCCTTCTTTGACCCATGCTTGGAATGGGTTTCCCTCCCATAAGGACAGCTCACCAGGCGGGACAACATCCATGTGAGTCATGATCCAGATAGTTTTTGATGAACTTTTTCCTTTTCTTAGAGCAAGGATATTAGGACGGTAACCAGAAGGAGCATCCATATCAGGAGCTTTGATCACTTGAATATCAGTCAGCCCGATTTCCTTCAGGAAATCCAGCAAAACTTCCGCTTTTTTGGCCTCTCCCTCACCTCCACTGGTGGGAGAGATAGCAGGCAGGGAACAGAGTTTTATCTGCATATCTATCATTTGGTCACGATATGATTCGATTCTTTTGGCAATTTTCTGGAAATCAGCCATTTTGTTCTCCTTTTTGCCAAAAATCATATCACCGGTTTGAGGAAGAAGCAAGCGGGTCAATGATTCGGCTCATCCCGGGTCCGCTTTCTTGACTTTTACTGGCTGAGAGAATACATTTACTCAGGATGCGAATCGGTTTTGACTTGCGCCCTTTCCTAAAAGAGGAGACAGGCGTAGGGATTTACTTCAAGAATTTACTTCTCTCTCTCTCCCAGATTGACCAAAATAACACATATTTTCTTTTCTCTGCATCTTTAAAGGATCGTTTCCCTTCATCCAAAGTACCTCCTTTTTCTGAGATGCGTTTTAAGGATTTTCCTCTCCCTGTTAAACTGATGAATTTTCTCTGGAATAAGCTCACCTGGCCACCTCTGGATTATTTCTTCGGCCAAAGCCTGGATCTAACTCATTCCCCTTCACCGCTGATCCTGCCTACAAGAGGGAAAAAGGTAGTCACTGTTCATGATCTTTTTTTCATGGATTTTCCTTACCTGGTCAACTGGGAGACAAGAAGGCATTTTAGGAGAAAGATTGCCACTTCCCTTCTGAGAGCTGACGGGATAATCACTGTTTCTCAGTTCACCAGGAATCAGCTTTTGGCGAAGGTGGCCCTGGATGAGAGGAAGGTGAGGGTGATTTACCATGGGTTGGATCCTCTTTTTCGGTCTGAAATTTCACCCGAAGAAATCAACAAAGCGAGAGGAAAATTCTCTCTTCCCTCCATTTTTATTCTTTTCGTGGGAGGGTTAGAACCACGTAAGAATCTTCTGAATTTAATCCAGGCCATCCGAATAATACACACAAAACATGAGAAAGTTCCCCTGGTGATTGCTGGGCCACAGGGCTTTCACCAAAAAGAGCTGGAAAGGAAGATCAGGGAAAATGGGCTTAACACCTGGGTAAAAATGATCGGTTATGTTCCTGTTGAGGAATTGAGGATGATCTACCGATTGGCCACTGTGTTCGCTTTTCCTTCTTTTTGTGAGGGATTCGGCCTTCCTCTCCTTGAAGCTATGGCCAGTGGTTTGCCTATTGCCGCCTCTCGGGCTACGGCCATCCCTGAAATTGCCCAAGATGCGGCGCTCTATTTCAATCCAGAGGAACCTGAGGATATGGCAGATAAGCTTATCCTCATCATGAAAAATAAAGAGCTCAGCCAATCCCTTAAAGCTAAGGGAAAGAAGAGAGTGATGAACTTCGACTGGAAAGTATCAGCGGTCGAGACCTTAAGATTTTATCAAGCCATGGTGGAGAATTGACTTTGTTCATCCATCTTTTAAGTGTGGGAATACGCAAACTCAGGGAGATATATATTAGAGGAGAATTATAAGCTCCCGCGCAGGATGGATAATTCCAGATGGGTAATGCTGAAGAGATATTTTAAAAGGATCTTGCCTTGAAAATCGCAGTAGACTGTTATGAAATAGGAGAATATGCCACCGGCGTAGGCAGAGTCATCCATAATGTTTTGACCTCACTTGTAGGCATTTTATCTGACCATGAATTTTTGATTTTCACTCGAGAAAGAATTGAAAAATATAACCGGGATAATGTCACCCAATTTGTCATCTCTTCCCCTAAGGGATACTTCAGATGGCAGAATGGTCCCTTTTTCAGAAGGTTAAACCGGATCAAACCCGATATTCTGGTTGCGCCTAATTATACTTTACCTTTTTTCAATAGATGGAAATCCATACTTTTTGTGCACGACGTTTCCTTTGCTTCCCATCCTGAATGGTTCTCGAAGAGAGAATCCATGGTGAGAAGATTCTTGGTCAGAAGGAGCTTAGTAAAAGCAGGTGCCGTGGTCACGGGATCTGAGTTTTCCAAGGATGAGATGGTCAGGCATTTTGCTGTCAATCCTGAAAAGATTAAAGTCTTTATCTATGGAATCGAGGATAAATTCCGACGCTCCACTCCGAGCGAAATCCAGGAGTGGAAAAAGAGAAAGGGGCTGGAGGACAACACAATCATCGGCTACTTGGGGGCTATATTCGACAGGAGAAACATTCCTTTGCTGGTTGAATCCGTCAATCTTTTAAGAAAAGAACAACCAGAGGCAATCCTCTATGTTGTGGGAGAAAATCTTACGACATCTCGCGCTCGGGATATGGAGAAAGTTTTGAATAAAGAATGGATCCGATGGGAGACTCATTTAGAAGAGTCCGAACTCGCTCATTTTTATTCTTCGGTTGATGTTTTTGCCTATCTTTCTGAGTATGAAGGATTTGGCCTACCTCCCCTGGAGGCTCTCTCCTGTGGAACTGTATCAGTGCTGCTGAATAAAACCTCCCTCAGGGAGATTTATCATGATATGGCGATTGTAGTGGATGGACCCATGGTTCCTGATATAAAGGAGGCGCTCGATACGGCAATAAAAGACAGAGAAAGGAAGAAGTGTATTTTGGACAAATTCCAAGAGAAAAGACATCAATTTTCTTGGGAAAAGATAGCCCGTGAAATTTCTTTGTTATGTAGGAGTACTGCCTCTTGATGATTTCACCTTAATTATGAGAGTTTCTAGTATAAAACAGAAAGGGAAAAAGTGAGCTCCATTCTCAAAGACGGCTCAAATATCGAAAACTCAAGCCACAAAAGACTTAAAGAGCTTTCCGTCATCATCGTCAACTACAACGGGAAAACTTATCTCCTCAGGACACTGGAGTCTATCTTCAAAAATCTGAGCGGCCTTGATTATGAAGTAGTGGTAGTAGACAATGCCTCGACCGATGGCTCTGTGGAGAGTGTCAAACAAGCTTATCCATCCGTAAGGATGATTGCTCTCTCTCATAACACAGGATTTTCCAGAGGGAATAACGAAGGAGTCAGGCATGCCACTGGACGCTATATTTTGATATTGAACAATGATACTTATCTTCCCAAAGGAACAGTGGAAAAATTACTTTCAGCCAAAAAGAAGTTCCCCGACTGTGCTATGGTTGCGCCCCTGGTTTTCAACCCTGACAATTCTCTCCAGTTCTCCTGGGGCAAGGATTTGAACCTTTGTTCTGAAATTTTCATGAAGCTCTTTGCTGAGAAATGGTACAGGCTACTTTTTAAGCTCAAGCAGGGAAGATTGAGCCGAAATGTGGATTGGGTCAGCGGAGCCTGTTTTCTGATAGATAGAGATTTATACCAAAGAGTTCAAGGATTTGACGAGAATTTTTTCATGTATAAAGAAGACGCAGACCTGGGTAAGCGTCTCCGCCAGCTTGGTTATAGGATCTGCCTCAATTCTGAGGCCAGAGTTATTCACTACCTGAAGCAGTCCGCATCCTTATACTCCGAACGCATGCTAAAAGAAACGAAAAAGAGTCAGTTGTATTATTATCACAAGCATAACAGCCGTTTTGTTTTCCGCGTGCTTAAGACTTATCTTTTATTTCGCTTTTCTGTCAAGCGCTTTTATTACCGCTTAAAGAGGGATCACAGAAAACGCAGAATATGGAAGGAAGTGCAGCATATAGTCAGGGAGTTTGATGGTGAAAATTATCCTTGATGCAAGAAAGATCGAAGATTATGGGATCGGCGTTTATGCGGAAAACCTTTTTCAAGGAATAATCAATTCCAACCAGCATCATTGCCGAGTCCTTCATTTAAAGGGAACGCGATATCTGATGGCTCCAGAAAGAACTTTTATTGAAGTGTCATTCAGGAATTATGACCTCAGGGAGCATCTGGAGATACCGCTGAAGATAAGGAAGTTGAAGGATTTTTCGTATTTTTCTCCTCATTATGTTTTTCCCCTTTATATCAAGAATCAGCTGTTGGTCACTGTTCATGATCTGATTCATTTTAAATTCTCTCATCTCTTCAGACCACAGCTCAGGGTTAAGATAGGTAGATTTTTTATGCACCAGGTTAAAAAAAGGGCGAAAATAGTCTTTGCGGTCTCCCAAAAGACCAGGGATGATCTTGTGGAGATTTTTGGCTTTGGGGAGGACCGTATTAAGGTTATCTACAATGGCCTGTCCGATATTTTTTTCCAGGAATCAAGGAAGGCATCACTTTTCCCTTTTCCCTATGTCATTTATGTCGGAAACTTGAAGCCCCATAAAAATTTAATCACTCTTTTGCGGGCCTTCTCGATGATCAAAAACACCTACTCTGATTTGCGGCTTTTCCTGGCCGGATTGACACCCGATAAGGACTTCATGTTGAACATAAAGGAATTGGGACTTGCGCAAAGAGTTCTATTCAGGCCGCACCTCCAGCAAACAGAGTTGATCGGGCTTCTGGATGGTGCAGAATTTTTTATTTTTCCTTCCTTTTATGAAGGCTTTGGATTTCCTCCTCTCGAAGCCATGGCCCGGAAAAAGGCGGTGATCAGCAGCCCGGGAGGAAGCTTGAGAGAGATTCTGGGCGAGTCTGCCCTTTATTTTAAGCCTGATTCCTGTGAGGAACTGGCAGAGAAAATGTCTATATTGATCGAGAATGAAGAGCTTCGAAAAGCCTTTGAAGAAAAGGGATACACCCACAGTCTTTCTTTTCACTGGGACAAAACTATAAACCAATATCTCACCTATTTACAGAAACTCGGCTGAAGGACTGTTTCCGAGGCTGCTTTCTTCCTGCTGGCGAGAGTTTCACTCCAGATTGACAATTCACAGCCCCGCTTTTATAATCAACCCCAATGGATGAAGCTAAAGTCGCACTTGTCCATGATTGGCTAACCGGCCAACGCGGTGGAGAAAAAGTCCTGGAAGTCTTTGCCGAGATTTTTCCGGATGCACCAGTCTTCACCCTCTTCCATTTCCCGGGAAGCCAGATTCCAGAGATCGAAAAGAGGAGGATCATCACCAGTTTTCTTCAAAAATGGCCTTTTTTGAAGAAAAGATATCGATTTTATTTGCCTCTTTTTCCCCTGGCAGTGGAACTCTTTGATCTTCAGGATTACGATCTGGTCATTTCCAGTTCCCACTGTGTGGCCAAAGGAGCTATAACCCATCCTGATTCTCTTCACATCTGCTATGTCCATTCTCCCATGCGCTACGCCTGGAATCAGTATTTCTCTTATTTTTCACCCAAAAAATTGTCTTTTTTTTCAAGGCTGGTTATTCCTTCTATCATCCAAGGCTTAAGGGTATGGGATGAGTCTTCCTCCCACCGAGTGACTCATTTTGTTGCCAACTCGAAGACTGTGGCCAGAAGGATCGAAAAATATTACAGACGCCTGGCAGATGTCATCCATCCCCCCGTAGACACTCAATTTTTCAAGCCTGGGAAAAAGAGTGGAGATTATTTCCTTATCGTCTCTGCTCTGGTGCCTTATAAAAGAATCGATTTGGCCATAGAAGCTTTCAATCGGAAGGGAGAGGCCTTGAAGATCGTAGGACAAGGGCCAGACTATAAAAAGCTAAGAAGAATGGCGGGATCAAACATTGAATTCTTGGGGTCTCTGGATGCCTATGATCTTCTTCGGTTTTATCAACAGGCAAAGGCGTTGATTCTACCCGGAGAGGAAGATTTTGGCATCACATCCCTGGAAAGCCAGGCATGTGGAGTTCCCGTGATTGCCTATGGGCGAGGAGGAGCTACTGAAACTGTTATCCCAGAGCAAACAGGAGTGCTCTTCAAGGAGTTACATGTGGAGAGCCTTCTTGGTATCCTTGACAAATTCAAAGGCTTGGAATTTAATAAGGTCAAAGTAAGAAGGAACGCCTCGAATTTTTCGAGGGAAAAATTCAAGACAAAAATTTCTGCATTCTTTCGTCAGAAATGGACAGAACATAAGACCAAGTCATGATCAAGAAAAAGCGGACGCGTCTGATCGGTCTCTTTATATTAAGCGATATCATTGCTATCATCATCTCCTTTTTTTATTGTTATTTGTTTCGGTTTTATGGATACATCATTCCAGTAGATCCTGAGAAGGGCATTCCTTCTTTAAAATCCTATGCAGCTGTCTTTCCCTTATTTCTGGTTGTCCATCTGGTCATTTTCTTCTTCCAGGGATTCTACAAGACAAGACTCAGAAGAACCAAAATCGATGATTTCTTTTTCATCACCTTGAATGCCATCCTGACTATTCTGATCATTTTGGCCATCCTTAATTATCTCTATGCATATAGCCAAGGGCAGGCTCCGCTTTTTCATATGGAATTCAAGATATCCCACTGGTTCCTTGCCATCTATTTTATCGTGGTTATCTTCATGATATCAGTACTGAGAAACCAGATTTATTTTTTCATGAAAAGGCGCTATGCCAAAGGTCTGAACCTCCAGAACGTGATCATAGTTGGTGCAGGAGAAATGGGGAAGGCAGTTGCTCGAAAACTTTCTCAATACAGGGATTTGGGGTTTGTGGTGAAGGGTTTTCTTGATGATGAGAAGAAGCCAGGAGAGAGGATTGATGTGGATGGCGGAATTGAAGTTCTCGGCTCCATCAAGGAGTTGGAGATGATTCTTGAGAGGGAAAACATCAGTGATGTCTATGTGGCTTTAGATTTGGAGAGTTATCCTAAGATTCTGGAGACGTTCAAAGTGGTCAACAAATACGCAGTAAACATACGCTTGATTCCTGATCTCTTCCAGCTGTTGACCCTAAAGGCGAGGACAGAAGATCTGGATGGATTCCCTGTAATCAGCATCGATGAGCCTCCTCTTCGGGGAATGATGAGGCTTTTCAAGCGGATGATGGACATCACAGTCTCTTTGCTGCTTCTCATTCTTTTTTCTCCTGTATTGCTCATCGTAGTCATACTGATAAAGCTTTCTTCCAGGGGACCTGTGATTTACAAACAAGATAGAGTAGGGCTAGACGGAAGAAGGTTTACCATGCTGAAATTAAGAACCATGATTTCCGATGCGGAGAAACAGACAGGGCCAGTGATGTGTACCCCTTCAGATCCACGGATAACCAAGGTGGGAAAATTTCTGAGAAGATTCAGTATCGATGAGATTCCTCAGTTCATAAATGTCCTTAAAGGGGAGATGAGTTTGGTTGGCCCTCGTCCAGAGAGACCGGTTTTTGTCAAGGACTTTAGGGAGAAATTCCCTAAGTACATGCTCAGGCATAAGGTGAAATCGGGGATAACAGGTTGGGCTCAAATTCATGGACTGAGGCAGGACACATCTATCGGGAAGAGGGTTGAGTACGATTTTTATTATATCCAGAACTGGTCACTGGGTCTGGATCTTAAGATTATCTGGAAGACCATAAGAAAAGGCTTCATCGATAAGAACGCAGGATAAAAAAGGATTCTTTCCTCTCAGAGGGGGATTATTCTCTATTTTAAGACAGCCAATTTATTGAACCCCCCTTTTCTTTTTTTAACTGGTTTTTGTCTTTGCGGATGAGAGGAGACGGAGGCCTGCCGAACCGTAATGGATACCCGAGAGAATAGTTGCAATAAGTGTCACATAATAGGCCCAGATAAGAGAGATGGAGATAACTTCGAAGGCATTGAACAGGAGAACAAGGAGAACCACCAAGACTTGGCAGAAGGTGGATATCTTTCCCAGAAGGGATGGATAAAATGTTTTTTGGCCTATCAGTTTAAAGAGGATGAAAGCTCCTATTACTATGACTATATCCCGGCCGACCACAACCAGGGTCAGCCAGGGAGGAATCACATGAGGTGAACTGAGAGAAGGAATGGTCAGGAGTACAAATCCCGTTGTCAGGAGCAGCTTGTCAGCAGCAGGATCCAACACAGCGCCGATTTTCGTTTTCTGATGCCAGATTCGGGCTGCGAAGCCATCAAGGAGGTCTGTGGCTCCCGCCACAAGGAAGACAGCCAAGGCATGGAAAGTTTTCTGTTCAAGCATCATGACCAAAAAAACAGGAACAAGGAGAATTCTGAGGATGGTCAGAATGTTGGGTGCGGTCAGCAAGGCGTTGCCTTCTTCTGTTATCTTTCGATCCGTCATAGCCAAAGAATGTATGTCGTTAAATGGAGGCTATTTTATAAGAGTTAGAATAATATCCAAAAGGCGTATAGCCTCCTGCCCGGAGACCGGAAGATCTGGGTTGAAACTCCTGTCGGCAGAAAGATTCATGATGCCGTAAGAGACGATGCGCAGGATAGGTTGGTAATAATAGTTATCAGGGGATACATCTGAAATCTGAATCTTCTCGGGAGGGATTTGGCTGATAAAGACATAATTTTTTCTTTTCAGATAATTGATCAATTTGTTGAGAACATCAGCCATTTCAGCTCGAGTGAAGATTTTCTTAGGCTGAAATGTGTGGTTGGCATAGACATCCAGGAGTCCGAGAGAGGCGGCCCTCAAGATGTACCTAGAGGCCCAAGATGTGGATATGTCGATAATGATAGGAGGCTGGGTCTTGGGTTCATCCAGAGTATCTTTGAATTTGACCTCAATCAGCGCAGCAACTTCCTCTCTGGTGATCGCCTCTGATGCTGGTATAGCATCATATTGACTGGGGAGTTCAAAGATACCTAATCTGTTTTTGAGCGTTTTTACCCGGGTTTGGATATTATCGTTTTCAGGCTCTAAATCAAGGAGTCTTTCGTAGACTTCAAGGCTTCGGGGATAATCCTCAGCTTGATAAAGGGTCTCTGCATAGACATTCAAGACGTTTTTGTTGTCCGGCTCAATTGTGCTGGCCGCCTTGAGGTGGACAAGGGCATTCTTCAGATTGTTTTCTTTTTTGAAAATTTCAGCTAGAGACAAGTGGGCTGCTGTGGATTGAGGAGAATAGTAGAGAGCTTTCAGGAAGGCTTCCTTGCTCTTTTCCGTGTCTTGGTGAGCGAGATAGGTCTTGGCTTCGTCCAGGGATTCTTGTGTTTTTCTTTCTTTGATGACCTTATAGGATTGCTGAGCCCATGTGTTATTTTCTTCTCGCTTGAGAATTTCTCTGAACTCGATAAAAGCCAAGTCGTCTTTTCCAGCCTTCTGGTAAACTTGTGCCAGCCCGATATGAGCCAGGGTCATATCCGGATAATTTTGCAGGGCATGCTTAAAGTAATTTTCAGAATCTGAAATTCTGTTGAGTAGAAGAGAGGCATATCCCATGCCTGCATAATAGAAGGGGCTTTCTGTCCCCAGTTTCGAGATGAGCTTCTGAGCCTTATCTCCCCTTCCTTGTCTCAGGTTTTCCCAGGCTTCTTCAGTCAGAATTCTCTCATCCAGAGAAAGTTCTGCCACCACAGCCTGGGGAAGATTTCCGATGAAGAGAGAAGGAGGCGGTGGCTGATAAGTGGCACAGGACCAGGATAACAAAAAAAATAGTAGAATAAGGATAGCTTTTCTTACCAATTTTCATCTCCTCTTTTTATATAAGGCAGAAAATTTATGATGGAGTTTGGATCAGCCATGATTTTGAGTTCAACATAATTTCCCCTTTCTCTTTTTTTTAGCACCAAGGCCCAATTGGCGAAGGAATAGGCCATATCTCTCTTTGATTTGGGGATGCGCAGATAGAACAGGCTGAGGCTTCCAAACAGGATAGAACGGAGTTTATCATTTAGATCTTTCAGGCCTTCCCCTGTCTTGGCTGATACATAGACCCTAAAGATTTCTGAATTTTTATTCCGTTTGAGGAGCTCTGATTTGTTGGAAAGAAGATCGATCTTGTTGAAGACTTTGATGATAGGTAAATCGGCAACTCCGATTTCATCAAGAATTTTTTCCACTGCGCCTATTTGGGCCTCGCTAGTCGAAGAAGTTATATCAATGATGTGGCCGATGCAATCTGCCTCTTTGAGTTCTTCCAGGGTGGCTTTGAAAGAAGATATGAGTTCCAGAGGAAGGTTTTTGATGAAACCAACGGTATCGCTCAAGAAAAAAAAGAGCCCCCCAGAAAGGCGGACCCGACGAAGTACAGGATCCAAAGTGGAAAAAAATTTGGAGGAAGTGAACATGTGTTCCTGGGAAAGACGATTGAATAGAGAGGATTTTCCCGCATTGGTGTACCCTACGAGAGAGACGATGGGAACAGGACTATTTTTCCTGCTTTTTCTCTGGATAGCTCTTCTTTTCTGTGTTTTTTTGATGTCATTTTTTATCTTGGAGATTCTGTTTAAGATTCTGCGTCTGTCTTCCTCCAGTTTCTTCTCTCCTGGGCCCCGCGTACCGATGCCGCCACCCAATCGAGATAAAGTCTTCCCTTTCCCCAGGAGCCTTGGAAGAAGATAGTTGAGTTGGGCAAGCTCAACCTGAAGTTTCCCTTCCTTGCTTCTTGCCCGTTGAGCGAATATATCCAGGATAAGCTGTGTACGATCAATGACTTTTCCCTTAATTTCTTCCTCGAGGCTGCGTTGTTGGATAGAAGTGAGGTTATGATCGAAGATGACGAGGTCAGCGTCCAGCTCTTCTTTCATGCTGGAGATTTGTTCGACTTTTCCCTCTCCTATGAGATATTTGGGATTGATCTCATTGCGGAACTGAAAAACTTCTCCCACTGCTTCTGCTCCTGCAGCTTCGGTCAGCTGTTTCAATTCTTCCATGGATTCTTTAGCTTGGAGTTTTTCTTGTTTGTTTGTTGCCAGACAGATGAGAAGGGCTTTTTCCATTTTATTTCAATTTTTTCTGAACATATTCTGCGATGGAAGGAAATTCAAGGGGAGAGAACCATTGTATCCCTTCCATTTTTCTAAACCATGTCATCTGCCTTTTGGCATAGTGACGGGTGTCTCTTTTAGTCAGTGACTTGGCTTCTTCCTGGCTAATTTCTTTGTTGAGCAATTTTAAGATATGTTTGTAGCCCAAAGCTCGGAAAGGAGGCGCATCTTCTGGTATCCCTGAATCTCGAAGGGTTTGCACCTCATCGACGATGCCCCTTTCGAACATTTTTTCCACTCGTTCCTCAATTTTCTGGTAGAGCACTTTACTTTCTAATTTTAACCCAATTTTTAAGATATGAAAATCTTTGACAAAAGATTGTGTCTTGAAAAAGTGTTCAGAAAGAGGTTTGCCTGTAGAATGAAAGACTTCTAAAGCCCGTATAATTCTTACCTTGTCGTTTTTGCTGATTTTTTGAGAGTAGACAGGATCGACCTCCATGAGCCTTTTCCATAACACAGCTACCCCTTTCTTTTTGGCCTCCGCTTCCAGTTCTTGGCGGATTTCAGGATGACTTTTTCCTCCGGGAAAAAGGCCATCGAGAAGAGTCTTTAAATAGAGCCCTGTCCCTCCTACTATGATGGGAAGCTTTCCTCTTCGGAGGATGGACTCTGTCGCCTCCAGCGCCATAGAAACAAATTCGGCTGCGGTGAATTGGGTAGATGGATCAACAACATCTATGAGATGGTGGGGGATGCCTTCCCTTTTTTCAGGAGGGATTTTGTCTGTGCCGATATCAAAGCCCTTGTAGACTTGCATAGAATCGCAGTTGATGATTTCTCCTGCGAAATTTTTGGCAATTTTTATAGATATCTCGCTCTTGCCCACACTGGTTGGACCTAGTACAATAACCAGGTTTTTGGTTTTAGAGTCCAATTTTTATCAGAAGAAGGATAAAAAGAAGGGAAATAAAGATGAGCAATGCCAGGATTTGTTTTCTTTTCAATCCACCTCTCCTATTTTTTCCAGGTTATTTATCAGAATAGCTTCTTGTTCGCGGCCCAAATTCTTTTTCACGGCCAGAATTTCTGCCATCAGTATTTCATTCAAGTCTTTAACAAGATTCATCTTGCTCTCTCCATCGGCATAAGTCAAACTGGTTTTAAGATTAGAGTCCATGGCAATCTTTCCCTCACTGTTAAATTTGATTTCCCGCAGTATTGAGGATAGATGAGGTCGGATCTCTTCCAGAGATTTTTCCATAAGATTGAAGGCCACTGGACCCAGCTCTTTGGAGATGTATTTATAGATATAAGAGAACTTGGTGTTGAAGGTATTCCAGATTTTATGTGAAGAGATCTGGGAGTATTGAGGAAGGGAGGCCTCAGACGTTTTTTCTTCTGTAAATGTTATAAGCCCTAAGCTGAATAAGGCGAATATAACCCTCTGGCTTGCCTTCTTGCCCAGAGCGCTTGTTTCATAAATGCTGTGCAGAGTTTTCTCGGTTTTTATGAGATTCCAGATATATCTTTCAGGAGGAATAAGATTAAGCTGCTCCCGATGATCAGGAAAAAGAGTCTGGATGTTTTCCTTATTCCCGGGAAGGCGAGTTTGGACGAGGTCAAGGTTGTCCATTTGCCGTATTCCCTGAAGGATAAAGTCAAGAGTGGGGATTAGAAAGAGGATGTCTTTCTGTTGGAAGATCTGTCCAGCATCAAACTCATATTTTCCTTCACTCCAGTCAAAGAGGGGAAGATAGTCTTGTGTTACAAACTCTTCGAGTAGTGTCCAGATTTGGGAGAAGGGAAGAGGACTCAGTTGGTGAAGGGATTGAAGAAGAGAGCATCGGTTTTTAGCGGAATAGCTTTCATAATCCCTGATCGAGGACGCATTCAGGAGATTTCTCTTCTGGAGAAATTTCAGGAATATGTCTTCAGGATACACATCCTTTGCTACAGCTATCTGTCCTTTCTGGAAAACAAGCTTTTTTTCGATGCCGTCTTTTCTGATAGTCAGGAGTCCGGAACTCTCTGAGTTCCAGAGTTCGAAGAGGATCTCTGGGAAGATTTTTTGGGTGAGATTTCTTTTCATCCGGCTTTCCAGGCTGGACATTTTTTATGTGAATGAATTTTTCAAGACAGACGATTTATCTCATATAATGCAAACTTAACAAGCCTATGGCAATGTAGAATAAACTTTTGATCAGCCAGAAGCCATAGGAAATGAAAAGGGCTTTTTTCATCTCGATCTTAAAGATATGAGAAAGACCGTAGCCAAAGACGCCGAAAAGCCACAGCTGGAAAAAATCTACTTGGCTGAGGATGACGAAACTGGCAGAGGTCGCTTCCAGCCTGGGAAAGAATAGAGCAAGGCTGGTTGTAGTTTGGACAACAGATTTGCGCATGAGGATCAGCACCAAGCGGACCGCATTTCCCAGAATTTTATCGATAAAATTAGCATGCAGATAGGAAGAGAGCACTTGGACATAATTGCCTTCTGTTGAAGTGAATCGCCCCATCCCGAGGAGGATAAGACTTGAAAACAGGAAGCCGACCAGGAGGAAGGCCGGATTGATCAGGAAAGGCCGGATGATACGGCCGACCTTAGAAGGATTTTCCAGTCTCTCGATCATCTGGTTGTATCTTTCTTCTCCCATTCTCTCTCGAAGCCTAACGTTGTTTTTGAGCGTTTCGAGACTGTCTTTTTGTGAATAAGGACCGGTGATGTAGGAAAAAAGGGCTATCACGATAAGGAGGACGACCAAAGCATCCACCCACACAGGCTTCTCTGATACGGATTTTAGGGTTGATTGGGGAGCGAAAAAGATACCCTGCAAGCGAGTAAAGAAATTCATGGCTTATTCTCCTCTGTCGTCTTCTCTCTCGATCATTCCATCCTTGAGATAGATGATCCGCTGGGCATGATAGGCGATATCCTTGTCGTGGGTAACGATGATGACGGTGTTTCCCTGGCTGTGAATTTTACGGAAGAGATTGAGAATTTCCTGTCCAGTTTTGGAGTCCAGGTTTCCTGTGGGCTCATCCGCCAGAAGGAGAGAAGGTTCATTGACCAAAGCCCGAGCGATGGCCACTCGCTGCCGCTCTCCCCCCGAGAGTTCGGAAGGACGGTGATTCATCCTTCCTGATATCTCCACCATTTCCAGTGCCTTCCGGACTTTTTCTTTTCTTTCTTTTTTTGCAGCCCCTTTGTAGATGAGCGGGAGTTCCACATTATGGAAGGCAGTAGCGCGAGGCAGGAGGTTAAACACTTGGAATACGAAGCCTATCTCTTCATTTCGGATGCGAGCCAGTTCATTTTCGCTCAGAGTGCTGACTTCTTTATCTTTGAGATAGTATTCTCCTTTAGAGGGAGTATCAAGACATCCCAGCAGATTCATTAGAGTTGACTTCCCTGATCCAGAGGGACCCATGATGGCCAAAAATTCGTTGTAGGCAATGGTGAGAGAAACTCCACAGAGAGCCTTTACCTCTTGTTTTCCTAGATGATATATTTTCCAGAGGTCTTTGGTTGAGATGAGGATGTTGTTGCCCTTATTCATTATCCTTTTTCTGCTTTTCTTCTGGATTGATCAGAATTCCGTCATTCAGTTGACGGAGAGCATCATAAGGCCCGACCACAATCTTCTCTCCCTTTTCCAGACCTGACACAGCTTCCACGGTCATTCCTCCCATGATCCCTTTTTTCACAGCTCGAAATTTCACCCGGTTCTCCTTATCGACAACATAGATGCCTTCTTCTTGTTCATCTTTATCTTTTTTTTCTTTTTCTTCTTTTTCCCTCAAAACCAACGCGGAGATGGGAACCGCAAGAACATCTTTTTTTTCTCCGGTGATGATATCGGCCGAAGCCGAAAGTCCCGGTTTCAAATCTTCAGGTGGGTTCTCGAGGGTTATGACCACCTTAAAATCCTTGGATTCCTCCGAGACGGTGACTTTTTGGAGAGCAGAGCTTCCCACTTCGGTCACTTTCCCGTCGATAGTCATATCAGGGAAAGCATCTATTCTGACTTTTGCTGATTGGTCGATGTTGACGTTGATCACATCTGTTTCATCGACCTCCACTTCCACTTCCATCACTGAGAGATCAGCGATGGTCATCAGGATCGTTCCTGGATTATTCATAGTGCCGATCATGGCAACTTCTCCTTCTTCGACTTGGAGGCTGGTGATGATGCCGTCAATAGGGGAGTTGTAAACCGTCTTGCTCAAATTGTCCAAAGAGCTTTGGAGGGAGGCCTCGGCTTGTTTGATCTGGTATCGTATAGCTTCATGCTGAGCATAAGAAATGTCGTATTGGGCCTTTGCAGCTTCCAGCTGTTCGTTGGATATGAGCTTTTCTTCAAAGAGCTTTTTCTGCCTGTAGAAATAATTTTCATCTTTCTTCAAAGATGCTTCAGCCTTGATGAGCTCTGCTTTTAAAGAACGAATAGAGGCCCTGTCCCTGGAGGTATTGGCTTCGTACTGTGTGGAATCGAGTTTGAGAAGAAAGTCATCGGTTTTGACCCTCTGTCCCTCTTCGACTCCGATCTTGACAACCCGTCCGGGGACATGAGCGCTGATGTTGATATTCTTCCTAGGCTTCACCTCGCCTGAAGCAGAGACGATGGATGTGATGTCTTGACTCTTGACCTCTTCCAAAGTCACTTTTATGGACTTTTCCCTTCGGGCCTGGAGATTGAAGAAGATGATAATGCCGATCACGATGATCACGGCAAAGATGATGATGAATTTTTTTCTTCCTTTTTTCTTCATTTTGGTTTCTTTCCTTATGCGGTTAATTATCATATTATAATACGTCTAAAAAGGCAAAAAGTTTGAGACAAGAGGGAGGCTGGGCCTCTTCCTGGAAAGAGGGATTGTTGGCTCCTGCTTTTGTTTGCTAATGATAGAGAGAGTTGATAATATGGAGAGCGCTATGGAAGTCGACAATTACCTGAGAGAAGCTCGGACAATCGTTCGAAGAGCAGGCACGATGCTAAAGGAAAACATAGGTGCCGACCCAAAAATATCTTTTAAAAGTGCGGTGGACTTGGTAACTGACTACGACAACAGAGCCCAGAGAATGATCTATGACCATCTATCCTCCCATTTCTCCGAACATGATTTCCTGGGGGAGGAAGATCTGAGTCGGCAGAGGGGAGGAGAATTCCGCTGGATCATTGACCCCCTGGATGGGACCACTAACTACGCTCATGCTTTTCCTGTCTTTTGTGTTTCCCTAGCCCTGGAAAGGAAGGAGCAGGTCGTTCTGGGAGTGATCTATGATCCCATGCGGGAGGAATTGTTTTCAGCGATTAAGGGAGAAGGAGCCTTTCTTGGAGAAAGGAAAATTCGGGTTTCTTCGGTCAATGATCTGGATAAAAGTTTGATAGCAACAGGCTTTCCTTATGATCTTCGGCAGAGCCCTGTAAACAACATCGATCATTTCAACAATTTTCTCCTGCGGGTCCAGGCCATCCGCCGCTGTGGTTCAGCAGCACTGGACCTCTGTTATGTGGCCTGTGGTCGTTTTGATGGATTCTGGGAATTGAAACTCAATCCTTGGGATGTAGCAGCTGGTGCTTTAATTGTCAAGGAGGCTGGTGGGTATGTCTCTGATTTCCAGAATCAGGAATTCTCTATCTTTGGATCAGAGATACTGGCCACCAACGGCCTCATTCACAAACAGATGCTGGAAATCATTAAGTTAGGAAAGAAGCAGGAAAGATGAGGCTACCTAAAGAAGGCATAAAACAGAAGTATAGGTTTCTCCCTGTAAGTCTGCTTTTGATTCTCTTCCTTTTGTTTGCTGTACCTATTTATTTAAAAACCAGAGATAGAGAGGTGCAGAACCCGAAAGAGAGCAGAGTAATCAGATTGGTCGTGACAGCTGATAAGAATTGGACAGATACAGGGTTGGATATTGTGGAAGCGCAGGAAATCTATTTTAAAGCAAGTGGAATGATTTCTCTTCAGAAGGGAAATCCAATGGCCTATTGCGGGCCCGATGGCTATAATCTCAAAACAGTCCAGCAACCTCTTCCTGAGAAGAATATCGGTGCCCTCATCGGCAAAGTCGTCTATCTGGTCTCGGTTGAGATAGACGAGGAGACCGGAGAAGAGATCCGTAACGAGATTGTTAAAGAGTTTTACATAGGAGAGGAAAAGAGAGTCAGGATGCCCATCGGAGGGCGTCTTTTCTTGGGGATCAATGAAAACGTAGTCGGTGATAATTCTGGAGAGTATGAAGTCATTCTTGTACTAGGGGATACGGTGTCTGACTAGGTTGTATTGATAAAGAAATTGTGTTTGGAGGGGAAAAATTCTTCGCTTTACGACTTCTTTTTACTCAACAGATTTTCCATGAAGTGGATGTCGTAGTTCCCCTTCATAAAGTCAGAATGGGAGAGAATACTTAGGTGGAGGGGAATGTTTGTCTTTATGCCCACGATTGTTGTCATCTCCAAGGCTGTCAGCATTTTTTTGATGGCTTCCTCTCTTGTTGGAGCATAGGCCACGATTTTTGCCACAAGGGAATCATAATCGGGAGGGATATCCCAACCACAGTAGGCCGCAGAATCTACTCGGATACCCTGGCCTTGAGGTAGAACTAGAAAATCTATCTTTCCTGGAGAGGGAATGAATGTTTCTGAATCCTCAGCGTTTATCCTGCATTCAATGGAATGTCCTCTGAGTTTGAGATCATGGGAGAAGGAGAGTTTCTTTCCAGCGGCTATGTTAATCTGTTCTTTGACTAGATCGATTCCATAAGCCATTTCTGTGATTGGATGTTCGACCTGGACTCTTGTGTTAGCCTCCATAAAGTAGAATTTTCTTTCTTCGTCGACCAAGAACTCGAATGTCCCAAGACTCTGGTAGTCTATAAAACGGACAGCCTCCTCCACGACCTTTATAATCTTTTTCCGCAATTTCTCATCGATATATGGTGAGGGTGTTTCTTCGATGAGCTTTTGGTATTTTCTTTGAATGGAGCATTCTCTTTCCCCCAAAGCTATGACATTCTTTCTTTTGTCTCCGATAACCTGGATTTCTATATGGTGGGCTTTGGGAAGATACTTTTCTATATAGAGAGAAGAATCTCCGAATGCTGCGTTGGCTTCGTTTTGGGCGATAGTGTATTGTTTTTCCAGTTGATTCGAAGAGCGAACAACCCTCATTCCCTTTCCGCCGCCACCCGCTGCCGCTTTCAGAATAACAGGATAGCTGATTTTCTTGGCCACTTTTTTCGCTTCGGCTATGTCTTTAATAATCATCTCACTTCCTTCGATGATAGGGAGGCCAGCCTTTTTCATTTCTTGCCGAGCTTTATTCTTGTCCCCCATCAAACTAATCAGTGAGGCAGAAGGTCCGATGAAAGTGATACCAGAGGCTTCACAGATTTCAGCAAAGCGAGCATTTTCTGCAAGAAACCCATATCCAGGATGGATGGCGTCAGCCCTTGTAATCTCAGCTACACTCAGCAGGTTGGCGATGTTGAGATAGCTGTCTTGAGCCTTTGCTGGTCCGATGCAGACTTTCTCGTCGGCGAACATTGTGTGGATAGAATTTTTATCAGGTTCAGAGTAGACAGCTACGGTTTTATATCCTAATTCCTGTGCTGAGCGGATAATACGAAGAGCAATCTCTCCGCGATTGGCTATCAATAATTTGGAAAACATCGATTATTGGGAAACAAGATGGATGGCGAATAGCTTTTGTCCGTATTCGACAGGCTTGCCATTCTCCACGTATATTTCTTCAAGAATTCCTTCCACATCAGACTCGATCTCATTCATCAGCTTCATAGCCTCGATGATACAGAGGGTTTGGTTCTTCTTCACTTCATCACCAACATCCACGAAGGGAACGGAGGTGGGGTTTGGAGCTCGATAAAAAGTTCCTACCATGGGTGATGTGATGTAGTGGAGGTTATCTTTTCTCTCCTCGATTATTTCTTGGGAAAGGGGAGAATTTTCTTCCTGTTCAGTAGGGGCGTTAGGGGCAGAGGTTTCTTCTCCAGAAGAAGTTGGAGATAGACTTTTGCTGATCTTTATTTTAAACCCTTCTACCTCGAGCTCAAAATGAGAAAGATTTCTCTCTTCCAACAGATCGATAAGCTTGACAATTTCCTTGTAGTCAATCTTTGTTTTCATGATGACTCACCTCTGCAGAAGGAACTCAGAGACTTATTCTCCTGTTCATTTCACGTATCAGAAAAATTAGTAATACCATAATCATAATCAGGAAAAATGTCAAGTTGACTTGCCCTCCTTATTTTGCTTAAAATATTATATATCAATTAATTACTGAGGAAGAGAATGTTTGATCAGCTATCCAATAGACTTCAAAAGGCTCTCAAATACCTCCGTGGTGAAGGAAAAATTACCGAAAAGAACATGGCGGAAGCCTTAAGGATGATCCGCATGGCCTTTCTTGAAGCGGATGTTAACTACCGGGTAGTGAAAGATTTTATCGAGCATATAAAGGATAAGGCTTTGGAAGAACAAGTGCTCATCAGCTTGACTCCTGCTCAGCAGGTGATAAAGATTGTCCGAGACGAATTGACTTCCATCCTCGGTCAATCAGAGAGAAAGTTAAGGTTCTCAAGCCCTCCTCCTTCCATCTTCATGATGGTTGGCCTCCAGGGCTCTGGTAAGACCACTACCTGCGGTAAGCTTGCCAAATGGGTTAAAG
Organism: uncultured Eubacteriales bacterium; assembly: GCA_964449165.1. Classification (GTDB taxonomy): domain Bacteria; phylum Acidobacteriota; class Aminicenantia; order Aminicenantales; family Aminicenantaceae; genus CAYSCW01. The sequence goes on along the minus strand of CAYVAT010000007.1, from coordinate 11,067 downwards.
GTTTGGGGAAAAACCCTCTTCTGGTATCGTTTGATCTTAAACGGCCAGCTGCTCAGGATCAAATCAAGATGATCTCCCAGAATCTTAATCTTCCTTTCTATGAAATGACCGTTAAGCAGATGTCTTCTCCTGGCCATGTTCTTCAAGAGCTGCTCAATTTCACAAAAAACAGAGGGTATGATCCACTCATCGTCGATACAGCAGGGAGACTGCATATTGATAAAGAGCTTATGGATGAGCTATGTATGGTCAAGGATATTCTTCAGCCCACAGAAACAATCTATATCGGTGACTCTATGACTGGACAGGATGCTGTCAAGAGTGCTCAACTGTTCGAAGAAAAAATTGGACTAACTTCCATTATCTTGACCAAATTGGACGGAGATGCCAGAGGTGGTGCTGCTCTATCCATCGTATCCGTGACTGAAAAGCCTATAAAATTTGTGGGAACGGGAGAAAAGTTCGACCAATTTGAAGTCTTCCATCCTGAGCGCATGGCCTCTCGGATCATTGGCATGGGGGATATCCTGAGTCTAGTGGAGAAGGCGGAGAAAGAGACAGATCTGAAAGAGGCTGAGGAGTTGGCACGTAGACTCCGCAAACAGGAGTTCACTCTCGATGATTTCAAGAAGCAGCTTATTCAGATGAGAAAAATGGGATCTTTGTCCCAAATCTTGAGCCTTCTCCCCACAGGAGGACCATTAAAGAATATATCCAAGATGAATATCGATGATAAAAAGGTCGTTCACTTTGAGGCTATCATAAATTCCATGACACCTGAAGAAAGGACAAGGCCCAAGATGATAGATGGAAACCGGCGTTTGAGGATAGCCAAAGGAAGCGGTCGACCTATCTCGGAGGTGAACCAGCTGTTGAAACAGTTCCTGGAGATAAAGAAAATGATGAAAAAGTCTCAATTCCAGAAGCTTCTTTCCTCTCTTCCCCAGTGAAAGCATCGCCACTTGGAAGTGGCTCTATTTCCGCGATAGCTGATAAAAACGGGGATTCCTATCAATCCTCGCCAAGACCCTCCCACCCGCCACCATGGGCTCGGATGGAAAGCAACCGCCGCCTTATTGAGACAATCTTGGATAAAAACGTTAGTTTCTGTCCATCCTCGCCAACTGAAAAAAGTTGACTTAAAGGAGGAATTCATATATTATTTTTTTTCGTCTTATAGGACAGAATAAGAAATGATTTCTATACGGTTGATGCGATTGGGCGCAAAGAAAAAGCCCTTCTACAGAATCGTCGCCATCGATTCGAGAAAACCAAGAGAGAGCAAGGCTAAAGATATTCTGGGATACTATAATCCTCTGAAGGAGCCACCGGAGATAATGGTCGATTTGGAAAGGGTAAAATTTTGGTTAGAGAGAGGAGCTCAAGCCTCTAATACGGTTCAATCTCTAATAGATAAAGTTTCCAAGCCTGAGAAACTTTCCAATCAACAAAACTAAAAGGAGGTTACAGTGAGAGAACTCGTAGAAATGATTGCCAAATCCTTAGTAGACAATCCAGAAAAGGTACAAGTTTCCCAGCTAGAGGGGGAGCAAACCACCATCTTGGAGCTAAAGGTTGCTCCAGAAGATTTAGGCAAGGTTATCGGAAAACAAGGAAGAACAGCAAGGGCCATACGTGTTATTCTAGGTGCTGCTGGGATGAAGCTGAAGAGACGATTCAATCTTGAAATCATCGAGAAAGGATAACTTGGTTCGAATCGGGAAAATATTAAGGAGCCAGGGAAGAAAAGGTGAAGTAAGGCTCAGGCTTTATGTTGGGCCTCATTTCATGCCTTTTTTTTTCTAGGGTTTTTTTCAAGAAAAAAGGGGGTTGGGAAGAGTTCCAAGTCGAATCTCTCCGTCCTTACAAAGAAAATTTTATCCTTAAACTGAAAGGGATCGACTCTCTTGAACGAGCGCAGGAGATCGCAGGGGATGAGATTTTCGTTCCAGAGGAAAAACTGCCGTCTCTGCGAGAGGATGATTACTACCATTTCCAGATTCTTGGTTGTACGGTTATGGCCGAGGATGGGGAAAAAATCGGCATGGTGGAAGATCTCTTAACTATCCCTGGTAATGACTTGCTAGTGGTCAGGGGCAGGAAAAATCAAGTTCTTATCCCTTTTAACAAAGATATTTGTGTGCAGATAAACTTAGAGCAAAGGGAAATTATTGTAAATCCTCCAGCAGGTCTTTTGGACTTGAATGAGATTTGATATAATCACCATATTCCCGGGAATTTTTGGGAGTGCTTTCTCAGCAGGTGTCATCAAAAAGGCTCTTGAGAGAAACCTGGTAGAGATACATGTTCACAATTTGAGAGACTATGCCTTGGACAAGCACAGGCAGGTCGATGACCGTCCCTATGGGGGCGGGGAGGGCATGGTTCTGAAACCAGAGCCCTTATTTACTGCTGTGGAGAATATTCGTGCAGATGAGAAGCAGCCCGTTTACCTCCTCTCTCCTCAAGGCAGAAGATTTGATTACAGACTGGGTGAGGAGTTAGCCAGGCAATCTCAGATCATCCTCATCTGCGGTCGCTATGAAGGTGTTGATGAGCGAGTGATCGAATATTTGATCACCGAGGAGATATCCGTAGGAGATTTTGTTTTGACTGGCGGAGAATCAGCTGCAATTGTTGTGGTGGAAGCTGTTTCCAGATTTGTTCCAGGTGTGGTGGGCAAGATGGATTCGGTTAGGCATGATTCCTTTGCACAAGGATTATTGGATTTCCCTCATTACACACGGCCTAGAGTGTTTAAAGGAATGAAAGTTCCTGGAGTGCTTTTTTCTGGAGATCATGAGAAAATTGCTCACTGGAGAAGGAAAAGATCCATTGAGAAGACGTGGCTTCGGAGGCCGGATATGTTAGAAAGGCAAGAGTTATCTTTGGAAGATGAAAAAACACTCGAAGAAATAAAGAGAGAAAGGAAAGGAAGATGAACCAGATTGATTTGGTGGAAGAAAAGTTGCGACAGAAAGATGTTGATGTTTTCAATGTTGGGGATACGGTCAAAGTTCATGTGGTTATCAAGGAAGGAAACAAAGAAAGGATTCAAATTTTTCAAGGAAATGTTATAGCTAAAAGAGGGGCTGGATTGAGTGCTACTTTTACGGTACGCAAAGTTTCTTTCGGAATTGGGGTGGAGCGCGTATTCCCCCTGCATTCCCGGATGATTAAGACCATAGAGGTGGTACGAAAGGGAAAAGTCAGGAGGGCTAAGCTCTATTACCTTCGGAAGCGTAAAGGGAAAGCTGCTCGACTCAAAGAAAAAAGGTAAAAAGATTCACAACAGCAAGGCAGTTTTGGCCGTATCTATAAAGCAGGATTTAAAGCGTTAAAAGTTCATCCACGTTCTGATTCTTCTCTTCTTGGGTCTTTCTAGGACATGGGGAAGGAAAGTGGTCCGTTTTTGGATTGAGAAGAAAGTCGTAAAAAGTGGATTCAAGGACATTGCCGGTGTCGATGAAGCGGGAAGAGGGGCCCTTTTCGGTCCTGTTTTGGCCGCAGCGGTGATTTTTCCTCCTCAGCTGATTACGGGAAGCTGCCCCCGCCCAGAGTGGGTCAAAGAATTGAAGGATTCCAAGCTGCTTACCCCGCGGAAGAGAGAAACACTCTCAAAACATATCCTCTCTCACGCTCTTTCCATAGGAATAGGTTTAGCCACAAATTCTGAAATAGATCGACAAAATATTTATTGGGCTTCGTTATTAGCTATGAAAAGAGCTGTCGAGATGATGTCTTTGAAACCGGATTTTCTATTGGTTGACGGTTTTTGTTTAAATGGTGTAAATTACCCCCAGATAGGCTTGAAACAGGGAGACAGGAAGAGTCCAACAATTGCAGCTGCTTCCATAATCGCCAAGGTTCTCCGGGACGAAATGATGGTCAAGCTGGACAGAATATATGAAGGTTACGCACTTTCCAAGAATAAAGGCTATGGGACAAGAGAGCATTTTAATGCCTTAAAAGAAAAAGGCCCAACTGCTCTTCATCGAATGAGCTTTAATCTTAGACAGAGCAAAAATGTATTCTGAAAAAGATAAGAAGAAAATTTTAGAGCTCGCAAAGAAATACGTGAGGAAAGGTAAACTCCAGGAAGCCATCGCTGAATACAAGAAATTGCTCACTGCTGATCCTCAGGACCTCAACATGAGAAATGTTATCGGCGATCTGTACATACAGGCTGATCAGGTTGAAAAGGCGATTGCTGAGTTTAAAAAAGTCGCCGATTTCTATGAAGAGAAAAGCCTTTTCACAAAATCCCTTGCTATTTATAAGAAAATAAACAGATTATGCCCGACAGACGAGGAAGCAGCCATCAGACTGGCTGATCTTCTTGCTGATCAAGGGTTTCTTTCCGAGGCTAAGAAGAAATATCTGGATACTGCCAGCCGTTTAAGAAACGAGAAAAAGACCAAAGAAGCCATTCTTGCATACGAGAAAGTCCTCAAATTAGACAAAAAGGATTACAAGACCAAGTTGACTTTAGCCGATCTTTATGCTGAGGCAGACCAAGAAGACAGAGCTCTTGTTGAGTTCAATGAGGTAGCCGAATTCAAGATCAAGAACAAAGACTGGAATGAGGCCAAGGATATCCTCTGTCGTGCCAAAGCCCTCAGGGAAGATGATTTGAGAACCTTGGTTAACCTGATTGAAGTTCTAAAGAAAGAAAAGAAGAAGGATGAGGCTCTAGACCTTATCCAAGAAATCCTCAAAAAAGATAAAGAAAACCTGCAAGCACTCGGTTTGTTAGGGGCTCTTTACTTTGAAGATAAAAACTTCAAAAAAGCTCAAGAGACCTTCGAGAAGATTCTTTCCTTGCGTCCTAAGGATGTAGACTCAAGGGTAAAACTCGGCCGGATTCATATCCAAGAGGATAAACTCGATGAGGCTTTTGATCTCTATGAACCTTTGGTCGAAGCTTTACTCAAGAAGAATAAATGCGAAAAGGCTATCGGACTGCTTGGGCTCATTCTGGCAACTAAAAAAGCCCATCTATCCACATTGGAAAAATTGGCCTCAATCTATAAGTCCAAAAAGCAGCTGGATAATCTTGAGCTGGCTTACAGGGCAATACTTGAGGAATGCCGCAAGAAGAATTTGAAGGAGAAATCCCTCTCCATTCTAAGGGAAATGCACAAAATCTTCCCCATGGATGAAGATTATTATACTCAGCTGAGGAAGATCAAGAAAGAGATGGGGATTAGCGAGGAAGAAAAAGTAGCAGAAGAGCCTCCGGTTTTCGTCGATGAGAGCAGAGAGATTATCAAGGAGACTCTGGCTCAAGCGGATGTTTATTTGGAGCAGGGTTTAATAAGAAACGCACGGCGACTCCTTGAGGATCTCAAGACAAAATTTCCCTCAGAGTCTGTTATCGAGGAAAAAATTAGAGAATTAAACCAACTCTCACCGAAGGTAAAGGAAGAAGAAATTCCAGAGCGGGTGGAGAGAGTGGCTGAGGAAGAAATCCAGAAATTGGGAAAAGACATAAAGAAAAGGCAGAAGACTCTCCATACTTTGTTTGAAGAAGGCGGAGAAGAAAAGTTGACAGCTGCTGATGTTTTTGCAGAAACTGATATTATTCCTGTCGTCTCTCAAGAAGGTAAAGAGATCGAATACTATGATTTGGAGGGCAGGGTAGAGGAAGAGATAGCCCTTATCCAGGCTATCCGTAATCAGCAGTTGAAAAGGGATACAGCATATTTAGAGAAGGAATTGTCCGATATAGTTAAGGAATTCGAGAAGGGAATCAAAGAAAAAATCGAAAAAGAAGATTATGAGAGTCATTTTAACCTTGGGATTGCCTATTTAGGACAGGAATTGGTCAATGAGGCCATAGAGGAGTTCAAGTTAGCCTGTGAAGATGAGAGACGTGTGTTGGATTGCTACAGCCTTCTTAGCTTTTGTTATAAAAAAAAGAAGGATTATAAACCATCCTTGGAATGGTTGGAGCGAGCCCTTAAGATATCCAAAAAAGGCTCGAACCAGTATTTCAGGCTAAAGTATGAACTAGCTTCTCTCTATGAAGAAATGGATGAGAAGAAGAAGGCCTTAGAGCTTTTTGCAGAGATCAAAAAATGGAATCCCAAATACAGGGATACAACAGATAAGATAGAAGATCTTGAGAAAAAATCATCTAAATAGCTTTTAGCTGACCTCATTATTCCCTGCCAAGCTACACATATAATTAGCCGACGCCAAGCTAGTGAGAATAAAAGAATCCTGCTATCGTTATTCCTACGGACATAACGATATCGCCAATGATAACCTTTCTTTCGAAACTATTAGATTTACTCGAGAAGGAAATTCACTGCCGAGAAGTGGAAATTCTGTTGATGAACGACAGGCAACAGATTGTTTTTAGGCATCCTCCAAAACCGACTTCCTGCAAAAATGAACGGTACATTTTCCAAGTCGTCAAGAAAGCAATCCGGCAAAAGAGTCCTGTGATGATCGACGGCACAAATTCCGAACCGTTCTCTGTAGGGGACTCCTCCGTTGTCCGAGAAAAGGAGAGTGCTGTCTGTGTTCCTCTTTTTCTGGGTAAGGGAGGATCTGGAGGGTTGTATGCCGAGAAGAAAAATGTTTGTGGTCCATTTACTGATATGAATCTGATGATTCTGTTTTCTTTGCTCAATCCAATTCGCAAGATTTTAGAGAATTGTGTTGATTGGAGTAACTTCAACAAGATGTCTCCTCAAAGTCCTGATCCTCTTCTTGTTGGGCAGAGTGCAGATTTCCAGCGTATGCTCAGTCTTATAGATAAGGTCAAGGACAGAGATGCTCCGGTTTTCATCTGTGGAGAAAGCGGAACAGGAAAGGAGCTTGTGGCCAAAGCTATCCACCAGAGGGGGGCAAGACGCAAGGGTCAATTTGTGGCGGTCAATTGCGGAGCGATTCCTGATCTTCTCTTGGAAAGTGAATTGTTCGGATATGTCAGAGGAGCCTTTACGGGTGCTCTGAGGGACCGCCCGGGGTTGATTGAAGAAGCAGACAGAGGGACTTTCTTCCTGGATGAAATCTGTGATCTTACCCCTCATCTGCAAGCCAAACTTCTTCGTCTTCTTCAGGAAAGAGAAATCAGAAGAATCGGAGAGAATCGTACGCGTCGGGTCAATGTGAGATTCGTAAGTGCCACAAATAAGAACATCGAAGAAGAGATCAAAAGAGGAAGATTTCGGGAGGATCTGTATTATCGCCTTAAAATCATCACTGTCGAACTAAAGCCTCTTAGACAAAGAAAGGAAGACCTCCTTTTCTTGTTGGACCATTTTCTGGAAAAATACTGCGCAGAGATGAATCGGGAGAGAGCCTATTTTTCTCCTCCTGCCCTGGAAAGACTGCTGAGTTATGATTGGCCTGGAAATGTCAGAGAGCTCCAGAGTGAGATTCAAAGGTGTTTGATTCTATCTGGAGATGATGTTCTGATTAAAGAAGGATGCCTTTCCTCAAAATTCAATCCTTGCAGAGAAAACAGTGATACATCGCCCTATGATTTTACGCAAGCCAAGTCAGAATTTGAAAAAAGGTTTTTGAATCAGGCATTGGCGCGTTGGAATTACAACAGAACGAAAACGGCAGAAGCCATAGGACTGACCCGTCAAGGGCTCTTTAAATTGATCAAGAAACATCGCCTCCAGCTTCCCCAAAAACCGTAGAGACCCATCTTTGAAAAGTCAGAGTTTACAAGCCCTTGCTCATTTTTCCATTTTTTGGTACATTTTCTTCCAAATGAAGGCCAAGAAAAGAGGGGAAGTTTTTCAACTCCATTGTCCACGCTGTTATTCACTGCTCTGGATAGATCCTGTAGCTCAAGAAGTGATTCGGTCAGAAAAACCCAAGAGAAAGAAAGGGACTTTAGACGAGTTGCTCTTAAAAGAAAAGAAGAAGAGGGAAGGGGTTGACCGGAAATTTCAAGCCACTGCTGAATTGGAGAAGGAGAGATGGAAGAAGATTCAAGAAAAATATAAAAAGGCATTTACAGATGTCGAGGAGGATGAAGAGAGTTAACTCCCGATCTGAGTTTCATCTTCCCTTATTTTAGGAGCCATAGTGAACCTGGTAAAACCGTAAAGGGCCAGGATAACTACAGCCGCATAATTCATGATCGCCCAGGGAAGATAGGTAAAGGTGGAAACGCCGATGGTTCCCGTAATATACACTCCCGCCATACTCCAGGGAATGAGGGGAACGATGATAGCCCCGCTCTCTTCGATAATTCGGGATAAGTTCTTCGCTGCCAGTCTTTCTTTCTTGTAGATAGGAGCAAGCAATTCACCCGGAATGATCATGGACAGATAAGAACTCCCGGTTACCATAGCGGTGACTATAGAGGAGCCGATGGTAGTCAGCACGATGCTCCAGATTTTGTTGGCAAACCTCATCACTCTATCCAGGATGACAGAAAGGAGTCCGGTTCTTTGCATGATGCCCCCGAAGCTGAAGGCTGTAAAAGCTACTAGTTGGGTTTCCATCATACTCATCATTCCCCCTCTTGAGATGAGCTGGTCAACCTCAGTGACTCCGGTATGGGCTTGATAACCGGTGTTCATGGCTGTGGCGATTTCTGTGACAGAGGCTTTCTGGAAGATGATCGCCAAGATTCCAGCGACAAAAGAGGAAAGGAGCATTCCAGGGATGGTCGGCTTTTTGGTGATAGCAAAATAAAAGACAATGACCATCGGCAGGAGAAGGAAGACGCTGAATTGAAAATTGGCCTTTAAGGTCTGGATAATAATCTTCATGGTCTCAGACTCGACTCTTCCTCCCTTATAACCAAGTCCTATCAAGAAATAGATGACTAGCCCCAACAGCCAGGCTGGAGTGGCTGACCAGAGCATGTGACGGATATGGTCGAAGAGGTTTGAACCGGCTGCAACAGGCGCTAGGTTGGTTACATCCGAGAATGGAGACAATTTATCGCCAAAATAGGCCCCAGCAACTATGGCTCCGGCCGCAGGCCCGAGGGGGATACCCAAACCCATGGCTATTCCGATGAAGGCCACTCCCAGAGTTCCTATGGTTCCCCAAGAGGTTCCGGTGGCGAGAGAAGTCAAGGAGCAGACAAAACAGGCGGTTACCAGGAAGTATTTGGGCGATATGAGCTTCAATCCGTAGTAGATGACCATGGGGATGGTGCCGGAGGCTATCCATGAACCGATGAGAATTCCCACACAGAGCATGATCAGGATAGCTGGCATGGCCTTGTGGATACTATCCACGATTCCTCTTTCCATCTCCTGCCAGCTGAACCGGAGGAAGAAGCCTAAACAGCCTGTGATGAAGGCGGCAGCTACCAGGAGGACTTGCGGTCGGATCTTGTAGATTCCATAACCAACTCCAAGAAGAAGCCCCATGGCTACAAGCGGTAGGAGAGCCACTGTCAGACTAGGCTCTTTATTTTTTGTGATATCTTTTTTTTGTGATTTTTTCATGGTTTACTCCCGCTTTCCTTACTTATCTTTTTTTCTTAACCATCGAAAGCTGGGGAGAAGGTTCCTTTGGCGATGAGCTCCCCTTGGGCTATCATCTGCTTTCCAAGAACAATAAAGTCGGTAATGTTATAATTTTGGTCGAAAAACAGAAGATCGGCATCCCTTCCCGCCTGGATTTTACCTTTCTGCTCAAGCTTATAGAAATGAGCAGGATTGGATGAAAAAAGTCTTAAGCCTTCCTCCAAAGAGAGGATATTATTTTTTATCATATACTGAAAATTTGTAAGCAACGATTTTTGAGTGGCGATGGTTAGTCCCACCAAGTTTGCTTTTTTGTCGAAGACTGGAAAGCTTCCATTACTATCTGAACTAACAGTGATCCGGCTAAGAGGAGCATTTTTTTTCTTACAGAGTAAGACAGCTGCAGCAACGCTTATCTCGTCCTTATTCTCAGGTTCTGGGTCGAGTCCAGCTGTCAGGTCGAAAAATCCCCCTTGAAGAATAAAAGCGATAGCTTCTTCCAACAGTTGGAGATTTCGGTTGACATGGGTGGGGATGACCTGAGTAGGTGGGATTTCTGTTTCCTTAATCAGTTTGAACAGCATTTCCAGTCGACGAGGACCATCTCCCAGGTGAAGATGAAGAACGCCTGCTTTTCCTCCCAGCATCCCTCCTACCCGGCACTCTGCCGCCAAGCGGGCGATTTCTTCAAAGGTAGGTTGAGAAGAACGGTGATCAGAGATGGCAATCTCCCCTGCCCCTATGACTTTTTCGATGAGAACAAGGTCTGAGCATACTTTTCCTGTAATAGTCACAACAGGAATTTGGTAAGAACCAGAAAAAATGTAGGTAGAAATTCCCTCAACCTCAAGACCTCTCGCCTTAGCCAGGAGGGATTCCATATGTCGGGTTGTGCCATCGGTTCCCAGGCAACCAATAACTGTGGACACTCCGCACTGGAGGATGTCTTCTATCTTGATTTCAGGTGCTCTGGTGGCTGGGCCTCCTTCACCTCCTCCACCTAAGATATGAGCGTGGCTGTCGATAAAACCAGGCACCACTATTTTTCCTGAAGCATCGACTGTTTTAAGAACGATTCCATGGATCTTTATTTTTCCTGGCTGATCGATGGCGACGATTTTATTTCCACAGATCAGGATATCCTTTTGCCCCAGGGACTCTGGGGCGTAAATATTCCCGTTTTGAATTAAGGTAATCATATCTCCTCCTCAGAGATCATATATCATTCACTATGTTTTATTGGCTAAGTTATCATGACTTTTTTCTATTTTCAAGATTATGGGATCCTTTTGTGCTAGACCTCGACACGCACTAATGCCTATGGCAAGAACAAAGTTCAAGGGCTTTATTTGATGGTGAAGCCTGATTCCTATTACTTTTTGCTAAGTGTGTTTGATAGCACTTCTATTTCCGTGATGGCTGATAAAAGCGTGCGTTTCTGTCCATCCACGCCAAATACCTTCCTGCATTCCGATTCATGCTTTGGATAGACTTAAACCGCTGCCTTGCTGCCTAACTGAATAAAGAATTTTCACTCATCACGGAAGTGGAAAGGCTTCCAGTGTGTTTTGAATTTTTGCGGAAATTAACATAGAATAGTGACAGGAAT
>CAYVAT010000006.1:0-134150 GCA_964449165.1 uncultured Eubacteriales bacterium | reverse complement strand
TCCTGTCCATCCGAAGCCCATAGTGGTGGGTGGGAGGGTCTTGGCGAGGATGGATAGAACCAACGCTTTTATTAGCGATCGAGGGCCTGAAGCTCTGACCCCGCTGCGCTAAGGGAGAATGGCAAAAACCCGTGCCGGTGCTCCTGTCCCATCTTTGATCAGCATGGGGATGACATAAAGCATGGCTCCTTGAGGAGGAAGCTTATTCAAATTAGCTATGTTCTCCAGGGCCAGTTTATCAGCAGCAAAGAGAAGCTGATGCACTTTAAATTCTTTTGATTTTCCGTAATCGATGCTGGGCGTGTCGATAGCGATTCCTGTGATGTTTCTTTCTTTTGTCAAATATTCGATTGACTCCGGAGAGAATCCAGGAAAGCTCAGCTCCGGGATTGCTTCCACACCGGTCTTATCAGTCCCCAAGACCTTTTTCTTATCAGGATAATATTTGGTATCTATTCCTGTGTACATAATCACCCATGCCTCGGCTGGAATTTCGCCATATTTCTTTTCCCAATTCTTGATGTCGTCGGGGGATAGAAGATAATCCCGATTTTTCTCGCATTTCTCGGTCACATCAATCTTAACCGCAGGGCCAATCCATTCCTCCAGGGGAATTCGATCTATGGTACGCCCATTCTGTGCAAAATGAATAGGGGCATCGGTATGAGTGCCTCCGTGTTCTGCTGCACTGAACTCATTGGAAGCATACCAGTATCCGGCCTCTGTGATACCCCAGGATAGTTTCGTCAGTTTAAACGGTTTTGCCGTCGGCCAGTAAATAGAACTCTCATCAAACGGGTAGGTCATATCCAGCAACTTCCCCTTGAAATCATGAGCAAACAGAATTAAGCCGATAATACAAAAAGAAATTGTAGCAATCAGGATTTTTTTAAAAAATCTGTTCATTTTATCCATCCTTTTGCCCTCCTTTTGATTGTTTCCTGAATCTAAACCTGAGATCACGATAGCATCCTCGGTCTGTCTAAGCTAATAACACAGGATAATCCTGGAGTCAAAAGAAAAAGCGAACGATTCGATTTCCGTGATCGCTGATAAAAGCGTCGGTTCCTATCCATCCTCGCCAAGATCCTCCCACCCACCACCATGGGCTCCAGACGGACAGGAACCGCCGCCTCACTCCATGACTGGATGAAATATTTTCAACTATCATTGAAATAGAGATGTCAGCAAGTAAAAAGGAGTGATATTGACTTACTCCCTGGGCATGATACAATAATTTTAATCTCTAAAACAGAGAAATAAGATGCGGATTATTCTTTTTACAGGAAAAGGAGGCGTGGGAAAGACAACTCTCGCGGCAGCCTCAGCGCTTCTTTCTGCCCGTAAAGGTCACAAGACCCTTATCATTTCAGCTGACGCAGCACATAGCCTCTCTGATTCATTGGAGACTCAACTTTCCAATCAGCCCCTGAAAATAGCAGCTAACCTTTACGGCCAGGAAATCAATGCTCTTGAGGAAATCGAGAAGAAATGGGGAGAAATCAAAAACTATCTTGTCGCTTTTTTCTCCAGCCAGGGTATCGATACCATCGAGGCAGAAGAAATGAGTGTTTTCCCGGGTATGGAGGAACTCTTCAGCCTGATGGAAATCCGTCAATACCATAAAGACGAAGAATACGATGTTATCATCGTTGACTGTGCTCCCACTGGCGATACCCTCAGATTCTTGAGCGCACCTGAAATTACTGGCTGGTATCTCAAACATATCTTTCCCCTCCAGAGAACCGCAGCGAAAGCGGTAAGGCCTGTAGCTAGTCGATTCCTTCCTTTCCCTTTTCCAGAAGACAAGGTCTTTGAAGCCATGAAAAGCCTTACCACACAGCTGGCAGAGATGAAAGAAATCCTTATCGACTCCCAAAAAACTTCTATCCGCCTCATCATCAATCCAGAAAAAATGGTCATCAAAGAAGCGCAGCGGGCGTATACTTTCTTCAACCTCTTCGGCTATTCTGTCGATCTTGTCATCGTCAACCGCATCATTCCAGCTGAAGTCCGTGATGCCTATTTTATAAAATGGAAATCCATTCAGAAGGAATATCTCCAAATGATCAAAGAAATTTTTTCTCCTCTTCCCATTTTTTTCTCAAATCTCTTCTCCCAGGAAGTTCTGGGAAAAGAGCTCCTCACCAAGATGGCTGGGAAAGTCTACGGGAAAGAGGACCCTACAAAAATGTTCTTCACCCAGAAACCAATATCCATCGAGAAAGCTGACGGAGGTTTTGATATTTTCTTATATCTTCCTTTTGTCAAAAAGCGGGACTTGGACCTTTTCCAAAAGGGAGAAGAACTCTTCATCAAGGTTGGACATTACAAAAGAAATATACTTCTTCCACAAACTCTTCTCAATTATTCTATTAAAGAAGCAAAATTTGATAAGAAAATGCTAAAAATATGCTTTCGGCAATAAATCGTTAGAGATGATCTCGTTTTCTTCTGGAAAGGAGGTGAGACGATGAACGAAGCAAAAACAAGAGAGATAAGAATCTCGATTCCAGAAGAGCTGTTTTCTTTCTTTGTTCCAGAAAAAACGCTCCATCATTTCTTCAATGCCCGCAGAGAAATGCTGCTTGCTCTGCGTTCCCTGATCGATGCAAAAATTGAAGCATTGGAGAAAAAGGAAGAAAAGAAAGCAGTAAAAAAGAAAAAAATCAAAATCGACTAATTCACCGGGCAAGACTTTAATAAGCTTGATGGTCTACAGGAAAGACCTTAGAGACCTGCTTTCATTCTCTTCTTTTTTATTGCAACGATGGTCTGACCCCCCTAAATACCACAAATTTCAGGTTGACTTGAATCTTGTTTAATATTAGAGTATTTATGCTTTAAAATCACTAAATAAACCAACTAACAGAAAGTTCTGATGAGCATCCAGACAGAGCAGACATCAAGGATTCTGCCGCATAAGTTGATTACCTCCTTTCCTCACCATCTGAGCCGGTTGGCCTCGCTGCTGATTAGCCTCAAGGTTAATCCCAACACCATAAGTGTTTTTGCTCTTCTGGCGGGATTGGGAGCTGGGCTGCTTTTCTTCTTCCAAAAACCCTTCTGGGCGGGCATAGTCATCATCATCTGCGGTCTTCTGGATATTCTTGATGGAAAGGTTGCTGTCGGCTCTAACAGGAAAACTCTGTTTGGAGCCATATTCGATTCTACTCTCGATAGATACTCTGAATTTTTCATCTATCTTGGCCTTGCTGTCTATTTCAGGAATCACTGGGCTCTCTGGGTGGCAATCCTCGCATTCCTTGGCTCTACGATGGTCAGTTATACCCGTGCCCGTGCCGAGGGATTAGGAGTCGAGTGCAAAGTAGGCATCATGCAGAGAGCCGAGAGAATTGTTTTCCTCTCTTTAGGGGCCATCCTTGGTTCTCTTTTTAAAGTCTTTGATCCCTCCATTATCGGGGTCTTGATTCTGATCGCCACCTTTTCTAACCTTACCGCTCTTCAAAGAACTTTCTACGTCAGAAAAGTAGAAAAACAAAAGAAATCAAAAAAGGAGGTCCCCACGAATGGATAAAATTAGAGTCGCTATCATCGGAGTCGGAAACTGTGCTTCCTCTCTGATTCAGGGAGTAGAATATTACAAAAATGCCAAGGAAACAGATTTTATTCCTGGTGTGATGCATGTCAACCTTGGCGGCTATCATATTCGCGATATTGAATTCGTCGCGGCCTTCGACATCGATAGAAACAAAGTTGGAAAAGACCTGAGCGAGGCAATATTCACTCGGCCCAACAACACCACAAAATTTGCAGAAGTCCCTCGTCTCAACGTCAAAGTCGAGCGAGGCATGACCCACGATGGTCTGGGAAAGTACCTATCTGAAATCATCAGGAAAGCTCCAGGCTCTACAACCGATGTGGTTGGGATCCTTAAAGAAACTAAAACAGATGTGGTTATCAGCTATCTTCCTGTAGGGAGCGAAGAAGCCACCAAATGGTACGTGGAACAAGTCCTTGAAGCAGGCTGCGCTTTTGTCAATTGCATCCCCGTTTTCATCGCCAGCGAGAAATATTGGCAGAGAAGGTTCGAAAAGAAGAATCTTCCTATCATAGGTGACGACATCAAATCTCAAGTTGGGGCAACCATTCTCCACAGGACTCTGGTGAATTTGTATCTTGACCGCGGTATGCCCATCGAAAGAACCTACCAGCTGAACACCGGAGGAAACACAGATTTCCTGAATATGCTGGAGAGGGAAAGGCTGGCCTCCAAGAAAAAATCAAAGACAAATGCTGTCACCTCTCAAATAAGAGCCAGAGGGCTGGAAATTCATCCGGATAATGTCCATGTCGGCCCTAGTGACTATGTCCCTTGGCAGAAAGACAACAAGATCTGCTTTTTGCGTATAGAGAGCCGCCATTTCGGCGATGTTCCCACCTACCTCGATTGCCGCCTGTCTGTGGAAGATTCTCCAAACTCTGCAGGTGTGGTGATCGACGCTGTTCGTTGCTGTAAACTGGGGCTCAACAACAAATTATCCGGAGCTCTTTATGCTCCTTCCTCCTACTTCATGAAGACCCCTCCCAGACAGTATACTGACACGGAGGCCAAAGAACAGACAGAGAAATTCATCAAAAAATACGGAAAAAAAGAAGCCGAACCAGCCGCGAAAAAAAAATAAGCGTGCTTCCTTTTTCCTTTTCTAAAGAGACTCATCCGGTCGAGGAGAGTGCGATTCTTTGCGGGTGGGATACCAACAAAAAAAGAGTGAAGCGTGAAATCACTATCTCACCAGAAAAAAAAGAATAAAATGGTTATAAAAAGGTTATTTTTTTCTGTTTTTACTTTTTTTCTTCTTTTTTCTTTCCCTGTTTTGGCCATAGAAACCGGGGAAATCCAGGGTAAAGTCACAGACGAGAGTGGTCTAGGACTACCTGGAGTTCAAATAACGGCGAAAAGCTCAAATCTGCAAGGAGTGAGGGCTGTCGTCTCTTCGAAAAGCGGTGAATTTAACTTTCCTCTCCTTCCTGTTGGCAATTACACCTTGAGCTTCATGCAGGAAGGGTTTACTCCTCTTGTCCAGGAAAATATAATTGTCCGCCTCGGACAGGTGACCAATCTGAGAGTCATGATGCAGCTCTCCGAGATAAAAGAGGAAATCGTAGTCACGGCCAAAACCCCTCTCATCGACAAGACTTCCGCCAACACCAGTTTTCACATCACTTCCGAAGAGCTGGAAAAGATTCCTGCCCAGAATCGCACGGTAGTCGATGTGATCAAACTCACTCCTGGAGTAACCGGAGTGAGGGTAAACACCCGAAGAGGCGTAGCCATGGAAGGGCAGCCGAGTTTCCGGGGGGAAGGAGAAGAAGGAAACAACTGGATTGTGGATGGCCTTTCTATCAGCGGAGTGAGACTGAGAAATTCTGGAATGCGGCTTAATTTCGATGCAATCGACGAAATACAGATTATTTCCGACCCTTTCAGCCCTGAATTCGGATCGGCCTATGGCGGAATAATTAACATGGTGACAAAAAGCGGGAGCAACCAAATAAAGGGAGAGTTTTCTCTGGTCTTCAGCGATAAAAGGCTTCAATCCCCACGAGAAGAGCAGCTTGCTGTGGTCAGTGAACCTGAGCGCTTCTCCAATTACAACTTATACTTCAACCTGGGCGGTCCTCTAATCAAAGACAGACTATGGTTTTTTATATCAAACAATTTTTTTTCAGATACAGAACAGACAAGGGACACCACGGTGGATTACTTTTTTGTCCCTGGTGGAGATAAGACCGTGCACAGCGATAATCTCTTCACCAAGCTCTCCTACGCCATAAACAGTAACCATAATCTCTCCTTGACCACGATCTTCCATAAATCTCTGGGACAGAGAGGAGGAACTGGAATACCTGATATGTTTGAGGAGAAACACTTCTCCGACTTCGTCTTCCGCATAAACTATAAAGGGATATTAAACGCTTCTACCTTTATCGAAGCTGGTTTAGGACAGGTGGTGAGAAATTCTCTCATAGAACCCACCGATCAAGACTTGGGACCAAGTCAGTACTATATCGAAGATTTGGCCCGCAATGTCCATAACTCCTACGGCAACGTCACAGATAATCAGAAAAGGCTTGATTTCAACATTAAACTCAACAAATACCTGGAGACAGAGAATTTTGGACGCCACGAATTAAGCCTTGGCCTCGAATACTATGCCCTCTCCTCTGAATTTATAGTGGATTTCACCGGAAAGGAGGAGGATCTGTTCCCTGGAAACGGCTTTGACAGCGGGACTAAATATTACTTCGGCTCCTGGATGGAAGGGAAAAGAACCCCCACCTTTTTCTACGAATATGCAGATTTCAGCTTCGTCAATTCCTCTCTGGGCATGGGATTGTATTTTAAGGATAAGATCTCCTGGGGGAGGTTCACCCTCATGGCAGGAGTCCGGAGCCAGACTCAGGTCTGTCGCGATAATAATAAAGATAAACTCTGGTCATGGAATCTTAACGATTTCCTCTCGCCTCGGCTTTCTCTGGCTATCGACATCATCGGCGATGGAAACAATATACTGAAGCTCGGTTGGGGAAGATTTTCAGATCTGATAACCACAATGCCGTTGGGCCTGTTCAACAGTGGTGCAGGACTCAATTTCCGCACATACAGGTGGCGAGGACTGTCGGAGCCGACAGAGGATGAAATACATGATCCCTTCAACTGGGAATTCGAAAACGAGCAAAAAACCCAGCCCTTTGAAGTGGCTGATGGCTTGAAGCCCAATTTCCTCACCCGTTACCTTGTGGAATTCGATAGGAGGCTGGGAAGCGATTGGGCTCTTAAGGCTCGCTACATCCGCTCCAGGGCCAAAGATCTGCTGGAAGTGCTGGCAGTCTTTGACCCCGAGACAGACTACAAATTCCTCTATGATAACTTCGAACACAAAAGACGGAATTACTGGGGATTTGAATTCGAGCTTAATGGAAAAATAGGTACTATTCTTCTGCTGAATGCTTCATACGTCTATTCATCCGCCGAAGGGACGAATCCAGGTCAAACAGAAACCGGCTCCTGGTCTCAAGAGGAAGGAAGCACCAATTTCCTCGGACTGTTCGGAAACCATATCTTCATTCCTGAAATTCCCGGCCTGAAAGAACTGAAAGAATATTGGGACTGGCAATTAGGCGGACTTGGAGGAAGGGGCATCGGTGATGAGGGCTGGTACGGAAAGCTCCCCTACTCTGTCGACCATAACATTAAAGTCAACACCATCTATTTTGGACCTTATGGCCTCGCTATCTCAGCAGCTTTCGAATGGATATCCGGATATTATTGGGAAAAGCTGGGATATGTGCCTTATTTCGGAGGATACTATTCCTTTCCTGAAAGAAGAGGATCAAGAGAGACACCTTCTCATTTCTATTTGGATTTAGGAGTGGAGAAAGAATTTGGTCTTCAGGGCATTGGCTTTCCTCAAGGTTTGACACTGACTTGCAGAGTTGACATCTTTAACCTGCTCAACTCCCAAAAACCCATTTCTTACGTGAAAGAAGATATCTCCATCTTCAGAGAGGTTTGGGGTAGACAGCAGCCTCGACAAGCACGGATCATGATTAAGCTTAAATGGTGAGGCTCATTCCACAGTCACACTTTTGGCCAAATTTCTTGGCTGATCCACATCCGCTCCCCTGATGGAGGCTATGTAATAAGCGAAAAGTTGAAGGGGCAAGGCTGTTAAAAACGGGGTGAACAGAGGATTCACATTCGGAATGGGTATCACCCTGTCCACTCTTTTCTGGATTTCCTTATCGTCCTCAAAAGCCACCGCCAGGATATATCCGATTCTGGTCTTGATTTCCGATATGTTGCTCAGCATCTTCTCATAAACTCTGTCTTGGGGTACGATGGCCAGAGTAGGCATCTTTTCATCGATGAGTGCAATGGGCCCATGTTTCATCTCTCCCCCCGGATATCCTTCGGCATGAATATAGGAGATCTCCTTCAGCTTCAATGCTCCTTCCAGGGCAATGGGGAAATTCACCCAGCGACCGAGATAGAGAAAATGAGAAAAAGAGGCGAAATCCTGAGCCAGCTTCTCCAGCGATTTGGCCTCTCTGAGAATTTTTTCCATCTTATGAGGAATTCGCTGGAGAGCACGAATATAGGAGAGAGAGTCCTTCTCCGATAATCTTCCCTTAATCTGAGCTAGATAAAGAGCAAGAAGAGCCAGAGCAGCCATCTGGGCTGAGAAGGTTTTGGTAGCAGCCACCCCGATTTCCGGTCCCGCATGAGTGTAGAGAACTCCTTCAGCCTCTCTGGCCAGGGACGAATTCACCACATTGGTCAGAGTAAGCGAGAGAGCACTCTTTTCTTTGATGGCCCGGAGGGCAGCCAGGGAATCTGCAGTTTCACCCGATTGAGAGATGACGATGACCAGGGAATCCTTATCCAGGATGAAATCTCTGTATCGGTATTCTGAAGCATACTCCACATCCACAGGAATCTGGGCTAGGCTCTCTATAAAACACTTTCCCACCAGTCCCGAATGATAGGAAGTGCCACAAGCAATGATAACCACTCTTCGGATATCCTTAAGAACCTGCGATGACAGACCTATCTCTTCCATCCAGACTTTCCCTGTATCCAGTGACATCCTTCCGTTGAGGGTGTCTCTAATCACCTGAGGCTGTTCGAATATCTCTTTAAGCATGAAATGTTTGAATCCACTCTTTTCAATCATCAATGGGCTCCAGGATATATGATCCGCTTTCTTCTTCAACGAATTCCCTTGGAAATCAAAAAACTTCACTCCCGCCTTATCTATGACTGCCATCTCCCTATCTTCAAGAAAGACAATTCGCTGAGTATGGCTAAGAAGAGGATTGAGATCTGAAGATACCAGAAATTCCTTTTCCCCTAATCCCACAACAGCTGGAGGCCCCACTTTGGCAGCTACTATTTTGCCTGGATCTTGGGTGGAAAGCACTGCTATGGCATAAGCTCCTTCCAGCTCCTTGGTTGCTTTTTGGACAGCTTCTTCTAAAGACGAGCCAAAGTATTTTTCCACCAGATGAGCGATCACTTCTGTATCCGTTTCTGTCCGGAATGAGTGGCCCTCTGCTTTGAGCTTCTCCTTTAAAGGAAGATAGTTTTCTATGATTCCATTATGAACCACGACCAAATGGCCTGTGCAATCTCGGTGGGGATGAGCATTCTCTTCACAGGGACGGCCATGGGTGGCCCAGCGGGTGTGTCCCACTCCATAGCTTCCTTGGAGAGGTTCTTGCTCAAGACTCTTCTCTAAAGAGCCGATCTTGCCTTTGACCCGTCTGATCTGGACTTGGTTCCCGTTGACAACAGCAATCCCGGCAGAATCGTATCCTCTGTACTCCAGTTTTTTCAGACCTTCTACCAGTACAGAAACCACATCTTTCGAACCCACATATCCAATAATGCCGCACATCACTTCTTCCTTTTTTTCTTTGCCCACCCGGATTTTTCGATCTGCTTACCGCGGGAGACAGCCAAAGATTCGGGAGAGACATCTTTGGTGATGGTGGAACCCGCGCCCACGTAGGAATCCTTCCCTATTTTAACTGGTGCAACCAGTTCTACTCCTGACCCGATAAAGGCACCTTCCTCGATCAATGTCCGATGCTTTCGTCTTCCATCATAGTTGCATGTTATGGTGCCTGCTCCAACGTTTACCTTTCCTTCCACTCGGCAATCTCCAAGATAGGTAAGATGGCCGGCTTTGGATTTCTGGCCAAAAATTGTGTTTTTCATCTCCACGAAGTTTCCCACCTTGGCTCCTTCTTGAATCTCAGTTTTAGGGCGCAAATGAGTGAAAGGCCCTACCTGGGCTTCATCCCTTATCGTGCTCTCCTCAATCATGGTGGAACTGAGTATTCTAACTTTGTTCCCGACTCTGGAGTCGACGATGTGGACAAAAGGATAGAGTTGACACTGTTTTCCAATCCGAGTCTTCCCTTCAAGAATTACAGAGGAGTGAATGACAGTATCTTCACCTACCAAGACGTCAAGATCGATCCATGTGGTGGAAGGATCATAGACAGTAACACCCTCTTCTGTA
This sequence comes from uncultured Eubacteriales bacterium, assembly GCA_964449165.1. GTDB lineage: Bacteria > Acidobacteriota > Aminicenantia > Aminicenantales > Aminicenantaceae > CAYSCW01. The sequence goes on along the minus strand of CAYVAT010000006.1, from coordinate 124,095 downwards.
AGGGATTTAATCTTTCTCTCACGCAGAACATCGATTGCTTTGGCCAGCTCATAGCGGTCATTAACTCCGACAATCTCATGGGATTGTGAAGTTCTGTATGATCCCACTTTTTTATTGGCGTTTATCATAATCTCGATAACATCTGTCAGATAATACTCGCCTTTTTTATTCCTGTTTGAGACCTTGGGTAAAGCTTGGAAAAGGTCATTGATTTTAAACAGATAGACTCCGGCATTGATCTCCTTAATCCTCCGCTGGGATGGAGACGCTTCCTTCTCCTCCAAGATTTTCACTATTCTATCACCAGAACGAATAACCCGACCGAAACCTGTTGGTTTATCCAATTCTGCTGTCATGAAGGTCAAAGTATTTCGCTCTCTTTGATGGAGCCTCAGAAAGGATCGCAAGGTCTCCGAACGGAGCAAAGGCAAATCAGCGTTGATGACGAGGAGATCCTTCTCTTTATCCATCTTTACAGCCTCTCGCGCTGCCAGCACTGCATGAGCTGTCCCTAATTGCCTCCTCTGAACCACAAAAGCCACTTTTCTGAAGCGAACTTCTTCCATCACTTGCTTTTTCTGGTGTCCAACTACCAGGTAAACCTTCTGCGGCCTCAATCCTTTCACACAATCCAGCACCAGCTGAAGCATCGACCTGCCCAAAAGGGTGTGGAGCACCTTGTTCTTTTCTGACTTGAATCGGGTGCTCTCCCCTGCGGCTAGGACAAGAGCTGTAAATCCTTTCTTCATGCCATCCTGGTTATCAGCTTGAATCTTTTATCCTCTCTGATCTCTTCAAAGTCGCTCTCATTCTGAGCTAATATGCTAAAAAATTTATCCATTTGGATCGCTTTCTTGAGATGATCCAGACACTTCTCAGTATCACCCAAAAGACAGTAGACATCAGCCATGAGATAGAGAATCTTTCCCTCTTTTGGATTCATCTGGCGGGCCTTTTCCAATATTTTTAGCGCTTCTTGGTGATCGCCTTGATTCATTTTGTAGACGCTGTACTGAAAATAATCATCCAGAGACTTGAGCTGTATTCTCTCTTTCTGTTTCCCTTCCTCACAGATAGAAATATAGATCTGAGCGCGGTCAACCAATTCCTTCTCAGCCGCATATTTCTCTTTGAATGATTTCAGGAGCTGGGCTGCCCTTGCGCAATCTCCCTTGCGGAAAGTTTTCATAGCTTGAGTGTAGGCGCTCAACGCTTTCTGGTAATCATCTTTTCTCTTGCTTTTATCAGTGGCCAATTTTCCCTCCCTTGATAACTTCAATAAAAAGTATCACTCATTCTATCTCAGAATACAGAATTTGACAAGGGAAAGCCCTCATGTTCCTCCTCCCCACAGCTTCTTTCTCAAAATCATTCTTTTCAATTTCAAAACCTGAGTAAATCGCCTTTAGGGATGAATCCCAAGATGATTTTTCCTGCTTACAAGGGTGAAAGGATAAAATCTAAAACAGATTTCTTGTCTTAACTGTATTATCCTCAATTTTCATTTCTTTAAGTTCTTTCCTCACAGACGCAAAATGGCTCTTGAAGAAATTTTGTTTCGGGAGACGCCATTCTTTCTGGAAAAATCAAATCATCAGACATAGTTCCAGAATTGTGGATTTTCCAGAAGGAAACGGACAGCTTTCAAGTGAAGAGTATGTCCGGCTTTATAGGCCTTGAAATGCCCGATAAGGGAACGGCCTGCAAGGGAGAGATCTCCGATAAAATCCAAGATTTTATGACGGACAAACTCATCAGGAAAATTGAGAGGTCCGTTTATAACTCTTTTCTCATCCAGAATTAAGGCATTCTCCAGCGATCCTCCCAGGGCCAAACCCTGTTGCCTGAGAGCTGAAACGTCCTTCAAGAACCCGAAAGTACGGGCAGGGGCTATTTCTTTGATAAAATTATCCTTCTCCACTAAGAAGCTTTTTTCTTGTCTCATGATAGCAGGATGATCGAATTCGATACAGTAGGTGATGCGGAATTCCTCATCCGGGAAGAATGAGACAGAAGCATTTTTTTCCCGTACCGTGAAGGGCCTTGCGATCTTAATGGATTTCCTCTTTCTAGGAAGTGGTCTTAGACCCGCTTGGTGTATGGCTTGGGCAAGAAGGAAAGCGCTTCCATCTCCAATAGGAATCTCGTCTCCATCCATATCTACCAGCAAGCTATCGATACCGAAGACATGAAGAACTGCCAACAGATGTTCCAGAGTTTGAATCTGGCACACTCGAGAAACAAGTGAAGAGCTGTTGTTTGCCCGCATGTTCCGCCAATCAAGAGGAATTTCAAGATTATCTAAATCTGTTCTGCGAAAGACAATCCTTCCTAAAGATGAAGGTTTTAATCGAACGTTGACATATTTTCCAGTATGGATTCCTATTCCAGAAATACTCACCTTCCTCTCGACAGTGCACATCTGCTTCATCGGCTTCTCGCTTCAACAAGTATACCTCATATCCAGATCCTGCTGTCAAATTTTTGGAGTCAAAGGTAAGCATCATTTTTCCCGCGATAATTGTGCTTTTTTAAGGACGGGTCCTGGCAAGGATGGAGGAGAACCGCTGCTATGGCTTAATCATTAGCTGTTACGGAGCAGGTGTATCTGTGTCCTTCCTTGATATCTATGAATTCTCCATAACATATGGTAGACTTATGAAAAATGAAGGCACAACTCGAAAATGTCCTGAGAGAGGTCTTTGAGCGAAAGATTTCTCCCGAAAAGGCACTTCGGCTTTTAAAGGATTATCCATATAAAGATCTCAGCTTCGCTAAAATCGATCATCATCGCGAACTGAGGAGAGGATTTCCTGAGATGGTCTACGGAGGAGGAAAAACAGAGGACCAGATCTTAAAGATCGCCCTGGAGATTCTCAAAAAACGAAGCAATCTCTTAGTGACCAAAGTGGAGCCCGAGATTTTTAAGAAGATTAAGAAAGAAATCCCCACTATCCGCTATAATGCACTAGGCAAGACTGCCTATCTCAAGAAGAAAAAGCCTTCTCCCGGAAAAGGAAAAATCGTGATCATCACAGCAGGAACGTCGGATATTCCCATTGCCGAAGAAGCCAGTGTGACCTGCGACCTCTTGGGGAATAAGGTTGAAAAAATATACGATGTGGGAGTAGCTGGAATCCATCGTCTGTTTGGAGAGATAGAAAAGATTAAGGATGCCAGAGTCATCATCGTCATAGCTGGAATGGAAGGGGCACTGCCCAGTGTGGTCGCTGGAATCACTGATATTCCCATCATAGGTGTCCCTACCAGTATCGGCTACGGAGCCAGCCTTAATGGATTGGCAGCTCTGTTAGCAATGCTCAATTCATGTCCCGGTGGTGTGGGAGTGGTGAACATCGATAACGGATTCGGCGCTGCCTATCTAGCAAGCCTCATTAACCATCTGTGAGTATTTGATGGTCTATGACTTCCGGACTATCCACAACCTGCCTTCTCCGTGGATAAAAAAGCTGTTTTCTATTCATCAAACATCACGTTTGTCCAAATGGCATTCCTCAATTGCTTTATCGACAGCGACTGTGAGCCTTATTCTATAGTATTTTATAGAAAAACACATCAGTTGATGGATAAAAGACAAAAAATTCATAACCACTTTATTTTTTAAGCACTTAGCCGCTTGACAAATGGCAAATTCACCCCTATATTTACTATGTGAGTAGGTTTATACTGCGACATCAAAGATGGAGATTGTTGATCAAGTAAGACAGACAGCCAATATCGTCGATATTGCCTCTCAATACACCACCTTGAAGAGACGAGGAAGACGGCACGTAGGACTCTGTCCTTTCCATTCTGAGAAGGATCCCTCCTTTACCGTAGACGATGAAAAACAGCTCTTCCACTGTTTCGGCTGCGGGATGGGAGGGGATATCTTCACCCTAGTCATGGAAAAGGAAAACCTGAGCTTTCCTGAAGCTCTGAGATTTCTGGCTGAAAAATATAACATCCCTCTTCCTCAAAAAAGACAATTATCTGCCCAGCAACAAAAATTGGAAGAAAAAATAGACAAGATAAACCAAAGTGCTCTCGCTTTTTTCAAGAAAAACCTGTTTAACACTCGGGAAGGAAAAGAAGCGCTCCATTACTTGAAGAAGAGAAATATCTCAGAAGAAATTATCCAGGCCCTTAAGATTGGATATGCCCTGAATTCCTGGGATTCTCTTCTTTCTTTTTTTCGGGGGAAAAACGTCTCCCCCCTGGATCTTGAGAAAGCTGGATTGGTTATTCTCCGGCAGAAGAAGGAAGGTTATTACGATCGATTCAGGGGAAGGATCATCTTCCCCATATTCAATCTCACTGGAAAAGTGATTGCTTTCGGGGGGAGGACTATTCTCGATGACGACCCCAAATATTTGAATTCCCCAGATACTCCAGTATACTCCAAGGGAAAAATGCTCTATGGCCTGAATTTCTGCAGGGAAGCCATCCGCGAAAAAGGAGAAGTGATTCTGGTCGAAGGTTATACAGATTTTGTCTCCCTCTACAAGACCGGGATAAGAAACATCGCTGCCTCTTTAGGAACCAGTCTGACGCCTGATCAGGTTATCCTTGCTAAAAAGTTTGCACCCCGGCTAGTGGTCGGTTATGATGCCGATTCTGCAGGAAAGAAAGCAGCTGTGCGAGCAATCTCGCTCTGTTTCGAAAATGGTGTCGAAATCAAGGTCCTGAACCTGCCCCCTAAAATGGATCCTGACAGCTTCATCCGCCAACACGGTCCAGAAGCTTTTAAAGACCTAGTGGAAAAAAGTACTCCTGGATTGAAGTTACTGATAGACTTCCATCTTCTGGAAGAAAAAAGAGGAACACCAGAAGAGAAAAGCAAAGTTGTCAGGTCCGTGGTGGAAGAAATCGGGAAAATCCCAGACCGAGTAGTTCGCAGTGAATATTTGAAAAAAGCCAGCGAATACCTTGATGTGGAAGAAGAAGTCTTGCGCTCTGTAACCCGCCAGAAATCAATCAAGGGTGAGAGCACAGAAAGAAAGTCATTTTATCTCGCTGAGAAGAGACTTCTTCAAATACTCATGGGAGATAAGCTCATCGCTCCTTATGTCTACTCGGAGATGAAGGAAGAAGACTTTCGGGAATTACAGAGTGAACCAATATTTCGAGTTCTCTCAGATTCTTTCAAGAATGGGAAGAACCTGGATTTTTATGAAATTACAGAAAAAATTGATCAATCCCTGATGAGCTGTCTCTCGGAAATCCTGATGGAAAAAGAGCAAAGCCCCACTCTAGAAGAGGCCTTGGACTGTCTTTTCACTCTAAGAAAACTTTCCCTTGAAAAAAGGGTAAAAAAATTGAAGACTGAAATCGCTAGATTGGAAAAACAGGGTGAAAGGGAAAAACTGAGATCTCTTCTCAACCAGAGATTGGATCTGGCCAAAGAAATACTGCTGTTATCGAAACGGAATGACTAAAAAATAAGTTATAATAAAAGGTAGAGTTTTATTCAAGGTTAGGAGATAGAAAAATTGCCTTCCGAAGATAAATACCAAAAGGATGAAATCCATCAGCTCATCTCTAAAGGAAAAAAGCAAGGATATCTTCTTTTCGAAGAGATCGATAAAACTTTCCACGACGATCTGGATGATGATCAGGAATTCGATGATTTTCTCAGCTCTATGGATGACTACGGAATCAAAATCCTGGATAGCAGGCAAAAAGAAGCTGTTCCCAAGAGAAAAAAGAGCAGCCTTGTTTCCCTGGAAGGTTTGGAAAGGACAACCGATCCCGTAAAACTTTACCTTCGGGAGATGGGCAATATCTCGCTCCTCACCCGGGAGGGTGAAATCGCCATTGCCAGAGAGATCGAAAGAGGCGAGAAAGCGATTATCAAGGCCCTCTCCAAAACCCGCCTGGTACTCAACGAAGTCCTGAACCTGGAAGAGAAAATCAACGAAGATCCCGAAATCATCCACGAAATGTTTGATCTCAGTGAAGAGGATGTTTCCGAAGGCAAGCTGGAGGAAAAACGTAAACAGATCGCCTCCAAAATAAAAAGGATAAGAAAGCTGAGTGCCAAGTTTGACAGACTGCCATCAACCAAGAAATACAGGATCCAGAGAGGACGTCTCATCATCCAGATGAGCCGTTTCATCCAACAGCTTAATATCCTCTCTGATCACCGAGAAAAGATCATCGAGATTCTCCGAGATAAGCTCAAAGTTATAAACGAATTGGAAGAGTCAAAAGAGGAGCTTAACCTCTCCCTGAGTCGTGTTAAGAGAAAGGAAAGAAAGGCGGAGCTAAAGAAAAAAATTAAAGAAATCAATAAACTTCTCCGCACATACCACAAGGAGATTGGGCTCGATTCCCAAGCATTGAGAAAAACACTCCGAGCCATCACTACCGGAAAAAAGATCAGCGATCAGGCAAAAAAGGAGCTTGTGGCTGCCAATTTAAGATTGGTAGTGTCCATAGCCAAAAAATACAGCAACCGCGGACTTCAGTTCTTGGATTTGATCCAAGAAGGAAACATGGGTTTGATGAAAGCTGTGGAGAAGTTTGAATACCGGCGTGGATACAAATTCTCTACTTATGCAACGTGGTGGATAAGGCAAGCCATCACCCGCGCAATCGCTGACCAGGCACGAACCATCCGCATACCTGTGCATATGATCGAAACCATCAACAAGCTGATTAGAGTATCCAGAAGTTTAGTCCAAGAGGTTGGGAGAGAGCCTTCTAGTGAGGAAATTGCCAGGAAAATGGACATGCCTGTGAACAAGGTCAGAAAAATCATAAAGATCGCCCAAGAGCCCATATCTCTGGAAACCCCCATAGGAGAGGAAGAGGACAGTCATTTGGGGGATTTTATAGAGGATAAGCTCATGCCATCCCCTCCGGATACCGTCATTCATATCAATCTGAGGGAGCAGATCGAGGAAGCTTTAAAATCCCTTACTGAGAGAGAAGCAAAAGTCTTAAAGATGAGATTCGGTTTAGGAGACGGTAACGAACACACTCTGGAAGAAGTGGGACAACAGTTCAAGGTAACTCGAGAGCGAATCCGCCAGATTGAGGCAAAGGCGCTAAGAAAGCTGAAGCATCCCAGTCGCAGCAGAAAGTTGAAGTCTTTTGCTAACACTGATTGATTTGAGGAGGCATTTCTAATCCAGAACCTTTCCCTCTATTTCCACTAATGGGAATTTTCCTTCGTTCTATTCATGGTTACTCACTATCTCGGTAATATGTGAAAATTTTACCTCTAATCAGATGATGAGGCGTCGGTTCATTTCCATCCGAAGCCCTTCCCAAATTGACTTGAAATTTTAGATTTGTTATAAGAAGGGAAGGGCCTATAGCTCAGCGGTAGAGCCACCGGCTCATAACCGGCAGGTCCCAGGTTCGAATCCTGGTAGGCCCATTTCCCAGTTGAGGAAAAAATGTGGATAGCGACTTTGAGAATTTAATCAAACTGCAGTATCTCGATTCAGAAATACATAAAATATCTCTTTTCCTCCAAAATATCCCCCTCCAATTAGAAGAGATTGACAAAAAAATCGAAGAAAGCTCCCTGATCGTCCTCCAGGCAAAAGAAAAACTTGCCCAAAACCAGAAAAGGAGGAGGAACCTAGAAACCCAAACCCAGGATATCAAGGGCCAAATTTCAAAGTACAAACGCCAACTCAACGAGGTTAAAACCAACAAAGAATACAGCTCCCTGCTTAAAGAAATCGAAGAAGCACAGAAAAAGATGGATCAACTTGAAGAAGAAATTATAAGCGATATGCTGCTGGCTGACGATATCGAGAAAGAAATAAAAGAATCCACCAAAAAGGCGGAGATCACTAACGAAAAATATTCGAAGGAAAAAGAGACACTCAGGCAAAGATCAAAAGAAGCTGAGGGAAAAAAGACGAAGCTCCTTGAAAGCAAAGAGAAGCTCCTGCCAAAAATTCCTCCAATCCAGGTCAGTCTTTACCTGAAAATATATAACAACAAGAACGGCATCGCCCTCTCTCCTGTTCGAGACGATTTCTGTTCTATGTGTCATATGCGGATCAGACCCCAGATGTTGAATGAACTCAAGTCAGAAAACGAGCTTATCATCTGTGAAAACTGCGGAAGGATTCTTTACTGGCAGGAAGAAAAAGAAAAATCAGCCTGATTCGAGCCTAAGTCTTTTAAAGGGGATTTATCCATCGATTTTTACATACCCAAATCTTCTCTATACATGGATTCAATCAAGTCAGCATACTTCTTCTCCACAATATTCCTTTTAACCTTCAGGGTAGGAGTGATCTCTCCTTTCTCAATCTCGAAATCTCGATCCAGAAGAGCAATCTTTTTAACCTTCTCATAGGAAGAAAGCCCAGGCGTGGATCGATCCACTTCCGAATGCAGGAAATTGATCACTCTTTCATCCTTAACCAGCTCACTAAGGTTCTCGTAGGGGATCTTATTGTATTGGGCGTAATCTACTAATTTATCGAAATCAGGCACGATCAAAGCAGAGACAAATTTTTTCTTATCACCAATGACCATGGCATTGGAAATATAAGGATTCGTTTTCAAAATGTTTTCGATGGGTTGAGGGGCAACATTCTTTCCTCCCGCCGTAACGATGATATCTTTCTTTCTGTCGGTGATGACTAGAAATTCGTCTTCATCCAAATAGCCGATGTCTTCTGTATGGAACCAGCCTCCTTTGAAAGCTTCCTCTGTCTCAGCCTCCATCTTGTAGTAGCCTTTCATCACGTGAGGCCCCCTGGTCAGTATCTCTCCGTCTTCGGCAATTTTCACTTCCACTCCAGGAATGGCTCTCCCTACAGTTCCAAACCTGATATGATCAAGCACATTGACGGCGATGACAGGAGATGTCTCTGTTAAACCATATCCTTCGAGAACGACTAGCCCCATGGCATAGAAGAATTCCGCAATATCTTTGGAAAGAGGAGCTCCTCCAGAGACAAAAAATCTGACCCTGCCTCCTGTCCTTTCAATGATCTTGGAAAAGACAAGTTTATGGGCGATATTCTTCCTGAATTGAAGCCACCCAGAGACAGGCTGATTCTGGAGTTTTTTTTGTCCATACTCTCTTCCTACCTTAACAGCCCAGAAGAAGATTTTCCTCTTCAAAACCGAGCTCTGGAGCACATTGTCCATGACCTTGGAATAGATCTTTTCGAAAACACGAGGGACACTGACCATGATATGGGGCCTGACCTCAAGTAAATTCTCGGCCACGGTTTCTATGCTTTCGGCATAAGCAATCGAACAGCCCTTGTAGAGGTAGGTGAAACTTACCATCCTCTCTAAAACATGTGACAACGGCAAGAAGGAAAGTACAGTATCCTTATCTGAGAAGGGGATGATTTCTGAGCAACTTTTCACGTTGCTGATAAAATTTCCATGAGTCAACATGACTCCCTTCGGGATCCCAGTGGTCCCCGATGTGTAGATGATGGAAGCGATGTCAGAGGGCAATACGGCTAATGCCTTTTTTTGAAAAATTTCTGGATCTTCTTGATAAAGTTTTCTGCCCTTATCCATCACCCCTTGGAAAGTCAGCACCCCCTCAGGAGCTTCTTGAGCAAAAGTGATGTAATGGGAAACATTTGTCAGCTCACCTTTGACAGTTTCTATCTTTTTCCATAGTTCTTGATCGGAACAGACGACTATCCTGGCATCGGAATTTTCGACGATATACTTGATCTGATCTGGGACCAGAGAGGTATAGATAGGAACTGTTATTCCCCCCAAACATAGATTGGCCAGGTCTGTGATCATCCATTCCGGTCTGTTATCCGAGAGGATGACGAGCTTATCTTCTTTTTTCTGTCCCAAGGCTCTCAAGCCCAAAGAAAAAAACTTAACTCTGTTACCAATTTCCTCGGTGGAAAGAGCGACATATTTCCCTTCTTTTTTGTACATCATCAAATCATCTTTGGGAAACGACTCGACTGTATTCAAAATGAGCTGACTGATTGTCTCTACCACTTTGCCCTCCTCGATTTAAGCTGGGTCAATTTTAAAGAAGAAAACAATCCACTGTCAAGCCATTCTCGTCAGCAATAAGCATTTCCAAATCCGTGGGGAGTGAAGATATTTAGTAATTTTTACTTTTTGAAGGAGGAGAGGCTATTCTTGCCAAGCCAGAAAGAAAGAAAACTAAAATGATAAATTCTTAGAATTATGGAATCTATGAAAGCCTGGGCTCGATCTCAGAAGGTGTCCCTTACCTTGGCCATGGACACCACTCTATCATTCTTGGCCAGATCAATGATTTTTACACCCTGGGTAGCTCTCCCTAAAGGTCTCAGTTGTTCCGTCTTTATCCGAATCACCTTGCCCAGCTCTGTTATCAACAGCATTTCCTCTTCAGAAATTCCTCCCATACCTATAGCTTCGCCGATCTTCTTGTTGACTCTAAGGTTGAGAACACCTTTTCCCCCTCTTCTATGTCTGGGATAAAGGCTGATATCCGTCTTTTTCCCGTAGCCCTTACTGCTTGCAGTGAAAATATACTTGTCATCTTTCCCAACGACCACCATTCCAATGATCATATCCCCACGGCCGAGGGTCACAGATTTAACGCCAGCAGCCTGTCGACCCATGGCTCTAATTTCACTTTCCTTAAACCTAATGGCCTTCCCCATCCTTGTTCCAATGAGAATATCCTTCTTTCCATCGGTGAGCTTGGTCATCAGCAGTTCAGCATTCTTGTTGAGAGTGACAGCTATAATCCCCCCTTTCCGCATATGCCGAAAATCACTCAATCTTGTCTTCTTGATCTTTCCATTAGAACACAGCATCACGACATAGAGATCTTCAGAAAAATCTTTTACTCCGATCACAGAACTAACCCCCTCTTCCGGGCCAAGCTGGAGAAGGTTCTTGATGGATTTTCCTCTTCCAGAAACCCCCACATCTGGGATATCCAAAGCCCTTAGCCAGTAAAGTCTTCCCTTATTGGTGAAAAAGAGAAGATAACTGTGGGTAGAACAGATAAAGAGATACTGCACCACATCCTCAGGCTTCATGCTGATCCCTCTTCTTCCTTTTCCTCCTCGTCCCTGGAAGTGATAATAACTCAAAGAGGTTCTTTTTACATAACCTGATGAAGTATAGGTTACCGCCACATTCTCCTCTTTGATCAGGTCTTCTGGTCTAAGCTCGGATATCTCTTCCTCTTTAATTTCCGTCTTTCTTTCGTCTTGGTATTCCTCTTTTATTTTTATTAATTCATCAACGATGATATTTAAAATAAGTTTCTCGCTTCCCAGGATTCGTTTCAATTTCAGGATTGTCTTCTTCAGCTCATTAAATTCGTCCTGTATTTTTTTTCTCTCCATTCCGGTCAATTTCTGCAGCTGTAAATCCAGTATAGCTTGAGCCTGCACTTTTGTCAGACGGAAGCTGGTGATGAGACCCTTTCTTGCTTGATCGACAGTTCGAGACGAACGGATGAGAGATATGATCTCATCCAGATGGTCCAGTGCCACCATTAGACCTGCCAGGATGTGTGCTCTCAGCTCTGCTTTTTTGAGTTCATAGCGAGTTCGACGCCTGACAACATCCTGACGGTGAGATATAAAATAAAGCATCATATCGAGGAGACTGAGAAATTTTGGCTGTTTCTCTACGATAGCCAGAAGGATAATTCCGTAGGTTGTTTGAAGGCCGGTTTGTTTGTAGAGGTTATTAAGGATGATCTCGGGCAGCTCACCCTTTCTGACCTCAATCACTATCCGCATCCCCTCTCGGTCTGATTCGTCTCTTATATCAGCAATCCCCTCTATTTTTTTGTCATTTACCAGGCTAGCGATATTCTCCAGGATTTTAGTCTTGTTCACTTGGTAGGGAATCTCAGTGATGACGATGCGGTCTCTATCGTTGCGCCTGCCTCTCTCTATGGTCGCTCTCGCTCTGACCGTTATGGTTCCTCTTCCAGAGGAATAAGCTTCTTTTATCCCATCTATGCCAAAGATCAACCCGCCGGTGGGAAAATCTGGGCCAGGGATAAACTGCATGATCTCTTCCAGAGTGGCTGTGGGATGACGTATAAGATGGATGATGCTGTCTATAACCTCGCTCAGGTTGTGAGGAGGAATGTTAGTGGCCATCCCTACAGCTATACCCGAACTTCCGTTGACAAGAAGGTTGGGGAACTTGGCGGGAAGCACATCAGGCATTCTGAGACTTCCGTCGTAATTGGAAACAAAATTGACCGTATTCTTATCGATATCCGCTAAAAGTTCTTGGGTAATCTTCCTCATCCGGACTTCAGTGTATCTCATAGCAGCGGGAGGGTCCCCATCTATCGAACCGAAATTTCCCTGTCCGTCTACCAGCGGATAGCGAAGGCTGAAATCCTGAGCCATGCGCACCAAGGTATCGTAGACAGCCGTTTCTCCATGGGGGTGGTATTTCCCGATCACATCTCCCACGATACGAGCAGACTTTTTGTAAGGCTTGTTCCAGATGCTGCCCATGTCATACATGGCATAGAGGGTGCGACGATGGACGGGTTTGAGGCCATCCTTTATATCAGGAATGGCCCGCCCGATAATCACGCTCATGGCATAATCAAGATATGAGCGCCTCATTTCTTCTTCGAGGCTGATGACAGATAGTTTATCATTCATTTTTTCTATCCAGGGAAAATACGATGGCTATCCCTTTCTTAATGATCAAATGTCCAGATTCTGGGCTTCGAGGGCATTTTCCTCGATAAAATCTCTTCGAGGCTCCACCTCATCACCCATCAAGGTGGTGAAGACATTGCCTGCTTCCACTGCATCCCGGATGGAAACTTGGGTGAGAAACCTCTTTTCCGGATCCAGTGTGGTCTCCCAAAGCTGCTCTGGAGTCATCTCTCCCAGTCCTTTGTACCTCTGGATGACGATTCCCTTCTTCCCTTTGTCGAAAAGATATTCCAGCAGTTTGGCTTCGTTCTCGATCTTGATCTTTTCACTATCGCTTATCAGCTGGAAAGGAGGATTAAATCTCACCAGGTCTTTGTGGATTTTGTAGAGGTTTTGATATTCTACGGATTGAATGAGATTCAAGTTGACCTTACAGGAAACGTTCATTCCGTTGATTTGAAAATTAACAGCCAGCTCATAAAGGCCATGCTCCTCATCGCTGCTCAGAACAGACACAATGCCTTTCTCAGTCAGGAGACTCTGGATTGTCTCCATATTTTTCTTCTTTTCCAAGAATCCGGTTCCTTCCACCCCGCTGGCAAGAAGAATATCCACAAGGAACAAAGGATAATTCTTCCTTTCCAATATCCGGATATAATTTTTCTTGGCGATTATTTTTTGTAGAAACCTTCGGAACTTATCTCCTTTGACGATCTCTTTTTTCCTGTTCACCTTAATCTGGAATTCCTGCGAAATCTTTCTGATTAAATATTTTTCAAACGTCCTTTCGTCCCTTAAGTATTCAGAGGATTTCCCCTTCGATATTTTGTACAGGGGGGGTTGGGCGATATAGAGAAAGCCTCTCTCTATCAGCTGAGGGATATGCCTGTAGAAAAAAGTCAGAAGCAGGGTTCTTATATGAGAACCGTCCACATCAGCATCGGTCATGATGATGACCCTGTGGTAGCGCAGCTTATCCACGTTGAATTCTGTAGGTTCATAGCCTGTACCCAGAGCAGAAATGATGGTCCCGATTTCAGCGCTCCTGAGAACTTTGTCGAATCTGGCTTTCTCTACGTTGAGTATTTTTCCTCTCAAAGGCAGAATGGCCTGAAAACGTCGATCCCTTGCTTGTTTTGCTGACCCTCCTGCCGAATCGCCCTCTACCAGGAACAGCTCGCTATGAGCAGGATCTCTCTCTTGACAGTCGGCCAATTTACCAGGAAGAATGGTTGATTCCAGAACTCCCTTGCGACGGGCGAGCTCTCTTGCCTTGCGGGCCGCTTCTCTAGCTCTAGCCGCTTCCAGAATCTTGGAAACGATTTTCTTAGCAACCGTCGGATTCTCCTCAAAATAGATGGATAACTGCTCATTGACCACAGATTCCACGATTCCCTTTACTTCGCTGTTGCCGAGCTTTGTCTTTGTCTGGCCTTCAAACTGAGGATTCTTGAGCTTCAAGCTCAACACCGCACACAACCCTTCTCTCGTATCCTCTCCGGATAGATTCTGGCTCAAGTCTTTTATCAGGTTGTTGGCATTGGCATAATTGTTTATAGACCTGGTCAAAGCCGCCTTAAACCCGATGAGGTGAGTCCCCCCTTCGGTCGTGTTGATGTTGTTGACAAAGGAAAAAATTGTTTCTGAATAACTGGTGTTGTACTGCAGAGCCATCTCCACCATGGTCTCATCCTTGTCACATTCAAAGTAGATGGCTTTGGGATTAAGGAGAGTTTTGTTCTGGTTTAAGTACTGGACAAATTCCTTGATTCCACCTTTATACTGAAATTCATTCTTCCTATCATGTCTTTCGTCAATAAGGCTGATCTTAAGTCCTTTGTTCAGGAAGGAAAGTTCTCTCAGTCTTTGGCTGAGTGTTTCGAAGTTGAATTCGATGGATTCAAAGATTTCTCTATCTGGCTTGAAGGTTATCTCTGTTCCTGTGTTTTTTGTCTTTCCAATCTTTTTGAGCTTGGAAGTGAATTTTCCTCTTTGATAACTCTGAGTATAAACTCCGCCTCCTATCTTAATCTCCAGATCAAGCTTCTCCGATAGAGCATTGACAACAGAAACGCCGACTCCATGGAGACCTCCAGAAACCTGATATGTCTTGGTATCAAATTTCCCCCCCGCATGGAGAGTGGTCATCACTATTTCGGCAGCAGGACGTTTCTCTTTCTTGTGAAGCCCGACAGGAATACCCCGTCCATTATCGACGACGGTCACGCTGTTGTCCACATGAATATTGATATCGATCTTGTCACAATATCCAGCCAAAGCCTCATCGATGCTATTATCTACTACTTCATAAACCAGATGATGGAGACCTTCCGGTCCTGTGGAGCCTATATACATGGCTGGTCGCTTTCGGACCGCTTCCAGCCCTTTGAGGACTTTTATGCTCTGTGCAGTATACTTGGATTCTTTCTTTTTCTTCATTTTTTAGAAAAAAGGAGGACTATAAAGGCAGGAATTTTACATAACCCTAAGGGCATATTTTTCGCTTTCTTATTATATCTTATATGACGTTCAGAGTAAAGAAAAATTATCGTTTTTTTCTCTGATTTTTAAGGAAAAAAACAGACGATCTCTCTCCTCCTTTTTTGTATTCCAGGGATTATTTAAGCCTCTTCATCTCTTTTGAAAACATGATGCCCAGAATTGGATTTAAAAAGCGTAAAAAATGTACCTTCTCAGCCCAGAAAAAATCTGCATTTCCGTGATAATTGAAAATATTTTGTCAAGTCATGTAATGAGGGGGCGGTTTCTGTCTGTCCGAAGCCCTAAGCGGAAGGGTGGGGGGGTCTTGGCAAGGACAGACTGGAATCGCCGCTTGAACTAATTATATCCCTTACCGTTAGTTCCGTTGGAAAGGAGATAATGCCCTAACCTAGGAAGCATCCTCAAAA
The DNA here is from genome assembly GCA_964449165.1 of uncultured Eubacteriales bacterium. Classification (GTDB taxonomy): domain Bacteria; phylum Acidobacteriota; class Aminicenantia; order Aminicenantales; family Aminicenantaceae; genus CAYSCW01. The sequence goes on along the minus strand of CAYVAT010000006.1, from coordinate 108,575 downwards.
CCGTGATGAATTTGAATATATACTGAATTGAAAAGGGTGAGGGATGGAGGACGAGGAAGCCCCTGTGAGGACTGAACGGGCACGGTTCCTCTCCTACTTTCCTCGCTGGGGAAATCAGCGTGCTGACGATCCCCCATCCCTCACCCCTACGCGGAAATAGGAATGCTTACCTCGGTCTATTTGAAAATGAAAAAGGATAGGCTATAATTTATGAGGTAAAAAATGCCGGCAAATCTTCCACCTCAATATTTTGAAACGGAAAGAAAACTCAAGACTGCCAAAACGACCCAAGAAAAAATCAAGATCTACGAAGAGCTCCTATCTATTGTTCCCAAACATAAGGGCACAGAAAAACTGCAAGCTCTTCTCAAAGCAAAAATAGCCAAGTTCAAATCAGATGCTCAAAAAAAGCCATCCATCGCCAAACATGGTCCCACTCATCGCATAGAAAGGGCTGGAGCCGGACAACTCATCTTGGTTGGTCCGCCCAACGTGGGAAAATCTATGCTGTTAAAATCTCTCACCAACGCACACCCTGAAATCGGGGATTATCCTTTCACAACCCGGATACCCTCTCCGGCAATGATGCTCTATGAAAACGTCCAGATTCAGCTCATCGACGCACCACCCATAACTCCAGAATACATGGAAGTATGGTATCCGGAATTGATCAAAGGGTCGGACGGAATCCTGTTTATTTTGGACTCAGCGAGCTCCAATCAAGCCGAACTCTTTCAAGCACTCCGGGAAAAATTGAGAGAAAAAAAGATAGAAATGCTTGGAAAAATTCCTGAAATCAATGCCGAAGAGAAGCTCTATCAGAAAAAAACACTTATCATAGCCAACAAAATAGATCTCCACCAGGCGAAAAATAACCTTCCAAGGCTGCAAGAAGCTTTGGCCCCTAGCTTTCCGATTTTCCCTGTTTCTGCTATTCAGGAAGACAACTTGGCAGAGTTGAAAAAAAAGATTTATCTTTTCTTGGATATCCTCCGCGTCTACAGTAAAGCTCCTGGCAAGAAGGTGAAGTACAATGAACCATTCACCTTCAAGAGAGGGAGCAAGCTCATGGATATGGCCAAAGCCGTGCATAAGGATTTTGCTGAAAAACTGAAATATGCACGAATCTGGGGAAAGAACAAATATCAAGGACAAAAAGTCAACAGGGATTATATTCTAGAGGATGAGGATGTGATTGAGCTGCATGTATAGCCCCCCTCCCCTGACATGAACCACACCTTCTAGAAACAGCTAAAAAATAAGTTCAAAGCTTCCTGCTGTCAATATGTTGACGGTAAATGTCGTTTTTTGTCCTTTTATGCCGCTTTAGGTAAGCATTTTCATTTCCTAAATACGTAAAAATATTTCAGCCATTTAGACAATAAGGTTCTGGCTTCTATCCATCCGAAACGCATAGCGGTGGGTGGGAGGGTCTTGGCGAGGATGGATAGCAACCAACGCTTTCTTTTGCTTGACAGAAGACTTTTATCGCCGCTGCATTACGTATATAATGGGTTCTTCGAGACGGGGCGTGGCGCAGTCTGGTTAGCGCACAGCGTTCGGGACGCTGGGGTCAGGGGTTCGAATCCCCTCGCCCCGACAGCATATCCTATTTAATAAGTATTTTCCTGAGGAAGACTGCCCGGAGAAGGTTATTCTATTTCAATCCGCCGATAATTCCTGCGGCCAAGGCCGATTTTTTCCCCATGCCTCAACTGGATCGACCAATCGATATCAAACACAGACCTCAACAGATCCTTATTGCTCCGGCTGTTTATGATATCCACAGAGGCCTGGTCAATGGCAACAGGGTCCTCAGATGCCATGATTCCGATATCCTCGACTATCGCTGGTTCATTTTTAGCCATACAGTCGCAGTTCTTGGTCACTTTGATCAAAAAATTCAGAAAACCTATCTTTCCCTTGAATCTCTGCCAAACACTGTAGGCATACTCTGCCATTTTCTCTTGCACTCGCCTGGAATCTGCATCCCAGCGCATTTTGACAGCACCCGCCGGACAAACCACCAAACATTCTCCACAGCCGATGCACTTCTCTTCTAAAATCCGGACACTGCCATCTTCCTGTCGGATGGCTTCTGCAGGACAGTAATCCAAACAAATCCCACAATTCTTGCACAACCTGGGATTAATCTTGGGGTGGACATCGGAATGCTGCTCCAGCTTCCCAGCTCGAGACGCACACCCCATACCCAGATTCTTGATAGCCGCTCCGAAGCCTGTCAGAATGTGGCCCGTAAAATGACTAAGGCAAACCAGACCATCGCAATGGAGAAAAGCACTGGCAACTTTGGCAGACCCAATCCAAGGAAGATCCACCTGAATTTTCTCCTCGTCATGACCGATAAGCCCATCCGCGATGAGAACAGGTATATCCACGGTTTCCAGAGAGAAACCATGTTCCCAGGCTAAATGCAGATGTTCCACAGAATTGGATCTTTTTCCTGAATAAAGAGTGTTTGTATCCGTAAAGAAAACACGGTTGGTCTTCCCCTTCAGATTTCTGATGATTCCAGAAAGCCAAAAAGGATTTATGTGTCCTCTGTTTCCTTTATCCCCGAAATGAATTTTGCAGGCGATGAAAGAATCTTTTTCTATATTAGAGAGGAAATCCGTCTGAAGGAATATCTTTTCGGCCTTTTCGGCTAAAGTTTTATCCCCTTCAGAGCTTTGGGCAGGGAGGAAGAAAACATCACTTTCCATCACTATAAAGAGTTATCGAGCTTCATCCTCCAAAATCATCGCGGCTTCCTTCAATCCTTCACCGAGTTTAACCTTATAGCCGATGGATTGCAGAGTTTTCTCAACAGCTTCTAAAGCAAAATAGACTTGAGATTGGGAAAGGTTTCCCATATGCCCCATCCGAAAGACTTTCCCGGCCCAATGCCCCAAACCTCCAGCCACGATCACACCGTTCTCATGAAGTTCCCGGCGAAAGGAACTATCCTCGACTCCCTGCGGATAATTAGCCACAGAGAGGGTATCGGCTAAATACGGCTCCTGGGTAAAAAAAGAAAATCCCATTTTTTCCAATGCAGCTCTTACAGCTCGAGCGATACGCGCATGTCGAAGGAATCGCTCGGTCATCCCTTCCTCGATGATGATCTTTGTGCCTTCATAAAAAGCTCTGATCTCGTTGACACAAGGAGTAGAAAAATATCTGGAAGGTTCTTTCATGATGGGCAACCAATTCAAAAGATCAGAATAATAAGCCGGGATAGACTCCATGCTTTTTCTCTTTTCCAAGGCTTTCTGGGAAAGAACCAATACCGCCAGTCCGGGCGGAACTCCAAAACATTTCTGGGCCGCTGTTAAAATCACATCCACTCCCCAGCCATCCATTCTTTCTTCTATCCCTCCTGTAGCACAAACGCCATCGATGATAAAAAGACTTTCTTTATTTCTTAATATCCCAGCATACTCCTTAACAGGAGCACAGGCTCCAGTGGCAGTATCTACATGCGTGGAGACCACCACTCTGAAATTTTCTTGATCCATCTTTTCGGACAGTTGCTCTGGATGGACGGCTGCTCCCCACTCGCTCTGGATGATATCACAGCCCAAACCGAAACTCTCTGCAATCTTGGCCATCCTCTCTCCAAAATATCCCTGAGAGAGAACCAGTATCTTCTCCCCCTTTTTAACCGTGTTCAAAAGAGCCATCTCCATGGCCAAAGTTCCCGCTCCAGCGATGATAAAAGCCTCTCCCTTTTCACAGAAGACGATTTTCTTTAAATTTGCTAATGCCTCTTTAAATTCTTCAACAAGAACAGGGCTCACATGGGAAATTGTAGGGAGAGAGAGTGCATGGATGATACGGGGATGAACCGGTGTGGGGCCGGGTATCAAAAGTAACTTTTCTTGCTTCATCCTCTATCCTCAAGAATTTTTCTTCATTTTATCAATAAGCGAGCATAAATCAAGATAAAATGAAGAGGAAGGTAAGTATCTTCATTCCTCGGGCGGACTTTGCTGAACTTCGCTTTTATTCTACAATTTTATAGCTAATTCCTTTGTAGCAGAGGATGATTTTCTTGTCCACAGAGAGGTACGCAGCTATTCCTGGGTGTTCGGCAAGGAGACGGAAGTATTCATCTGAATTGAACCGGACCTCCTCTACAGAAGCTCCTTCCTGATACTCGCTGTCTACCCAATAACCATCCTTCAGGTAAAAAGTCTTGTCTTTTTTGTATTTTATCTTTACCGAAGCAACCTCTATAGCCTGATCCAGGGTTTTCATTTTCTGGGAAACCCGTGCTGCCTTGACAGCACCAGCTCCCGTCACCTCTCGAGCGGTAAGAGCAGCTTTCGCCTCAGGCGCAGCAGCTTCGAGGGTAAGACTTTCTTCTTCGGTGACGATGAAGGAAGTATAAGGGGTAACAATGCCGTATTTCAAACCGAGTCTTTTCACTTCATCGACGAGCTCCTCTTTTTCTCCCTGGAGCCGGATTTCTTGAAGAAGATATCCGATTCGTCTGGTAGCCCACAGACGGGGGAGAAAATCATTGGCTTCGTCCTGACCAAGCTTTCGATCCTTGAGGACAAACGTCCTCTCTTCCTTTCCCACCTTTCCTTGAAGCACAACACTTGCTGGCCCTTCGCCCTTATACTTGCCTACCAGGATAAGCTGGGAACCTCTGAATAAATCAGGCAAAGTCCTCGGATAAACATCCATAACTTCAATCCCTTTTATCTCGACCTTTAGATCAGAAAGAAGAGGAGACGCAATCTTCTCGTAGTAGTTGGATACAGCCAGTTCCAGGTTTTCATCTTCGCTGACGTAAACGGAAGGCCCTCTATTGTCAGAAGAAATTCTATCTAAAAGCTCGGTATTGACATCATTACCTACTCCAAAGACAAAAATACGGGAACGCTGTGTGTTGGATTGAGAGATGTTCTTCAATATTTCAGCTGTACCCGTGATGCCCACTGTGGGACGGCCATCCGTTAGGAAGAGGATGTAATTTGGCCGTTCTCCTGGCTTAACCATTCTCAGCGCCCGCAAGAGGGCCTCATTGATGTTTGTCCCTCCTGCATCTTCTATCTCATCCACGAAGGAAAGAGCTTTATATCTGTTTTCAGGTGTTGCCGGAATAATTTCAGGAGAGAAGGTATTCACACCATCATCGAAGTCGATGATGGAGAACCTGTCTCTCTTATCCAGATGATTGATGATAAAGCGGACAGCCTCTTTGGCCTGGAGGATTTTCCGTCCGCTCATACTCCCTGAACTGTCCAGGACAAAAATGAGGTTCTTGTTCAGAACTCTCTCCTTTCTCTTCAGGTAACGGGGGGCTGCCAGAAGCATGAAATAATTCTCCTTGAGGCCTCGGCTGCTGAGCAAGGAGATGCCAACGTCTTGCTGGGAGAGGCCATAATAAAGAATAAAGTCCTTGTCTGGTTTGATGTCTTTCCCCTCGAAGCTTATCCGGGCTTCCCCTTCAGCCTCTTTTCTTATGGAAACCTTATGAGAGGAAGAATAGATACTGGCCAGAGGGATTGCCGACTCAATCTTAACTGAAATGGCCACTTCCTTTATAGGATGGAGGGAAAATCTTTCGGTGTTTAGGGGATAGACGTAGCGAACAAGATCACTCTCTGATCTCAATATCTCTGAATAGGTAATCTTGATCCTTTTCTCTCCCCCTGCCGGGATGGGATAAACTCTTGCCCTGAACATGTTTCGACCTATATATTCCAGCAGGGCAGGGTCCTTAAGTCGGCGAACGATGTCTTCATAAATCCGTCTCGCTTTATCAGAATCAAGAATTTCTCCCTCAATTTTTTTCTCTCCGATATACATGGAAAATTCTGAGATAGCCACCTTCTCAGGAAGTGGAAACACAAAAATTCCTTCTATGTCCCGGTGGTAATTGTTGATAAAAACCTGATCGATGGATGTCTTGGCCACCTGATTTATGATCTGGACATCAACCCTATGGTATTTTACAGTCAACGGAGGAATATTCTCTCCGGGTTTCGGCACAGGAATGATAAACCCGTCGGCAAAAGTCTTTTTTGCCGATAGAATCAAGAAAAAAATTAAGAAGATTGTCAAATAGGCCCTTGACCTAGCATTATTTCTCATGAATTGCCTCCCCGATCAAAAATTTTCTCTCCCATATGATAAAACATCCTTCCAGATGGAATAGTTACATGATTTTGCAGCTTTCTGTAAAGGCTTCTGGCTGGGAATGATAATTATTATTCCTCTATTCGCTGCCTTCGATGAGATTCTCCATTTTTCTCTTTAAATCCTGAACAGATGAGAAAACTTCAGCCTCAGTTGTGATGAATTGATCCTTTTCTCTGTAGAGGATAAAAACACGAGAGATTCTGGCCTCCCTGGCTGCCTGGATATCAAAGTGGGAGTCGCCGACCACACAGGATTCCTCTCTATGGAGTTTCAACTCTTTCAAAACGGCTTTGAAAGGTGCTCCAGAAGGTTTCCAAAGACCGCTTTCCCTGGAAATGACGCAATCAAATTTGAGTTTGAATTTCTCCATAAGATAATCAACATTCTGACGAGAATTGTTGGTAACTAGTGCCTTTTTTATTCCCTTTTGGGATAAGAATGAAAGAAATTCCTTTATCCCTTCCTTGAGGACAGCTTTCTGTGTAGCCTTGTTTTCGTATTTTTCCAGAATTTTCCACTTGCGGGTCTTTTCCGGCTCTTTCAAGCTTCTGAGATAATGCAGGATAGGTTTCCCCTCTGTTTCCAATTCTTGTTTTATCTTTTTCCAATCGTAAGACACATCGACCACTGTTCCATCCATATCAAAGATGACTCCCTTTATCCTCATGATGCTCTTTACTTATTTTTCTTCGACTCTCCCCACTTCATAGAGTGGTTCACCTTTTTTAGTGGGAGGAGTAGATCAGTTATTCTATCTCAATGTCGGGAGAAGGTCTACTCTCGATGGATGAAAAGAATGTTTACGAAAGAAACCACCGCTTTTATCAGCGATCACAGAATTAAAAACGCTTGCTGTTTGCGAAATTTTGTTGCTTCTTCATTTTTGTTCTGGTATAATGCGGCTCTAAAAAACAAATTTATAATTCAGGAGGGTTTACATGGGAAAGGCTCTCGCCATCGTAGGAGGACTAATCGCCATGGCAGGCGGTGTTGTGTTGGTAATTTTTGTTTGGTGGCGCGAATTTTATGAACTTGTCTTCGGTTTTATTCCACCTATCCTCTTCTTCGGCGGTCTCATCGCTCTTATCGCTGGAATCAGCAGCATTAAAGATGCTATAAGAACCAAAAAGCTTGAGGAAGAGACGAAAGAAGAAGTGGAAGAAGAAAAAGAGGTAAAAGAAGAAAAGAAAGAAGAGTAACAGGTTTTTTCAGAGAATTATCATTCTCATTTTTCTCATTTAAAAAATCTTCCTTTCTATCACGACTCTTTCTACTGTAAGTAACTTCACATTTTTTCTGATCGACTTCAAAGTCAAGATTCATCTTTAAATCATAACGCCGAAAAGGGTGTATATTTGGTTTAAAGATGAACTCCCGAAGCCATAAAATTCACTTGACACATGAATAAGAATCTTGTAAATTGTAATTAAATTACAAATTACAGGAGGATTTGGATGAACAGTGAGAGTCAAAAGAAAGAAACCAAATCAGAAGAACAAAAACACCATCGCCCTCTTGATGAATTCGGGGACCATGTGGAAAAATTCGCCACCAAGACAGCAGAGTCTATTAAACGAGTCATCGAAAAAGCCTTGGCTGCGAGAAATACCGTATTGACTATCAGAGTCAACGATGAATGCAATGAAAAACTGGGTATGCTGGTTGATGCCGGCCTGTTCAAAAGCCGTTCCGAAAGCGCAGCTTTTCTTATCCAAGAAGGAATAAAGAGACAAGAGCCTCTCTTCTTGAAAATCACAGACAAGCTGAAAAAAATCGACAGAATAAGAGACGAACTCAAAACCATCGTTTCCAAAGAAATGGAAACCAAGAGTGAGAAAGGCTGATCTCTTGCCTTCCTCATAAATATTTCGCCTCTATTTCTCTGATGATTTAGGAACAGTCAGGTAATTTAATTCCTCAGCCTGCGAATTTTCCCCAGCAAGGACGGATAGGAACAGATGCTTTTATTTGCTATCACAGAAATGTGAATGCTTCTTTCCTCACTTGCTTCATCGAAAGGAGCTATGATAAAATTTTTTAAGTGATAAGTCTCGTTTCTATCCTGATCTTCCTCTCATCCGTGCTCCCTCCAACCACCGAAGCCATCGAAGTGTCTTTCCTTCAAAATAATCCAAGAATGCTCTATAAAATCTTCTCCTCACAGAGCTCCATAACCATTTCTCTTCCCGAACCAATATCTTTTTCTGACCAGCTTTCTCACCAGCAAGCTTATTTTCTCTTCCGGAAAATTTTTTCTTCCTATTTGACTTTCGAGTTCTACTCTGAGAGTGAGCTTCCTTTAACCGTAGAGGAGACCTATTATATTTTCAAGGCGAGATGGTCTTTTAAGAACAAAAAAAACAACAACCAGTATGTTTTCCATATCTTCATCTATTTAATAAAAGAACCCGATCCTTCGGGTCTTAAACTCCTCTCCAACCGCAGCCGTGATCGCATCCATGATGACTGGAAAATCATAGAAATAAAGGCGGAGAAAATTTGAAGCGTTTGCTGCTGCTTATAAAAAAAACTCCTTTGTTCTATGCCTTCATTTCAGGCCTTCTCCTCTCCCTCCTTCTTCTTTGCCTCTATTTTATCCTTCCCACATTTGTCTCCTCCAACTACTATCAAAAAAGCCTCAACCAACTCCGGAAACAAGCCAAATCCATCCAGTCTGAGTTTGCTGCTCTTTTCTCTGAAATCAAGCAGAGACAGATTTTTCTTCTCTCTTCCCCTCTTCCAGAAGAAAAAAGTGAAATATTCGCTCTCTTCAAGAAACTGAACCTTGACCAAGAAAGAGAGGGAGTTGCCTATTGCAGCAATCGTGGAGATCTCATCATATGGTTGGGCAATGTGATCGATCTCAACCCTATCCTGACCCAGCATGACCTTGATGGCCAAAAATCTTCCCTTCTTGTCCATGAAAAAGCCTCTGTCTATCTCGTCTTTTTAAGCAGGATCAACAAAGACAAATATCTTGCCTTCTACAGGCTCTTGGCTTTCATTCCTCATTTTAAAACTCCCTACCTAAAAGAATACAATTTCCTTCCTCCCAAACTCTTTAATAACTGCCTGATTGACTTCAGGGATTTCCGTGAGGATGTTTCTGGATCAGAAAGATTCTTCGCCAGGCATGACGACGAATATATTGGCCAACCGAGGCTTCAGGATGAGGTCCAAACCATATTCTTTCCTCTACGCAACGAAAAAAAAAGAATCGTCGCTACAGTAACACTCAGCTCCCCCTCTCTCTCCGCCAAGCTTTCTGCACAAAAAGAAACCGCCCTCCTCTTCCTTTATCTGGCACTGGGTGTATCCTTAGTCTTCCTTCTTTTCTATTCTGTTAAGAAGCCGCCTTTCTTTCAGAGGCGAAAACACCTCTCCTTGATCCTTATTCTTCTCATCCTCATCGGGCTGAGAGCACTCTTTCTTCCCATAAGTCAACTGGAAAAAGTACAATCTCTCCCTTGCTTCTCGCCCGCTGTATCCGGCTTTCTTTCCTTCATGTTTCTCACTAAATCCCCAGCAGACATCTTTCTCACCTCTTTTTTCCTCTTTCTCATTATTCTAAGCCTGCGAGGCTACTTCCGCCATTTCTATGAACAGGCCAAAGAGAAATGGCCCTTCCCCCTCGCCTTTGGAGCTAATACCGTCCTCATCCTTTTATCCATATTCCTTCTCTTCCTCTTTCAAGAAATCCTCTCTCACCTCGTATTCAACTCCAATATCAACTTGCTTCATTTCTCCTTTCTGGTTTCCTTCTTTCTTATCCATCTCAGTATTTTCCTCTTTTTTCTCAGTTTTTATCTTGCCATCCTGACGGTCATGAGAATCATTTTCTCCCATACCAACTCATTTATTTTGCCCTTTTCTATCTTGCTGGCAGAATTCGGAATATATATTTTCCTTTTTAAGGAAATAATCCCACCTCTTCTCTTTCTCCTCCAGGCATGCGTCATACTTTCGGCGCTCGCCCTTGCCTTTTTTCCCTCTATCATAAAACTTAAAGAGATACTATTTATCTCATTCCTTGTAAGCGCTCTCTTCATCTTTATCTCTCTTCAACTCTATTCTTCTCACCGGAATCATTCTCTGATCGAGCACTCCCTTCGAAACATCATAAAATCACAAGAGCATTGGGGCAATTTCCTCATCGAGCAGTCGCTGCCTGAGATCGATAAAAGAAAAGATATCATTCTCTCCTTCTTCCACAGACATGAGCCAGAGCAACTGGCCCGGTCGCTCTGGGAAAGAACCTTGATCGCGAAATTCAACTGGTATTCCAGCCTTGAGATCACGAATCCCGAGGGTGTGCTTCTCAGCCGTGCTTCCCTTAACGTACCTGGCCTTTTCCGTCTTGATTATACCCCTCCGCTCAACCCGGAATGGTCCATTCTCCGCCAGAGCGTCCCTTATATGGGAAAAGAGAAGGATTTTCTCATCGCTTATAAAGACTGGTTCGAGGGAGAAAATCATCTCGGCAGAATGATTCTTTATCTATCCATCGACTACGACATGCTACCCTTCCTTTATTCAGCCAATCCCTACTTTGAGCTGCTGAGAGTTTCTTCTATTCCTTCCCTCGATCAGTTCGACCTCGGATTTGCCATCTTCGATAATCAAGCCAAATTGATATTTAATCCAAACAAAATATCATCAGGGATACCTCCTCAAGTCTTCCAGGCAGTTCAAAATCCTCCTGGCTTTCTCTGGTCTCATTTTAAGGACAGGAATAAAGAATTTGAATGTTTCTATTTCAGGAATAACAACAGAATATATTCTCTTTTCTTGCCTGCAAAAAACTTCTTTGACAATTCTGTGGACTTCTTGAAGCTTTTTTTCCTCTACTTCATCTTCTCTATGTTCCTTATCGGGGTTATCTTATTGAGCTCTGGAAAAAGAGAAATCAAAAATCCTTTCTGGTCCTTTTCCAACCGCGTCTACATTTCCTTTTTTGCCGTGGCCATCATTCCCCTTCTTCTCTTTACCTTTTTTACCAGGAGTTTTTTCAGCCGAATTTTTGCCCAGCAGTTCACAGAAAAAGCCGAAATCCACGCTAACCTTGCCCAGAGGGTTATGGAAGATTTCAAATATTTCCAAGAAGAAGAACAGCTCACCCCCACTCTTCCCCCTGAAAATGTAGTCCTCTGGATAAGCACCACCATCTCCAACGACGTCAATCTATACCAAGAAGGAAAACTCATCTCATCGAGTCGTCGTGAATTCTTTGATTCCGGACTCCTGCCAGAGATGATCGATGGAGAAGTCTACTTTCGAATTCAGTATGAAAACGATCCTCTCTACACTCAAACTCAAAAAATCGGAGATTATTCTTTCCACACCCTCACCATTCCCTATCATCTCGAGGATCCTCCGCTTCTTATCTCCCTTCCTTTTCCTCTTGAACAGCAGGAAATATCCGGAGCCACTGAGAAGCTGATTGAATTTCTCTTCTTCATTTCGGTTTTCTTCATCGCCGGTGTCCTCTTCCTTGCCCGAGGTCTGGGAGGAATGATCGTCACTCCCATACGACAGCTCCTAAAAGGAACCAAACAAGTCAGTCTGGGCGATCTTGAAGTATCCATATCCCACAAACCTGAAGACGAGATGAAGACTTTGATTGATGGATTCAATGCCATGGTCAAGAACTTGAAGAAACATCAGCAAGAATTAGCGGATATGAGCAAGAAGGTTGCCTGGGCAGAGATGGCTCGCAAGGTGGCTCATGAAATAAAAAACCCTCTCACCCCTATTCAGCTTTCCGCAGAACACATATTAAAAGTCTATGAGGATAAACCAGAAGACTTGGATCGCATTCTCAAGGAATCAGCCTCTTACATCATAAAGGAAGTTGAAAACTTAAGAAAAATCGCACATGAATTCCTGGACGCTTCCAAAGAAACCATCTTGCGCAAGGAGCGCATCGACCTGCGAGAACTCATCCAGGATACAGTTTCTCCTTATAGAAAAATCCTTTCTGAGAAGATCTCTATCCGAGATTCTTATCTGGGTGAGGATTTCTTGATATGGGCAGACAAAGATAAATTGAGGATTGCCTTGAGAAACATCCTCACCAATGCCATTGAAGCTATCCCTAACCAAGGAGAAATCAAGATCATCACATCTCAAGAAAAAGCGGCATTCAGACTTGAAATAGAAGACACGGGAATGGGTATCAGCCAAGATCTGTTGGATCGCATCTTCGAGCCCTCTTTCTCCACAAAAGACGTGGGAACAGGGCTGGGACTTCCTATCGCCAAGAAAATCGTAGAGAGCCATGGAGGAAAAATCGAGGTTTCCAGCAAGGAAAACAAGGGAACAAAAATCCTGATAATCCTTCCACGGTAATCCATTCACGCCTTTCCTTATCCGTAATACTCATGATGAAAGAAACAGTCAATCACCGGTTCCCATTCATCCTCGCCAAGACCCTCCCACCCACCACTATGGGCTTCAGATGAACAGGAACCGCCGCTTCACTAATTAGCTGGAAGAAACATCCTCACTCATCACAGTCAATGAAATGCTTCAAAACAACCCCTAGCGTTTTTTACAAATTTATGGAAGAATAATCTCTCAGAGAACAAGAAAAGCTTCATTCAGATTCATAGAATTCGGGGATGGAGTATTACTGAAGAAGGGAAATCACCGATGAGAAAAAGCCTGATAACATACTACAGCTTGACAGGAAATACAAAAAAGATAGCAGAAGCAATCTACGAAACCCTGGAAGGAGAGAAAGCCCTCAAGCCCTTGGATGAAGTGGAAGATATCGAGGAATACCAGCTCGTTTTCATCGGGTTTCCTGTCCATTCTCACGGCGTTCCTTACAAAGTTGAACAATTCCTGAATAATATCCCCTCAGGAAAAAAAATCGCGCTTTTTTCTACCCACGGATCTCATACGGGAAGCCGATTATCCAGAGCAGCCCTTGAACACGCAGTCGTTCTAGCTGCCAGAGGAAAAATTTTGGGCACATTTTCTTGCCGAGGAAAAGTATCGCCTGAAGTCCTGGGAAAGCTAAAAAAATCTCCAGAGCACCAACTCTGGACAGAGATGGCACCATCTGCCCATACCCATCCAGACAAAGGTGATATCGCCGATGCTCAGAGCTTCGCCAGATGGATAATGGCTCTTCATTCACAAGAGCCCAAATGACTTCTTCGGGGAAGAAATTGGGAATGAACACTCATCATCAACCTCTTTCGCGGTTATCCGGGCCTTAACTTCCTCTTACTTCCTTCACCAATTTCTCTGCCACGGTATAAGGATCGATCTCTCTTTTAAAGATTCTCTCTACATATCCCTCCCACTCAGAGTCCCGGATATTCCGGGCGACTTCCCGGAGTATTCTCTCTGTTATGATATCTTTGAGCATCCAGGATATAAATCTCTTCCTTTTTGCTTCCTGTTGTTCGCGGCTTTTACTTGAAATGAACCTGTGGATTTCACTGATCAGCCTTTCTGTTCCTTTGCCCTCGGTGGCCACTGTTTTGACCACAGGTATCGATTCCTCCTTTTTCAGACCTATGTCCAGCACAGCCTTCAATTGTCTCTCCAACCTCTCCGTCTCTGGTGAATCAGCTTTATTAAGCACAAAGATATCAGCTATCTCCATAACACCTGCCTTGAATACCTGGATGTCATCCCCTGTGCCGGGGAACAAAACCACCACAACCACATCAGCCAGTTTGACCACCTCTACTTCGTCCTGACCAACTCCCACCGTCTCCACGAGAATAAGGTCCTTGCCTGCTGCCTCGAGAATTGTGATCGCTTCTCCCGTGGTTTTGGCCAATCCACCAAGATGGCCCCTGGTAGCCATACTCCTGATGAAGACTTCCGGGTCAATGCTATGCCGCATCATTCTGATGCGATCGCCCAGAATAGCGCCTCCGCTGAAAGGACTGGAAGGATCCACAGCCACGATACCGATTTTCTTATCTCTCTTCCTGAGGAGGGGAATCATCTGATCAACCAAAGTGCTCTTGCCAGAACCTGGGGATCCTGTGATTCCGATTACCATGGAGCGGCCGCTATGGGTAAATATCTTCTTCAACAGTTCTCGCGCTTGGCGACTCTCATCTTCCACCATGGAGATCGCCTTAGCGATTGCTCTCGGATTGCCCTTAAGTAATTCTTGCGCGATCGCGACCATTTCTCCTTCTACATCTTGACGATATTCTTCTGGATTGAATTCTGAGATTGGTTCTTTTCTGGATTGGAATCAATACTCAGAAAGGACTTTGTGTGCGATGATCCAACGTTGAATCTCAGATGTCCCTTCTCCGATAGTGGCCAGTTTTGAATCCCTGTAGAACTTCTCTACGGGATAATCCCTGGTGAAGCCATATCCTCCGAATATCTGTACGGCCATGGAGGAAGCTTTCACCGCAAGCTCACTGGCGAAAAGCTTGGCCATAGCTGATTCCTTTGGAATTTTCTTCCCCTGATCCTCAAGAAACGCCGCTCGAAAGGTCAGGAGACGAGCCGCTTCAAGCTCTGTAAACCCATCGGCAAGCATCCATTGGATTGCCTGGAAATTGGCGATGGGCTGATTAAACTGGACCCTCTCCTTGGAATATCTGAGGCTTTCCTCCAAAGCTGCAGCAGCGATGCCCAAAGAAAATCCAGCGATACTAACTCTGCCTCCATCCAGGATAGCCATGGACTGTCTATATCCTTTTCCTTCCTCCCCAACCAAGTTTTCCGCAGGAACCTGGACATCCTCGAATATGAGTTCAGAAGTGTCAGCTGCTCTAATTCCTAATTTATCTTCTTTTTTCCCTGGCTTAAATCCTTCCATTCCCTTCTCCAGGATAAAAGCAGAGATACCATTCCTTCCCTTTTCAGGATCTGTGACCGCCACCACCACGGCAATCTCAGCCAAGGAGCCGTTGGTGATAAAAAGCTTTGTACCATTGAGAACCCAATGATCTCCTTTTTTCACGGCCTTGGTCCTGAGGGCAGCTGCATCAGAACCTGCTTCAGCCTCAGTCAGGCCCCAGGCTCCTAATGTCTGTCCGGAAGCCAACCGAGTCAGGTATTTTTTCTTCTGCTCTTCGTTGCAGAACATGTTGATGTGGTTTGAACAGAGAGAATTGTGGGCAGCAACTACCAAGCCGACCGAAGGATCGACCTTGGATATTTCCTCCAGGATGATGATATAGTCAACATTTGAATATCCAGCACCCTGATATTCTGGGGGAATGATGATTCCTAAAAGTCCCATCTCTCCCAGCTTCCTGGTCAATTCCTCCGGCCATTTTCCTTTTTCGTCGCTATCTTTGACAATGGGTTGGATTTCCTTCTGGGAAAACTTCCTGATGGAATCCCTTAAAATTTCCTGTTCCTGGGTTAATAAAAAATCCATTCTCTCTCCCTTTATGAATTCATGGCATGATTAAAGATTTCGCATGTTTCCGGATAATACAAGTTAGTAATTCTTTTCCATATTACTTTTTACTCCACGAACAATCAAGGAAATTTTTATCTTCCCTATTTGACACACCAGGGGAAATGCTCTACATTGGAAAGGTGCAAATCATAAAGATTATTCTCTACGCCTTCCTGATCTACATCATCTATTTAATCATCCGCTTCTTCAGCGCTTTGAGCAAAGTCAAAAAGTCACTGCACCCATCAAAACCAGCTTCAGGATTCATGGTCAAGGACGAAATGTGTAACACTTATCTTCCCAAGGAAGATGCCATAAGAGAAATCCATCAAGGAAAAGAGTATTATTTTTGCTCTGAGGAATGCCGTCAGAAATTCCTCCAACAGAAGAAGCCTCATTAAATCGTCCTCAGCTTATCCTTGAAAAAGAAGGGGGAAGTAATGAGAGTTTCTCTAGACCTTCCTAAATTGCCGAGAAATTCAGCGAAAAAGTCTTATGGTGCCAGACTCCAGGCATCTATTGTGACTGAATCTGTAAGACTCTCTTGTTCGTGCACAAAGTTGGCAGGCATGATGTAGGAATCTCCATTTTTTATGATGATTTCCTCCTTCTTTCCCTCTTTACTGAAGATGATCTTCTGCTCCCCTGCAAGGATGGTTGTCACCTGTTCATAGGAGTGTTTGTGGGGAGGCACCTTGGAGCCTTTTTTGTATTCAAATTTAGCCATGAGAACGTCCTTACCACAGGCAAGGGTCCTCCGAACCACTCCATCAAAAACCTTCACTTTAGGCTGATTTTCTTTGCTTATCTTTAACATGCCAAACCCTTTCTTCGAGAAAATGCATTCCTTTCAGAAAATAAAAGGAGGCTCCTTGAGGCTTTCAAAAATGGGCCCATGTTATCCGGAAATCGCTGAATTCTCCTTTGTATTCTTCCCAAACCACTTCCGAATTTTCAACAAAAGCCATAGGCGGGCCTTCCCTTAATCGTGAAATGAGATCCTCTATTCTGTCTTTATCCCCTTCTGCCAGGACCTCAACCCTACCATCCATCAGGTTTCTTACCCAACCCGTAAGATGGAGAGAAGCAGCCCATCTTCTGGTATGATCCCTGAAAAAGACTCCCTGGACTCGACCAGAGACAAAAATATGGGCCCTTGCATTCATCTCTTGAATCGCATCTATATTAGCATAACAGAGGAAAAACGTAAAATTGGCTGATAAGCATATAAACACTGTCTATCCGAAGCCCATGGTGGCGGGTGGGAGGGTCTTGGCGAGGATGGATGGGAATCAACGCTTTTATGAACTGTCACGGAAATGGCTACTTCAAACAACCTTCATTGGCTTTTGCGTCTCTTTTCATCTAAAATGAATGCGGTAAAGTAAGGCACTCCAGTGGTGAAAAAAATTCTCCTTTCCGTAGCTGGGTACGATCCCACTTCCGGCGCCGGAGTGCTTCTCGATGTGAATGTCTTTCGCTTCCTTGACTTTATGGGAATGGCCATCCTGACCTCTGTGACTTCACAAAACACCAAAGCGGTTAACGAAATGCACAGCCTTCCACCTGAATTTCTGTGGAGTCAGTACCAATCAGTTAAAGAGGATTTTACCCTCTCCGGCATCAAGGTAGGGATGGTTGCATCCGAAGAAAATATTCAGGTGGTTGCCAGGATTTTATCCCAGCATTCCAGCATTCCCAGGGTAATTGACCCGGTCTTCAAATCCAGCTCGGGCCAGTGGCTTATTGACAGGGATGCTCTATCCAGTTATATCCGAGCCATTAAAGGAAAAGCCACTCTCCTCACTCCCAACCTGGAAGAGGCTGCGCTTATATCAAGGAATAGCGTCAGAACAGCCGATGAGATGAAGGAAGCTGCCGAAAAAATCTATCAGCTCACCCGGATTCCCTGCCTGGTTAAAGGAGGACACTTACCCGAACAAAAAATTGACATCCTCTTTGACGGAAAAGATTTTTTTGCTCTGAAAAAGAAAGAAGTCAGGAAAAGAGTCCATGGGACAGGATGTTTTTTCTCTTCAAGCCTTCTTGCCTACTTAGTAAAAGGCAATCCTCTTGATAGGGCCTTCTTCCTCGCCTCAAAGCTTACCCATAGAGCCATCAGAGAGGCAGTGGCAATCGGTAAGAGCCAATACATCATCAGCTTTCCTCTTTAAAGCCCGATAATATGCTTCTTCAGAAATGAAAGTCTGAAGCATAAATTCAACCCTAGGCATAAAATTAATGACGGAGTCTTACCCTAGGAATCTTTTTTTCCTGTTTCGCCGACCTTTGCCAAGAATCTTTGCAGAAGCACAGGACCGATAATTTGATTGATAGCGATCACAGCCAAGACCAGTATCTTGAACTCTCCTCCCCATGAAGGAAAAGTGCGCTCGATGATTACAGCCATTCCCAGAGCTACACCGGCCTGGGAGATGAAACCTGCCCAACTCTTCCTGTTGATGACTGAATCTTCTTTAGCCAGCTTACCACCGGCATAGGTTCCGCAAAACTTGAGAACTCCTCTCCAGATGACAAATAAAAGTGCTAAAGTCCAGCTTCTCCGCAGGGCTCCAAGGTCGATGGACGCTCCAGAAATGGCAAAAAAGATGATGAAAACAGGAACAGAGCTTCTTTCTAGAGCGTCGATCAGGCTTTCGCCCTGGGAGGAAAAATTCTTGACCAAAAAGCCAGCAAGCAGGCAGACAAGGAGAGGATGCAAGCCGAAACTTTGTGAAATCTGATAGGTAAAGAAGGCAACACTCAATATGAATACAGTGATCTCTTTTTTAACAAATTTCAGATAAAGGGTGATTCCTATGCCCACGACAATCCCTAAGAGAACAGAACCGCCGATCTCTGACAAAATACGGAGAAGAAATCCGAAATCAAACGCCTGTCCAGGGAAAACCAGGGACTTAGAGAAAGAAAGGGAAAAAGCAAAAAAGATGATCAGCACAAAATCTTTGACTACAGCTACGCTCAGGATCAGGTCTGTGTACTTTCCTTTGGACCGACTCTCGGTGATGACAGCTATGGTGGTAGAAGGCGAAGTGGCTGTGGCCAGAGTTCCCAGGAGAAGAGAGATAGCCAAGACTTCAAGTCCGGGCTTTCCCGAAAAAAAGGAAAAGAACGAGCGAAAAAGCCATACAAAAAGAATAACTCCACCCACGATAAAAACTGTCTGGGAAAAAACAAGAAAAGTAATGGCACGCCAGCTTCCTCTGAGCCTTTCTCGATCCATCTCTCCACCAGCGGTCAAAGCTATCAGACTTAAGGCCAATCCATCCAAGAGTTGCAAGTCATGGACTTCTCCTGTTTGCAGGAGTTTGAGAAGATAAGGGCCACAAACAATTCCTGCCAGAATATATCCCGTGATTTGAGGAAGCTTGAGTCGGTTGATATTCTTTCCCCCTAAAAAGGCAAAAATCATGATGAAGCCCAGGGCAAGGGAGGATCCCTGTTCAGGAAGAGAAAAGGGAGCAGAGAAAGGACTTCTGAGAAAAAGCATAACCGCGAGGACGAGGAAAAGGACAATGACACTCATTCTTCTGACTCAAGCCTTACCAAAGATATTTTCAAAGCCCAGGGGCTTATAAACTCACTGATGATGATGGAAAATAGAGCTGTGGAAAAAAAGATATCGGTAAGAGGCAACGGATACATCAATTTGATACTGATGGCAAATGCCACTGCTATGCCTCCTGGTGAGAGAAAACAGAGTCCGAAACGGAAAGGAAGACGATAAGAAAAATCAAGCAATCCACCAGCAGGCTTTAGAGGAAGAGAAAAACCAATAACCCTCAAAATCACAATAAGCCCGACTAATATGGCAATAGTGTATTGAAAATCAAGTTCCCATAGAGCTCCGATGAGTATCAAAAAAGTTATGTAGAATGGCTTCTCAGCCGAGAGAAGAAGAGGGTATACTTTCTCTTGAATCCTGGTGAGGTTGGAGAAGGCTATGCCCATGACCATACATACGCAGAGAGGAGAAAGGTTGAAAAAGAAAGCAGCACCGGATGCGAAAAACACCAAACTTAGTAGAAAGACAAAAATATCCTGTCCTGTGGCTCTCTTTCTGGTGAGAAAATGGAACGAAGCTCCGATTAAGAGAGCAAAGAGGAGCAAAGAAGAAAAAAGGATAAGACCTTCCAGAAAGACCTTCTGCCTAGAAAAGGGATAGCGCCAGAAAGATGAAATGAGAATCAAGCCACTAATCGCCCAAAATCCGCTGACGCTGACTAGAAATCGTGCCAGGTAATAATAATCTCCCTTCCTGGGTATTATCGAAGTAGCAAAATTGAGGAGAGTAGGTGAGCTGAGACTTGCCAGAAGACCAAAGGCCACAGCCATCCCATAAAGAAGGTAGGAGGGTTGAGATGAAAATAAAACAGACAAAATCCAGGCAAAGATTAGGCTGACTAGAACAAAAACGAAAAAAAACTGCAGAAAAGAAAGACTGATGAATTTTCGGGGGAAACGTCGAAGATAGCGGAACTCAAGCTGAAAGCCGAACAGAAATCCGATCCAGCCTAATCCCAAACTGATCAGAGGATGAAGCCCTTTGAGTACCTCCTGGCTCAAAACATTGAGTCCATGTTTACCCAGGACAATGCCCAAAAAAATATAAATCAACCCGGAAAGAACGAAATAATTGACCGGAGTGAGGAATTTCTTTCCCCTGAAAAGGAAGCGAGAACCGAGAAAGGCGATGAGGATAAGAAGGCCAAAAGCAAAAAAGACTTTCATAAAGACTAAATCTCAGGCTTCAAGCCTTCCACTCTCTCTATGGGAATAGTGAAGACAATTCCTGTTCCTGGCTGATTTATATCTCCCAAGATTTTGCGCAGAAGCTCGATGGCCGGCATTTCTTTCTCATCTCGAATTGCAGAAAAAATGGTTTTGTTGTGAGGTTTATTGCCAGCAAACATGAATCTCAATCCGGCAAAAATGGGAACTTCCTCAGAGAGAATTTGGCCCATGCCAACGCTGTCTATAACAGTAGCCCCTGTGATACCGATTTCAATAAAGCCTTCCAGCACTTCCTCCAGTTTTTCCACCTTGTTGAGTATCACTATTAAAAGTTTCATCAGATCTTTACTTCTTCTTCCTCAAATATTGAACAGATATCACTGGGAGATTTGGCTTTTTTTATCTTCTCCACGACTCTGGTTTCCTTCACCAGTCGACAGATATGGGCCAAGACCTTTAGCTGATAACCAGGATTGTTTTTAGTACCCAGCAGGATAAGAATGACATAGGTCGACCTCTTGTCTGCCGCTTCAAAATCCACACCTTTTCTTATTAATGCCAGAGCAAGAAGAGGCTTCTTAATCTTATCCGTTAAAGCATGTGGAACGGCAATCCCCTTCTCCAAACCAGTACTTCCCAGGCTTTCTCTTTTCAAGAGTTCACCCAAGATTATTCCTTCTTCAGTTATCAATCCCCTTCTTTTAAGGCCCGAAACAAACTCTTGGAGAACTTCTTTTTTATCTCCAGGCTTCAAATCCAGAAAAATATGATCTTCTGTTAGGAGTCCGCAGATTTTCATCTTTCACCCCTCTCTCTTCTTATTTTTCACTATTGGGAGTCTTCCTTCAAGGGCTTGAGCAAAAGAACGCCCTTGGCCGCATCTTCTATCTCCTCTGAAGAGAAAAGCATAGGATGATAAAGCTCT
The DNA here is from genome assembly GCA_964449165.1 of uncultured Eubacteriales bacterium. GTDB lineage: Bacteria > Acidobacteriota > Aminicenantia > Aminicenantales > Aminicenantaceae > CAYSCW01. Next base: position 87,342 of record CAYVAT010000006.1, on the reverse strand, counting down.
CCCAGCCAGAGGGGAATCTGATCATCATAGAAATGACTCAAGACATGACCGCTCTGACCAGAAGTGATGACACAGATTGAGTTGCGGTGATCGCCGAGGTCTATGATCTGACGGTAGGAGACGCCGTGGGTGACTCCGGAATCTCTTAGGGAGAAAGAAACCTTCACTGTAAAAGCATTACCATCCAGAGGATAAGAGCCTCGGTTAAAAAATCTCAAGAGAGGAGATTGGCCCAGCACATGACGAAAAGTGATGGCATGCATCCTGGTCCAATCCCAGTTCTCCACAGCACCGTATTTCTTCTCCAGCCTCTGTCGGGCTTTCTCCAGGCTGACCTCAAAGATGCGCTCCCGGCTCTCGCGAGAATCTGTCTCCTTGTCATCAAACCAGGGGGAAAAAGGCTCAGAAAGAATACGAAGGAGTCCGGCTTTCTTGCGTCGGTAAAAAAAATCGAAGCTCTCGAACTCTTTGCCCAGCTCATCCTGAAACACTTCTTCATGGAGAGCATCCATGAAGGCCAGAAAAAGGGCTGCTCCTTCTTGAGAATTCACCTGCAAATCCCATTCTTTGAGGATATCAAGCGATTCTTTGAGGGCGGTTTTTTCTCCTTTAATTTCCCGGAGAAGAGGCAGAATAAGCTCCGCCCTCTTGGAATATATATCATTCTGAATATGCTTCAATGTTTCCGCATCTTGCCTTTCCTTCTGCAGAAGCAGCTCTTCTATTCTTTCGGCTCTGAATGGAGCATCCCAGTCAAGACTCACATAATAGGGATAATTCTCGGGAATGATCTTGTTGTTTGCGGTAACGATGTATCCCTTCTCTGGGTTAAAAAGGTGTGGCTTATCCTCCTCGGCTATCTCTCCCTGCCATTGCCCATCCTCAACCCATCCTGGAAAAGGATAAAGAGCAACTTCTGCTGGCCTGAGAGGTATTCTCCCGCTTAGGTAATAACCGATGTTGCCATACCTGTCAGCATAGACAAAATTGTGAGAAGGAGCATCAAACAGCTTGAGTGCATCCTTGAACTCCTCCCAATTGCCGGCTTTGTTGAGAAGATAAAAGGCCTCAAAAGTCCTCCCTCCCTCATAAAGAGTCCAGCGGAGCGATACGGGGACCTGAGTTTCCAAAATTATGGGAGAGACTACAGGACCTCGCTCTGTCCACAGGATTTCCATCTTTTTAGCCTCTTTCCTTCCTCTGATTCTGATCTTCTCTTGGCTTTTGTACAGGGATTTCCAATCTTTCCCATTCAAGTACATATCCCTGGAATCATTGAATTTTTCCAGATAAAGATCCTGACAATCAGCGGTGGAATAGGTCATTCCCCAGGCAATATGCTGGTTATGACCAAGAATCACCAGGGGACTACCAGGAATGGATACACCCACAACATTCATGGTGGGACAATTCAGATGGATTTCATACCAGATTGGGGGAAGGCTGATTTCAAGATGTGGATCGTTGGCCAAGAGAGGTTTTCCAGATACGGTCTTGCTTCCTCCAAGAACCCAACTGTTACTTCCTTGACTGCCATGTGTTCTCAACAAGGGGGAAAGAGAGATGGCCGCCAACTCGTGGGAAGGAATAACAGCTCCTTCTTCTAAAATGGAAAGAGCCTCTTCCGGGCCAAGCTTTTTGACAAGTCTCGCTCTTATAACTTCGTTTTGATATTCGTAGGAAAGGGCTAAAGCCATGATCCCTCTCACCAACAGCGAATCAACGAGTTGCCAAGGTTCTGGGCGATAGCGGAGAAGCAAAAACTCTGGAGGCCAATTCCATCCCCGGGAATCCATCCAGGCATTCACGCCTTTAGCGTAGCAGATGAGAAGTTCCTTCATCTTTGAGGAAACCTTCTCAAGGTCTCTTAAGGCAGCCTCTCTGAGAGAAAAATTCCTGAGAAGCCTGTCCTTGTCAAGAGTTTTTTCCCCGAAGATCTCAGAAAGCCTGCCGTATCCAGCCCTCCTGTTCAGGTCCATCTGCCACATTCTTTCCTGGGCATGGATGTAACCGCAGGCGAAATAGAGGTCTTTTTCATTTCGGGCGAAGATATGAGGAACTCCCCAGCTATCCTTGATGATCCTCACTTCAGAGCTAAGGCCTTCGAGAGATCGTTTTCCCTTTATCCCAGGAATGGATCGGAAGAAATATACCAAGAGGAAGAACACAATACCTAAGAAAAGGAGAAAAAGAGAGAGGAAAAAATATCCCAAGATTTTTTTCATCGGACTTCAGAATTCTGAGGCGAATTCTCCTCGATGCCGATGATTTCGTCTGCCTGGTTAAGAACCTTTTCAGAAAATTCAACATTTTGTTTCTTGGCTGCGTTTAAATTTAAATACAACCTGATTTTATCCATATATTGGAAAGGGATATCCCCTGGGCTTTTTCCGTTTTTAACCTGGATAGCCATGAGGCCAGATTTATAACCCATATCAAAAAAATCCCAACCCAATGCCGCGCAGGCTCCCAGATGGGTAGAGAGAAGGAATCCCCCCAGAAGGGGAATGCTGTTTTCCTCTGCCACCCTCCCTACGGCCTCGAAGGAAGCGTTGATGGTGTTATCAGAGATCTGATAAATGGCATCGATCTTCTCGTTAACCAGAGCCTGAGCAGCGAGAAGAACCTCGCTCTTGTTGGTGATGGGGATATCTACTATTTCCAGGCCCAACTCACTGGCTGCTTCTTTTGCCAGCTCCAGATAGAATGCAGAATTGATCTCAGCAGGTGTCCATAACGTACCCACTCTTTTCGCCTGAGGAAGAATTTCTCTGAGAAAAACAAGGCTCTCTTTTATGGGCCCTTTCGAGGAAACGCCGGAAACATTCTCCTTATGATTTTGAGCAGACTTTCCTGCTCCAGCCAGGTAAGGGTTGGCCACAGAAGAGAATATGATGGGGATTTGGTGAGTGGCATGAAGGGCGGCTTGAAGAGAGGAAGTGGAAATGGCCACTATCATGTCAACCTTCTTCTCTACGAATTCCCTGGCAATTCTATGGACTTCGGGAATATCTCCCATTCCGTTCCTGATAATCAGCCGAATGTTCACTCCATCCACCAACCCGTTGTCTTCCAATGCCCGTAGAAATCCCTTTCGGACTTCATTCAAGTGAGGAGCATCATCAACCTGAAAGATGCCCATGGTGTAAAGATCTTTCTCCGTCCTGCTGCAACAGGGAAAAAGGATGAGAAAAAGCGCAAAAATCATGCCTGCTTTTCTCATTCCTGCCTTCCTCGATTTTCCTAAACATGATAAACAAAAAAAGTTTTGGTCGCAATCTTTTTTTGGAAAATTTACGTCTTTCGTTTAAAATAAAGGCCCTATGGCCAGCTATTATATCGGAACAGCCGGCTGGAGCTACAAGGACTGGGAAGGCGTCGTCTATCCTGCAAGCAAGGGACGAAATTTTCATCCCCTTATCTTTCTAGCCGATTACATCAACATTGTAGAGATAAACAGCACGTTCTACAGACATCCTCCTCTATATATGACCCTCTCCTGGATAAAAAAAGTGGCGGCTCATCCCGATTTTCTTTTTGCAGTCAAGCTCCATCAGATCTTCACCCACCAGAGAAAAGACTTCACTCATAAGGATGTGGATGAGTTCAAGCTGGGAATCGAGCCGCTGAGAGTCAAGAGCAGATTAGCCGCCGTTCTCGTTCAATTTCCTTGGTCTTTCATCGCTACGGCTTCTCATTATGAATACCTGGCGAGCCTTTTCGAACTCTTCTCGGATTATCCTCTGGCCATAGAAGTAAGACATTCTTCCTGGAACAACCCCCACTTCTTCGCCTTGCTTTCCGAGAACAATGTGGGCTTTTGCAATATTGATCAACCTATATTCCGCAATTCCATCCGTCCCAGTGCCATAAGCACCAACCTCCGATTCTCCTATGTCCGTCTTCACGGCCGGAACTATAAAAACTGGTTCAGGGAAGATGCAGGTCGCGATGAGAGATACAACTATCTCTATACCAAAGAAGAGCTAGAAGAATGGGTTGAGAGAATAAAAGAACTGGGGAAAAAAAGCGATAAGGTCTACATCATCACCAACAACCACTACCGGGGCCAGGCTCTAGCCAATGCCCTCCAGATTAAGAACATGATCACAGGGGAGAAACTGGACATACCCCATGATCTCCTCCAAAAATATCCTGTCCTCAAAGATATCATCGATAAGATTAAAAGCGGCCAGCTCGATCTCTTCGGTGAGGAGGAAAGTCCGGCAAAACCTGAAGGAAGCGATGTGGAGGGAGAATAATTTCCTGAAAGCAAAATCCGGGAAGCTCTTCGCCGGAGGAAAAGAGGCCGCCGAGATCCCCAAGGAGATCATCATATGATCGAGGCCAATGCTTCATTCACAATAGATGCGGACTGTCTCTTTGCCTTCCACCTCTACTGTCAGGTCGTCAAGCTGAGAGATCAGATCTTCCAGGTCTTCTGATGTCACCTTTTTAAAATCGAAATCGATTCCTTTCTCTTGCAAGGCCTCATTCACCTTTGTCTGGGCATGCTTGGGGATGAAAGAAGCCAGTTTAAGTCCTGCTCTTATCAACTTCAAGGGAACACGGACATTCACTCTTTCCTTTTCTTCAGATCCTGGTCCTGGCTCGACAAGAATACGCAAATATTTCAGTTTTCCTTTCTCAGAAGAGATTTCTCTCTCCTCAACCTCAGGAGAGGAAAGAGCAGAAAGGAGTCTCTCTGCCTCATCCACACTGATTTTTCCTTCTTGAAGCATCTCCAAAATTTTGCGTCGTTCTTCACTCATAGTTATCCTCCATTATTTTAAGATAATCAGTATTTGATTCTTTTTGTCTTCGACCTGGATATGCAGGCCGGATAAAGAGAAGATTAATGAAAAGAGCATTGCATACACGACAAGAGGTATCTTCCCATAACCTTGAGGCCAGAGGATCAGGGCTGCTATCAGGACGAATGGAAGCAATACGATCAGGAGGGCAAGGACCACGATCCATAAAAGAATGATAGGGAAGTAAAGATTCACTTTCTTCCTGCCCCTCTCCGCAATTTTCATCCTCATCAGGATGGGAATCATGATTGTCTCCTCAAGCTTTGCAAAGCTTCCTCAACCGAGATCTCACCCCTTTCCAGTCGGGCAATGATTTCGCTCTTGGAGGGAGGAGGATTGATCTCCACGAATTCAAGCTGCCGTGAAATCCTGTTCAACCGGTTCTTAATCGTGGGATAGCTGACGTTGAATAACTCTTCCATTTCTTTGATCGAACCATGGCTTCGGACAAAGGCGGTTATAAAAATCTGGTCCTCCATGGTCAAGCGAGCAAGAGGTGGAAGTTCAAAGCTGCCTTCCAGCACAATGTCCCTCTCTTTGATCCTCACTCTCTCAACAGTCAAAGGATATCCCTCTGTTAATCTGGTTAATTCATGCCAATCTTTTGCCATTTTTTTCCCTCCATGTAAGCACCCTCTTTTCCGTGACAGATTCAAAAACAGTCAGATAAGCTGATGAGAAAGTCATCCGGAGGAGAGTGAGCAAGGCTTCTGTCCATCCGAAGCCCATAGTGGCGGGTGGGAGGGTCTCGGCGAGGATGGACAGGAACCGATGCTCCGCGGGCTTACCTGACTGCTGTTGTATCATCATTTCGGAGATAATTACTTCCTCTAATTAATTTTTCTTATTTTATATGCCACAAAAAATTCATTTTGTCAAGTAATAAATTAAATTATTTAATTATTTTTAATAATATAATTAAAAAAATTAATACATGGATAAACAGATCACCTTTTTCCGCACTTCAGGAAAGAATTCTTTTTTTTTGGAACACTCCTTCCATAGCATATTTCTCATTTTTTTCAGGATTGACCCGCTATTCTGTCCGTGATATATCTTGAGCAGGAATTCAACAGGTAAAAAACCAGAGTGTTGGCTTGGGAAAAGAGCAAATTGTGGTAATATACAGGCAGTAATCCTGGTGCAAGGAGGTATGATGAGGATTCATTCGAGAATTTTTATAACAGCGGCTTTGATACTCACACTTCTGGTCTGTCAGAGGTCACAGACAGCAAGAGACTACCTCTTCCAGCCGGTTCCTTTCACTGCCGTAAAGATCACTGATGAATTCTGGGCCTCCAGGATAGAGACCAATCGCACTGTTACCATTCCTCATGCCTTCCAGAAATGCGAAGAGACCGGCCGTGTGGACAACTTTGCCATTGCCGGAGGCAGGAAGCAGGGTGAACAGCAGGGAAATTATCCCTTCGACGATACGGATATTTATAAGACTCTGGAAGGAGCCTCCTATGCCCTGATGGTCAAGCCTGACTCTGAACTTGAAAAATACCTGGATCGCTTGATTGATCTCATCGCCGCAGCCCAGGAAGAAGATGGTTATCTTTATACCGCAAGGACCAACAGGGCAGAGCATCTGAAGAACTGGTTCGGCGATGAGCGCTGGTCCAATCTCAGCAGCAGCCACGAACTTTACAATGCCGGGCACCTGTATGAGGCAGCCGCAGCCCACTATCAGGCCACAAAAAAGCGAAACCTGCTGAATATCGCGCTGAAAAATGCCGACTTGGTGGGAAAGGTTTTCGGCCCGGGTAAACGCCGGGAGCCACCAGGCCACCAGGTCATCGAGATGGGATTGGTCAAGCTGTACCGCGTTACAGGGGAAAGGAAATATCTCGATCTGGCACGATTCTTCCTGGACGTGAGGGGCAAGCCGTTAGACGGGCGTAAGCTGGGCGGAAAATACAACCAGGACCATATACCGGTGATCGAACAGGATGAGGCTGTCGGGCATGCAGTCCGGGCCTCCTACATGTACTCCGGCATGGCAGATATTGCAGCTCTCACAGGAGACGAAGATTATCTCGAGGCTATTGACCGGATCTGGGATAATGTGGCGAGCAAGAAACTCTACCTGACCGGAGGAATCGGCGCGAAGTCTTCGGGTGAGGCTTTCGGAGAAAATTACGAGCTCCCCAACATGAGTGCCTACAACGAGACCTGCGCAGCTATAGGCAATGTGTTCTGGAACCTTCGTCTCTTTCTCCTCCACGGAGAGGCCAAATATATCGATGTGATGGAACGGACTCTCTATAACGGACTTCTTTCGGGTGTTTCCCTGGACGGAACAAAGTTCTTTTATCCCAATCCCTTGGAGTCCGTGGGGCAGCATGAGAGAAGCCCCTGGTTCGGCTGTGCCTGCTGTCCGGGAAACATGACCCGCTTCATCGCTTCGGTCCCTGGCTATGTCTATGCTCACAGCGGCAGAAACATTTATGTCAACCTGTATGTGGCCAATGAGGCCTCGGTGGAAATGGAGAAGAGCACGGTGAATATCGCTCAGGAGACACGCTATCCCTGGGATGGAGCTGTCAAGATCAGAGTGACTCCTCAGAATAAAAAAGAGAAGTTCACAGTCTGCCTTCGCGTCCCGGGATGGGCTCAAGATAAACCCATGCCCAGCGATCTTTATCGCTATCAAAATTCCGAAGAACAGGAAATCAGACTGAAGGTTAACGGAGAGTCCGTGCCTCTGAATATGGACAAAGGCTATGCCCGCATCCAGCGCGCCTGGGAGAAGGGCGATACAATCGAGTTCAATCTTCCCATGCCCATCCGCCGAGTGGTAGCCCATGAGAGCGTAGAGGCGGACCGGGGAAAGGTTGCCCTGGAGCGTGGGCCTATTGTGTATTGTGCGGAATGGCCGGATAATCCCGAAGGCCATGTCCGTAACCTTCTCTTACCCGACGATGCTCTTTTGGGTACCGAATTTCGCCCGGACCAACTCGGAGGCGTACAGGTTATCACAGGAAAAGCGATGGCCTTCAAGGTGGGTGAGGAGGGGGAAACCTTGGAGAAATCTGAACAGGATTTCCTGGCTATTCCTTATTATGCATGGGCCCATCGGGGTAAAGGAGAGATGGCTGTCTGGCTGGCCCGGGAAGAATCCTCTGTTAATCCTTTGGGACGTCCGACCCTAGCATCGACCAGCCGGGTGAGTGCCTCATACGGCAAAAATTCGGAGGCGGTCAACGACCAGCTGGAGCCGAAGAGTTCCTTTGACCATGAAGTGCCTTTTTTTCACTGGTGGCCCCGCAAAGGCACGAGAGAGTGGATTCAGTATGATTTTCCGGAAATGGCGGAAGTCTCCATGGCCGAAGTCTATTGGTTCGATGATACAGGAAGAGGAGAATGCAGAGTGCCCCAGTCCTGGCGCATTCTCTACTGGGATGGGAAAGAATGGAAGCCGGTTTACACCGAGGATGAATACGCGGTTAAAAAAGATGAATACAACAAAGTAACCTTCGAGACCGTCAGGACCACGGGCTTACGTTTGGAAATCCAGTCCCAGCCCAATTTTTCTGGAGGCGTCCACGAATGGCGGGTAAAATAACACTGAATTTTGCCGCTGGCCATCTTCTGTATTTCCCGAAACAGGAAAATATCTCCTAAAAATCAATCGAGCTTGCGCGGTAGCTTAGCTTCGCGGATTTACAGGCCTCTGTCATTCGATCTCCAAAACAACCACACACTTTGAGGGTAATGTGGTTTGTATTTTGTTATCCTTCAATCGAAAATCCTGGAAAGCTTCTGTCTTGACTGTATGGGGGCTTTCAAAGGTGTTGTGGGCGTTCATTTTTGCTGCGGTGAGTACGCGGCCGGAGACGATTTTCGCCTGAGTCCCACGGATTTCACACAGAACCTCTGCGGCTTGATTCGGATCCAGGTTGCACAGGGAGATATGGATTTTTCCCTCTTTATCCCGGGATGCCGAAACGCTCAGCAAAGGGATATCTTCGGTTCTGAAGCTGTACCGGGAGCACTGCAGGTTGACGGGCAGGAGAGTTGAATCCTGGTGGACTTTGTACAAGTCAAACACATGATAGGTGGGCGTTTGAATCATCTCCTCGCCCTGAGTGAGGATCACGGCCTGAAGCACATTGATAGTCTGGGCCAGGTTGGCCATGCGGATCCTGTCGCAGTGGTTGTTGAAAATATTCAGCGTTAGGCCAGCCACCAGGGCATCCCGGAGCGTGTTCTGCTGGTAGAGAAAGCCGGGATTAGTTCCAGGCTCCACCTCATACCAGGTTCCCCATTCATCCACAAAGAGCCCTACCTGTTTTTCCGGGTCGTACCTGTCCATGATTGTACAATGTGTTTGTATGAAATCTTCCATACGCAGGCCGAGCTTCATCGTTTCAAACCAGTCGGCTTCGCTAAACTCGGTGGCGGAATTTTTGTTTCCCCATCCACCCGGCACCGTGTAGTAATGGAAGCTCAGCCCTCCCATCAGGTCTCTGGCTTCCCGCATCAGAACCTCTGTCCAGTGGGTATTGTCGCCGTAGCTTCCGCAGGCGATCTTGGCAATTCTGTTTCCAGAGAAGTTTCGGACATAGGTCTGGTACCGTCTGTAGACATCGGCATAATACTCAGGCCGCATGGTTCCCCCGCAGCCCCAGTTCTCGTTGCCCACTCCGAAAAATTTGAGCTGCCAGGGCTTGTCTCTGCCGTTTTGCCGGCGGAGGTCAGCCATCGGACTGATCCCGTCAAAAGTGATATACTCGACCCACTCCTGCATTTCCTGCACTGTCCCGCTCCCCACATTCCCGCAAATATAGGGCTTGCATTCCAGTTGCTCGCACAGATCCAGGAATTCGTGAGTGCCGAAGTGATTGTTTTCTGTCACTCTGCCCCAGTGGGTGTTTACCATCGTAGGGCGCTCGCTCCGCGGGCCGATCCCGTCTTTCCAGTGATACTCGTCTGCAAAGCATCCCCCCGGCCAACGAAGCACTGGGATCTTTATTTTTTTCAGAGCCTCCACCACATCCTGACGGATGCCGCGCACATTTTTAATCGGGCTGTCCTCTCCCACCCAATAGCCTTCATAGATGCATCGTCCCAGGTGTTCGGAAAAGTGTCCGTAGATGTTCCTGCAGATGATGTGTTTGCCCTGGTCAGCGCTGATAATGATCCTGTTTTCTGTATCCTGCTTGGCCAGTAAAGAGTGTATGCTGAAAGCAAGCAGGATAACCATTATCAAACCAGTGGCAATCCGCGACCAGGCCTTCATCTTTGGAGTCATTCTCTCCTCCTCTTTTTAGGGTAAATATCCTGTAATAAAAACAATTTTCAGTGCAATCTTTATAACACGGCCCTTCAGGATGGTCAAATCAAGGGGGCGGAACGTAAGCATCCTTATTTCCCCATCCCTCACCCTTTTTTATTCAGCATATTATATTTAAATTCATCACAGTCTTGAGGATGCTTTCAGGCGCAACAAAAATGTTTTCTGCAGAAGCAGAAGTTATCCATTTGGGAAAAGAATGCTTACTCTTCAAATGAGTGTTCAAATGATTTGACATGTTCATGGAGTTAATATAAAAAATAAGACTTCACTAAATAAGGAAGGAGGGACGAACCTATGCAGGGGTTGCAGCTTTTAGACTGGTCAGTAGTTGCTCTTTATTTTCTGGTTATTTTGGGAATTGCCTGGTGGGTGATCCGGCAGAAGCAGGACACATCCACTGAATATTTTCTTGCAGGGAGGCATGTGGGTTGGTTTGTGATAGGGACAGCTATTTTTGCCTCCAACATCGGCTCCGAACACATCGTAGGGTTAGCTGGAACCGGCGCAAAAAGCGGAGTGGCTATGGGTCACTATGAGCTCCACGCCTGGTGTATTCTGCTCCTGGGATGGGTTTTTGTTCCCTTTTACATGCGGAGCAAGGTATTCACCATGCCGGAATTCCTGGAGAGGCGTTATTCTCCCAAAGCCCGCTGGTTTCTTTCGCTGATCTCTCTAGTCGCCTATGTGCTGACAAAAGTATCGGTCACGGTCTACGCTGGTGCAGTGGTGTTTCAGACCCTGATGGGTGTTGAATTCTGGACCGGTGCTTTGATCACGGTGATCCTGACCGGCATCTACACCATACTAGGTGGTCTGCGAGCTGTGGTCTACACTGAAAGCCTTCAGGCCTTTGTTTTGCTCCTCGGCTCGATCACTGTCACCATCATGGGGCTGATCAAAATCGGAGGATGGAGCAACCTGGTGTCGATCGCAGGAACCGACCACCTCAACCTGTTTTTGCCCCTTAACCACCCCGATTTTCCCTGGCTAGGGATGATCCTGGCTGCACCCATCGTAGGGATATGGTACTGGTGCACAGACCAGGTCATCGTCCAGAGGGCCCTGGCTGCCAAAAACGAAGAACAGGCCAGACGGGGGAGCATATTCGCCTCCTATCTGAAGCTGTTTCCCTTCTTCATATTCTTTATTCCCGGGGTGATTGCCTATGCCTTAGCCAAGACAGGCCAGCTTCAGCTCGGGACTTCTGACCAGGCCTTTCCCACCTTGGTCAAGGCCCTGCTTCCCGCCGGCATCAGGGGACTTGTGGTGGGTGGATTGCTGGCTGCTCTGATGAGCTCTCTGGCTGCTGTTTTCAACTCCTGCTCCACCCTTTTTACCATGGACATTTATAAAAAAATCAGGCCAAAAGCCTCAGAAAAAAGGCTGGTCTTTGTCGGCCGGGTTGCAACCGCCGTGGTCGTTGTTAGCGGCATACTCTGGATTCCTTTCATGAAATACATCTCCGGAGAGCTTTATCATTATCTCCAGAGTGTCCAGTCTTACCTGGCCCCTCCCATCTTTTCGGTCTTTATCCTGGGGATATTCTGGAAAAGGATAAATTCTAAGGGAGCTCTGACCGCACTGGTGGGAGGATTCGTCATCGGTATGCTGCGTCTGGCTGCAGAGCTCAACAAGGAATCGCTGAGTGGGTGGCTGTACACTTTTGCCCATGTCAATTACCTGTACTTCTGCGTTTATTTAACCCTGGTTTGCATCGGCTTGATGGTGGTGGTCAGCATGTTCACCCGACCGCCCTCTTACGAAAAGATTCAGGGCCTAACTTACGCCACCACCTCAGCCGAGGATAAGCAGACCTCCCGCGCTAGCTGGACAAAAAGGGATCTCGTTCTATCGCTCATCGTCCTGGCAATAATCGCCACAGTCATGATTTACTTTTCTCCCCTGATTCTGGTCAAATAAAAGAGAGCGGATTTTTTATAAGAGATTTGAACAATTAAAAAATCCACACAAGCAAAGATAGTATTTATTCAATATAATAATAAATGACTTTCTTCTGATCAGGAAAATAAGGATGAAAAAATATGCCGTTGGGTTGGATCTCGGGACCAATTCCTGCCGTTCTCTGATCGTAGACCTGGAGAACGGCAACGAGCTGGCCAGTCATGTCTTCAGCTATCCCTCCGGGCAAGACGGTGTTCTGCTGGATCCAGCAGATCCGAATGTTGCCAGGCAGAATCCTGAAGATTACTTTGCAAGTCTGGAAGGGAGTATCCGAGAGGCCATCCGGCAAGCCAGGGATAATTTCCTAGGTTTTGATCCGGCCAGCATCGTCGGCATCGGGATCGACACCACAGGAAGCAGCCCTGTACCTGTCAACAGAGAGGGCACGCCTTTGGGATTACTGCCGGAATTCCGGGATAATTTGAATGCCATGGTCTGGCTCTGGAAAGACCATTCCAGCCACGCCGAAGCGGCTCAAATCACAGAGAAGGCCCGCAAGATGCATCCGGAATACTTGGCGAAAATAGGCGGCACCTATTCTTCCGAGTGGTTCTGGAGCAAGATCCTCCACTGCAAGAATACCGCCCCCGACGTCTTCGATGCCGCCTTCAGTTTTGTGGAGATCTGTGATTATATCCCGGCTGTGCTGACCGGAGAGACTCGGCCTAAGAGAATCCTGCGCAGCGTGTGCGCTGCCGGTCACAAGGCGATGTACAGCGATGAATGGGGCGGCCTCCCAGACAAAGAATATCTTGCTGCCTTGCACCCGGCCCTAGCAGAGCTGCGGGATAGGCTCTATGAGAAAGCCGTGCCTTCTGACCAACTCGTGGGAAGGCTCACACCGGAGTGGGGAAAAAAATTCGGCCTGAAACCAGGTATCGCCATAGCAGTGGGAGCCTTCGATGCCCACATGGGAGGTGTCGGCGCCGGAGTCAAGGAAGGAACCCTTGTCAAGATTTTGGGAACAAGCACTTGTGACATCACGGTCTCCCCCAAACACAAGGGAGTTGCCGATATCCCCGGAGTCTGCGGAATCGTGGATGGTTCTGTGCTTCCTGGTTATTATGGCATCGAAGCCGGACAATCTGCGGTGGGGGATATTTTTTTATGGTTCATGAATCATCTGGTTCCTGATGAATACGGAAAGACAACCGACGAAAAGTTTAAAAATCTGGAGATCGAAGCCGCCAAACAGAAACCGGGCGAACACGGCCTCCTTGCTTTGGACTGGAACAACGGAAACCGTACCATACTGGTGGACGTCAGACTGAGCGGGCTTATCATCGGTCAGACACTCCACACCCAGGCCCATGAAATGTACAGGGCTCTGATTGAGGCAACGGCCTTTGGGGCCCTGACTATAATCAACCGCATAAGGGAATACGGGGTGGCTGTGGAAGAGATTGTTAACTGCGGAGGGCTGGCCAGCAAAAATCCATTTCTGATGCAGATCTATGCAGATATCATCGGGCGCCCGATGAAATTATCCAGGAGCGACCAGACACCTGCCTTGGGTGCAGCCATGTTCGGAGCTGTGGCCGCTGGGAAAGAGCTCAGCGGATTTGCTAAAATAGAGGATGCTCAGGCTGTTATGACCGGTATCAAAAAAGTCTATGAGCCAAAAAAGGAAAACCGGGAAATCTACCAGAAGTTATTCAGGCTTTACAGCCAACTGCACGATGCCTTCGGCACACAGGAAGGATCGGGTGTCTTGTACAATGTGATGAAGGATTTGATCCTCATCCGCGAAAAACAGAGGAAGGTAACATGAGCCTCAAAGAACTGAAGGAGAGAGTCTGGAAAGCCAACCAGGACCTGGTTGACTATAAGCTTGTGACCCTGACCTGGGGGAATGTGAGCGGATGCTACCGTGAAAAAGGTTTGGTCGTCATCAAACCAAGCGGTGTATCCTATGAGGGGCTCAAACCTGAAAACATGGTGGTGGTGGACCTGGAAGGAAAAAAAGTAGAAGGCAATCTCAACCCATCTTCGGACACCCCCACGCACCTGATCATCTACAAAGCCTTTGCCCAGGTTTCAGGCATCGTTCATACCCACAGCGATTACGCCACCATTTTTGCCCAGGCCTGCCGTCCTTTACCCTGTCTGGGAACAACCCATGCTGACCATTTCCACGGTGAGGTGCCGCTGACCCGCATGATCAGCAAGAAAGAAGTGGAGGAAGATTATGAAGGGAACACAGGCCGGGTAATCGTGGAGCGCTTCAGGCAGCTCGACCCATTGGAAATGCCGGCTGTTCTGGTTGCCGGGCACGGTGCTTTTGCATGGGGGAAATCACCTGAAGAGGCGGTTATCAACAGTCTCGCGCTGGAGAAAGTGGCAAAGATGGCTTGGGGAACACTTCTTCTAACAGAGAAAAAGCTGTCCTTCCCAAAATATCTTTTAGAAAAGCACTATCTGCGGAAGCACGGTCCCAAAGCCTATTACGGTCAGAAAAAGGGAAAGGGGAAATGATCCGATGAAAGCCGCTTTATTGACCGGAATCCGGAAGATCGAAATCAGGGATGTTCCCCGTCCAGATATATGCTCGTCCCAAGACGTGTTGATTAGAATCGGGAGAGCCGGAATCTGCGGAACGGATGTGCACTATTACCTCCATGGCCATTCAGGGAACCAGGTTATCCAATATCCCTGGGTAGTCGGCCATGAGTATGCAGGGGTGGTAGAAAAAGTCGGTGATCAAGTGACTCGAGTGACGCAGGGTGACCGAGTGGCTGTAGACCCGGCGGTTTCCTGCGGCAACTGTGATCAGTGTTTGGCAGGACGCCGTCACACCTGTCGAAACCTTAGGTTTCTCGGGTTCCCCGGGCAGATGGGGGGCTGTTTGTGTGAATCTATCGTAATGCCTGAAGAGAACTGCTATAAAATTGACGGGAAATTAAGCCTAGCGCAGGGAGTGCTGGTTGAGCCGCTGTCGATCGGGGTCTATGCCGTTGATTTCATAAAAAAATCGAGTGCGAAGACCATCGGAGTCCTGGGCTGTGGGCCGATCGGACTCAGTGTTATGCTTGCCGCACTGGCAGAAGGGATCCGTTTAATCTATACTACGGACAAAATTGCTGAGAGGCTTGAGGCTGCCCGTAAGAATGGGGCTATCTGGACCGGAAATCCTGTGCAAACTGATATCGTGACTGAAATCTTGAAGCACGGCGGCGAACTTGATGCCATTTTTGAATGCTGCGGAGATCAGGAAGCCTTAGATCAGGCGATCAATCTTCTTAAGCCCGGCGGAGATCTTTTGATCCTCGGTATCCCCAATTTAAACAGGGTCTCTTTTGATGTTCATAAATTGCGGCGCAAGGAAATCAGCATCCAGAATATCAGACGGCAGAATAGATGCACTCAGAGGGCAATTGATCTGATCGCATCCCAAAAGGTCAATGTCGATTTTATGGCCACTCACGCTTTTGCACTGGAAGAGACCCAGCAGGCCTTCGAGCTGGTTGCAAGCTATGGCGATGGTGTTTTAAAGGCGACAATCCAATAGCAGGTTTGGTTCCATCAAAGCTGGAAGCAGTAGGAAAATTTGATCAGGAAGACATTGTGGGGATGGACGCTGAATAAATCCCGCATTCCCTCTCTGAAGGAAAAATCCCCCAAGGACGAAGTTTCTGTCCTTCCCTGAGTCCAGACAAGATACATGGTCGAGCCGGGGATGTATTCCCACCTGACAACAAGATTCATCCGGAACTGTAGGAAGTTGAAATCCGGTCTCTCGAAGGTATAATCCACAACTCCATCCAGGTTCTCGTCGATAGAATAATCTTCGTCAGCCGGGTTATAATCTATCTCATCCTCCGTGAATACATGAAAGCGGTCATCGTATGCTTTAGCTCTAGAGTCAGTGATATTCTTGAATTCAGAATACTTTCCAGAAGAGATGAAGGGCTGTCCGTAAAGCTGGATTGATAAATCAGGAGTCAGGCTCAAATTCAGGCGGCATGTCAATCCCAGGGTTTTCTGGTCGATCCTGGCAAAAACATACCTTTTTCCTGCATTTACATCCATGTCAGTAACATACTGGAGTTCTTCCTGGTTATATTCATAAAAAGGTGAAACCGATAAGGAAAGAGCCTTGTTCGGACGGTATGTGGCACCAATATCGAATCCATTTTCTCTGGAATCATTCTGATCTCCATAGTAGTGGTAAACTTCCAGATAATAACTAAATTTTTTCCTGCTATCCGACTCGACAAAGTACCAGCCATTCCATGCTCCTGGCCATCGAAGAGCAGGTCCGCCCCGAAGGGCGCTTGTATATAGGCTAGCGCCTTGCCGGTTTATTCCACAGCTAAAGCTCCAGTAATTTTTAAACTGGCCCCACATCCCCATGTTTCCGCCTTTAAAGATCTGCTCTCCGCCAAAATCCCATCCTACCCACTCGTTAAAATTAAAAGAAATCTCACGGAAAATGCTGAAAGGCTCAGCGATCCTGTAGTTTGCCCAGACCCACTGCATGATGATGTCAGACCTGTACAGGTAGCCTATATCATTAAGTTCAAGCCCGGGTGAGCGCCAGGTTACTCCGCTTGAAAAACGAAATCCAGCACTGCCGCCTTTTCCGAAGGTGAGTGTTCCACCATAGCCTGAAAGGGAAGTCCTGTTAGGATCTACCCGAACATGGTCTGTGTCAGGACGCTGGAAATACCGGACCGGAGACTCCTGTGTTTGGAGAATAGCTTCTTTGCTTCCCCGGACTTGACTGAAAACTGTCTTGAGGGAGAAATAGTATATTTTATTCTTCCATTGGTGAATAAAGTCAAATCCGCCGGTATAGGCAGCATCGTGAAGAAAATTCAGCTCTTCATTCTTGATGTGACGGTTTGTGGCCGTGATCATGCCTCCGAAGATCGTATTTCCCTTGTTGTAATCTTTCTGAAGCCGGAGGCTGAAATAATTGGTAAAGGGCTCAACAACTTGCCAGCGGCGCTGTTCCTGATAACTAATCTGGGTACTCTCTTTGGCTGTAATACTGTCGATAATACCGATAGAAAGTCAGCTCTTTGTCTTTCCCGTGATTTTAAAAGCACTGAGTATGGTCGTATTCTCGGGCATATCGAGAAATTCCCCTTCTTCTGTATCAGGATAATATTGCGGGCTTCGTCCGATTCGCCTGGAATAAAAAAGATTATCTCTTGAAAAACTGCCATCTCCACCCATTATCTGAAAACTGAGAATATTTCTTCCCTCGATGAAAAAGGGCCTTTTTTCACTGTAGTAGGTCTCAAAAGCCGTAAGGTTAACCACTGATGGATCTGCTTCAACCTGCCCGAAATCAGGATTAATGGTAAAATCCAGGACCAGGTCACTGGTAAGGCCGATCTTCCCGTCAAGCCCGCCGTAAAGATTTTCCAGCCCTCCAGTGGCGAAAGGATTGCCCTCCTCCCGTTTAAACCTCTGCATTTTCCCGACTGTATAGGGAGTCAATTCAACCTGCCTTTGCGCCTTGATCCCTTTTATACCGTAAAGCTCACCATACATATGGACCCAACCAGAAGCTTTTTGAGGGATGAGCTGCCACTGAGATGTTTCTTGTTTCCGAAATATCCTGCGCGTGACCTGAAGTCCCCAGATTTGATCGGCTTTTTTGCCATATCGAAGCTGAGAGAGAGGGATCCTTATTTCCGCTGCCCAGCCCTTCTCATTGGTACCAGTTTTTACATACCAAATAGGATCCCAAGTATAATCCCAGTTATCACCGTCATCGGAGATGACAAAATCACCTTTTACCCCGGCCACACTGACCATAAAGCCGAATGCAGTCCGCTGGTCAAAGTAACTGTCAAAATGGACTTCAACCCAGTCGCCCTCGATGTCATCCCGCCTTGTCATTCTTCTCTCGATCTTTTCAGGCTCATCATCATATGCCATGACAGCCACATAGATATATCTGTCATCATAAAGGATTTTAAATGCTGTCGCTTGAGAAGGTTCTTCCCCCTCGTTAGGGCTCCTTTGAATAAAATCACCTCCCCAGGCAACCTTATCCCAGATAGGATCATCCAATATGCCGTCGATTACCGGAGGACGAGGGTTGATATTGTTTGTGACATACGTCTTTTTTTCGGATGAATCCGCAGAGGCAAATTGAAGGAATAATAAATGAATGAGTATGATCAGAGGTATTCTTTTCATTTTCAATCTCGCTATATTGAATTATCACATCACTTGTTATTCTCAGTTCATACATAAAGACTCCTAAATCTTAAAAAAGGTTTACGATACGGAAAATAAAATACTTTTTCAAACTCTCCAGCGAATCAGCTTTTTGTATCCTGATTGTAACAGCTTCATCAAAGAAAGAAGTTGCTTCGAATAAAAAATACGCTTTGAGTGAGACCAGGAAATTGCTCAAACTCCAGAAAATTTCTCATTCATCGATGAGGAATCGTTCCGATCTAAAATTCTATGGAAGCACAATATATTGCTTGTAATCAAATGAGAATAATTTTAGGATATGACTGCAGCTTGGCTGGGAATATTTAATGGAATCACACAAAGACAATGTTCTTCCAAGGCTAATTTCCATCAAATAATGCAAGTTGTTTATTTATAGTCAGATCGCTCTATCGGCCTGGGAAGGAGTCAAGATGAAACGTTCAACACTGGAGTTACTCTGTTGTCCTGATTGTCATGCTGCACTTTCTCTGCGCGATGGGCGCGGTGATGAGACAGTGGATGAGGGGGAGCTGTTCTGCCCGAACTGTGAACGAAGCTTTCTCATCAGGAATGGCATTGCTCACTTTATCTCTTCCCAGGAACTGGAGGGCCTCAACCGCCGTTTTGCTCGCTTTTATAACTGGTTTTCGCGCGTCTATAGCCTCCTCACCAAGCTGGCATTTTTACCTTTTGGGGGAGAGCGCAAAGCACGCACAGAAATTTTGGACAGGCTGGATTTGAAAGGCGGACGCATTCTGGAGGTTTCCATAGGGTCAGGTGACAATCTTCCCTACCTGTTTGAATCGCCAAATGTGGGTGAGGTATACGGTCTGGACATCTCTGGAGCCCAATTGGCCCGCTGCCGCAGCTTAGTTACCACGAGAGGCTGGCCGGTAGAACTCTTCCTAGCAATGGCAGAAGTGTTGCCTTTTAAAGCAGAGTCGTTCGACAGCATCCTCCACATTGGGGGGATCAACTTTTTTTCTGAAAAAAAGAAGGCCATCGACGAGATGATCCGCGTCGCCCGGCCGGGAAGCAAAATTGTAATTGCCGACGAATCTGAACGGGTAGCACAATTCATCGCTCGGATCCCCGGTTTCTTGCGCCCGCATAAGGGCAAGAGAGTAGATACATCCATACCCGTTCACCTGGTGCCAGATACAATGGAAGGAATACGAGTGGATGGCATATGGAAACGGCATGGTCAGTACCACGGGTATTGTCTGGAATTCAGAAAACCAGCATAGATATAGGCATAAGGGAAACAATTCCTTTTTCCTCAATAAGGATTGAGGAAGGAGCAGTCGAAGACCTTCGGTCGGCCCTCTCCATCAGAGAGCACTTCTCCCCTTAGATAGCAGGCCGGCGGCGACCCGAAGGTCAAACACTTCCTTTCCCCCACTCCCTCCAGAAGGCCGGTCTCATCCTCAAAAAGAAAGAAATACTTCTGCCCTTTGGACACCTTCTTCAAGCGGGCATCCACAACTCTGACCACAAGCTCCACCTCCTGGCCCACATGATGCTTGAGGTCCTTTATGCGCAGGGGCGGCCTCTTGCCAGCAAAAAGAGAAAGAGTGTCCCCTGCGGGATCGAAGCCGAGCATTTCAACCTGCATCTTCTCCTTCTCCTTGGACTCGAAATCAAGGACCTCCTCCATCTCCTCCAGGCCCTGGAAATAGCGGAGAATCTGCTGCGAGCGGCGGGGCTCCAGCGAATCGAAAACCCCGGTTTTGATCAGCAAGAGAAGCTCGGTTCGGGTCAAACCTGTCCGCAAGAGAAAGTCCTCCACCGAAAGATACCTGCCCTCTCGCCTCTCCTCGATGATCTTTTTTATGGTCTTCAGAGCCAGCCCTTTGATGGAAGCAAAGCCCACCCGGATACTCTCTCCTTCCACCTCGAAGTGATAGCCGCTGCGGCTGACATCCGGACCCAGGATCCTGATGCCCTGCCTTTTGGCTTCCTCGATGTACTCCTCCAGAGTGTAGTATCCCCCTCCGGCATTGAGCACAGAAGCCAGATAAACCACAGGATGATGGGCCTTGAGGTAGACGGCCTGGTAGGCCATCTGGGCATAGGAGGCACTGTGAGCCTTGTTGAAGGAATAGGAAGAGAACTTCTCCATCACCTTCCACAGCCTCTTGATTTCTCCTTCAGGATACCCCCTCTCTCCGGCTTCCCGGAAGAATTTCTCTTTAAGGGGAAAGTCCTTCTTCCTCTTCTTGAGGGCGCGGCGAAGAAGGTCTCCCTCCGCAGGCGCCATCCCGGCCACCCGTTCGGCAATCTGCATCACCTGCTCCTCGTAGAGAAGAAGCCCTCCTGTCTCGGGAAGCACCCTGACCATCAAGGGATCACGGAAAACACTCCTTCCTTCCCGGCTTCGAAGGAGCCTCTCCTTCATCCCGCTTTCTGTGGGGCCGGGCCGGATCAAGGCCAGAGCTTGGGTCAGTTCATAGATGCTCCCCGGCTTCATCCGCCGCAGCAGGTTCATCATGGCCGGGCTTTCCACCTGGAAGCAGCCGATGGTCTGAGCATGCTTTAAGAGGTGGTAGGCCTTCCTGTCTTCGGGAGGAATGGTGCGCATCCGGAGTTTTTCCTTGGTTCCGGAGATAGCAGCCAGGCCTCTTACCGAAAGAAGGTCCAGCTTGATAAGCTTCAAATCTTCCACCGCATCCCGGTCGTATTGGACCATGACATACCCCTTTGCCGACTCTTCCAGGGGTAGATACCGGCTGGCAGGAGAAGGAGTGAGGATGACCCCTCCCACATGAAGGGAGTTCTCGCAGTAGACAGAGCCGAGGTCTGAGGCGGCCTTCCATATCTCCATGTAGCCGGGAGGATGTTTGTTCTTGCCCAGGAAGGAAGGTTCGGCAAAGAAGGGAATCCTCTTGCTCAGGGAGCGGGCTTCTTCGGGCGCAAGGCCGAAAGCACGGGCTGTTTCGTAGAGCGCGGAACGGGCCCGGAAGTTTTTCAGGCTGCAGACAAAGGCCGCTCCTGTACGGCCCTGCCCGTAGGTCGTGAACACATAGGTGAGAACTTCATCGCGGCGGCGGGAGTCAAAATCCAGGTCAAAATCCGGAGGGTCATCCCGGCCCTCATTCAAGAATCTCTCAAAATAGAGGTCGAATACGATGGGGCTGATGTGAGAGATCCCCAGAAGATAAGCAAGGTATGAGGAAGCTCCTGAACCTTTCAGGTTGTGGAGAATGCCCTTGCGGCGGGCAAAGGCGACCACATCATGGACGATCAGAAAATAGGGGGCAAAACCCGACCTTTCCACGACGGCGAGCTCTCTTTTGGCCCGCTCCCTCTCTCTCCAGCTCAGGCTCCGCTCCCCTCTCAACCGCCTCATCACCACCTCTCTCAGGGAGGTAGGAAAAAGGTCTCCGGGAAGAGGAGGAACGATGCCTTCAAAGCGAAAAGAGCATTTTTCGGCGACTTCAAAGGTTCGCCTGAAAGACTCCTCCGCCTCAGAGCCGAACCTGCGGAGGGCCAGAGCCCCCTGCCTGGGTCCAAAAAGCCTCATCCCGCGCTTGAACCTTTCCTTCTCCGGAGGATAAGGAATCTTCTTGTGGATGGCATGGAGAAGGATCAGCCTTTCCGGATTTTTGACGAACTTCAGGGGATTGGCCCATACCAGAGGGAGATTGTATTTTCTCGCCTGGGCATGCGCTTCCTCGAAGTTTGAAAAATCTCCTCCCAGGTAAAGATCTTCTCTGGGAAGCCACTCTGCAGCCTCCGAAGGCTCCTTGCCGCTGTGAGGGATGAAGATGGTGATCAACCCTTCTGTGTTTTCCACTCTCCTGCTGTTGAGAATCTCCATCAGGTTCCAGTAGCCCTCTCTCTTTCGGATCAGAAACACAAATCTTCTTCCTCCGATCTCAGTCTCGCAGCCGAAGAGAGGAGAAAATTCCTGCTGGCTGGCGGCTCGTCTCCAGCTTCCCCAGCCGTAGAGGTTCCCGATGTCTGTCAGGGCCGCGAAGGCCAACCTCCCCTGGAAGACCCAGGAGGCCAGCTCGCCGAGGGTGACGGCTCCTTTCCCCTTGCTGTAGACGGAGTGAACTCGAAGTGGAATAAACATCTTTCTACTTTGTCAGGGAAGCTGTCTTCAGGACAAATCCTCGCTTCTTTTCAAAACCGTAGAGGGTTTCCAGCATCTTCTCCCTGACCGTAAGCAGCGCTCCGAACCCATACTTTTCCCTGACCTGGTCCACGGCCAGGCCCAGCCGCTCCTTCTGCTCTGAGTAGGGCTCAAAGAGAGAAAGGGGCCGGCTTCGCACCAGCTCTGAGGCCTTCACTCCCACCAGCCGCAGCGACAGACGCGATGAGGAGAAGAGCTGGAGGAAAAGGTGGTGGACGATCCTGTAGATTCCCTCCATCTCCTGGAGGGGCATGAGGAGAAGGCGGCGCCGGGCTTCGGTCCGAAAGTCAGAGTAGCGGACTTTGACCTCGATGATGTGGGCAAAAAGTCCCTCCTGCCGCAAGGGGATGGTCAACCGGTCGCAAAGGTAGGCCAGATGGGCCAGCAGCAGGCGCTGGTCCCAGAGATCTTCCAGAAAGGTTGTCTCGCGGGAGACGGATTTGGGCACAGACGCACAGGCCAGAGCACGGCTGTCGATTCCTCTTGCCTGGAAGTACATCTCCTCGCCGTTCAGGCCGAAAAGCGAGCGCAGGGTGGGGCGGGACAGAGCCTGTAAATCACCGATCTTTTGGATGTTGAGCATGCGGAGGATGACCTGGGCCTTGGGGCCTATTCCAGGAAGAGCTTCTATACCCAGGTTCTTCAAGAAATCCTCCTCTTTTCCTGGTTCGACCTCCACCAGCCCTGCGGGCTTTGCCTTGGCCGTGGCCAGCTTGGCCAGAAGCTTGTTCGGCCCCACTCCCACCGAAACCTTAAGACCCAGTTTGCTTTCCACCTTGCGTTTAATCTCCCGGGCAGCTCGGGAGAAAGAGGAATAAAGAGGACGGCAGCGGGTCAGCTCCAGGTAGGCCTCATCCAGAGAGGCCTCCTCCACATCCGGGGTGTAGCGAGAAAGGATTCGGAAAAACTTCTCGGAGAAAGTCTTGTAAATCTGGTAGTTTCCCCTTAAGAAGACCCCATGGGGACAGAGCTGGTAGGCCTTGCGCAGCGCCATCCCGGAGTGAACTCCGTAGCGGCGGGCCTCGTAAGAAGCCGTGGAAGCCACTCCCCTCTCATGGGGAAGGCCGCCCACGATGACAGGCTTGCCCTTGAGAGAAGGGTTGAGCAGCACCTCCACAGCCGCAAAAAAAGCGTCGATGTCGATGTGGACAACACATCTCCTGTTCATCTTTCCTCTTTCCACCTGGCCTTTCGCAGTTTGAAGGCTTCAGTACTTTCTCAAAACGCCGATGACCCTTCCCAGAATCCGCAGATTCTTGACTCTGAGGGGTTCAAACTTTGGATTTTCGGGGACGAGCAAGATACGGCCGTTTTCTATACGGAGCCTCTTCAGAGTGACTGAGCCGTCATCCAAGAGAGCCACCACCATCTCGCCTGAGCTTGCCGAGCCCGTTCTCTCCACCAGCACCCGGTCTCCATCATCGATATAGGCATCCACCATGCTCTTTCCCTCCACATGAATGCAGAAGATATTGCTTTTCTTCCGGCCCAGCATCCAATCAGGAACATCCACCGCTTCTCCTGAAACTTCGAAGACCTCCTTCGGCTCGCCGGCTGGAACAAGACCGGCCAAAGGCACCCGAATATGTTCCTCCCAGTGCGCCGCTGCCTTGAGACTCACCTCCCCCTCTACTCTCTCCAGGTAGCCTTTTCTCTCCAGGCTCCGGATATGCTTGAAGACAGCGGAGGGAGAAGCGATGTTGAGAAGCTTTCCCAACTGGCGGATGGTGGGAGGATAGCCATGCTCCAGGATAAAAGTCTCGACAGCCTTCAGGACCTTTCTCTGCCTCTCGGTCAGTTTCCTCCGAATTTTGTTTACCATTTTGTTCACCATTTACAAAATACGCCCTTCCCCACTGTTTGTCAAGAAAAAAAATAAAAAAAGAAAGCGTTTCCCTCTCCATGATAAGGGTGACTTTCTGCTTGTCTTGCTGCTTCTGTTCTGGTATAAGCTATAGGCGGTCATTGCAGGCGAGAATCTGATCTCCATTCGAGCAAAGAGGTAAGCTGTGAACATCTCCGCTATAGATTGGGCCATCATCCTGACCTACCTTCTTCTCAGCACAACCATAGCTCTTTACTTCTCCCGCCGAGCCGGCAGAAACACCAGTGAGTTCTTCCTCTCCGGTCGCAATCTTCCCTGGTGGATCGCTGGAACCACCATGGTGGCCACCACCTTTGCCGCAGATACACCTTTAGCTGTGACAGAGCTGGTGGCCAAAAATGGCATCGCGGGAAACTGGCTGTGGTGGAACATGCTCTTCGGAGGGATGCTGACTGTATTCTTCTTCTCCAGGTTGTGGCGGCGCGCTGGGATTTTGACTGATGTGGAGTTTACCGAAATCCGCTATTCAGGAAAACCGGCCGCTTTCCTAAGGGGTTTCCGTGCCCTCTATCTCGGATTATTCATGAATATCGTGATCATGGGCTGGGTCAATCTGGCTATGGTCAAGATCCTCTCTGTCATGTTTCCCCGCTTAACCATTTTTGGCCTGGAGAAAATATCCATCCTGGGATTCACTTTCAGCTCCCACCTGCTGCTTGTGGGCCTGATCATGCTCTTGGTGGCTATCTACTCTTCCATGGCCGGGCTGTGGGGTGTATCTATCACCGATGCCTTCCAATTCACCATGGCCATGGCCGGAACCATCACCCTAGCTGTGATCGCAGTCAACATACCTGAAATCGGCGGAATATCCGGTCTGAAGGCTAAGCTTCCTCAATGGATCTTCCATTTCCAGCCCTCCATCGGTGCTCCTTCTTCAACCGTCGGCGGGGTTTTATCCTTGACTCTAGTCGCTTTTATTGCCTATGTCGGCGTCCAGTGGTGGGCCTCCTGGTACCCCGGAGCCGAACCTGGGGGAGGGGGATACGTGGCTCAGCGGATGATGTCCGCCAAGAACGAGAAACACTCTCTGCTGGCTACCCTCTGGTTTATCATTGCTCATTACGCTGTGCGTCCTTGGCCCTGGATAATCGTTGCCCTTGTATCTCTTGTCCTTTATCCCGACCTGGATGTGGCCAGTAAGGGGAATGGATTTGTGATGGTCATGCGCGACTTCCTTCCTACCGGTCTTTTGGGACTCCTTCTGGCATCGTTTCTGGCCGCTTTTATGTCCACCATCTCAACTCAGTTGAATTGGGGAACTTCCTATATCGTTAACGACTTTTACCGCCGTTTTTTTAGGAGGCAAGGGGATGAAAAATATTATGTGCGCGTCTCCAGGATAACTACCATCGTTTTGATGATGCTCTCTCTCCTCGTCACATCAAAGCTGGATCGCATCAGTGATGCCTGGGCTTTTATCCTTGAGTGCAGTGCTGGAATCGGGCTGGTTCTCATCCTGCGCTGGTTCTGGTGGAGAATAAGCGCCTGGACAGAAATATCCGCCATGATCGCTCCCTTCATCATCTACCCCTTCATCAAGCCGAAAGTTCAATTTCCTTACACGCTCTTCTTTATCGTGGGCTGGTCAACATTTGTCTGGCTCGTGGTCACCTTCGCCACACGCCCCACCAGTGAGAAGACTCTACTCGCCTTCTATGAGAGAATCCATCCAGGCGGCAGGCTCTGGCAGCCCATCGCTCGAAAATTACCCCAGGTGAAAGGAGACAGAGGATACGTTCATCTTTTCATCGACTGGGTAGCCGGGTGTGTCCTTGTCTTTTCCTCTCTCTTCGGAGCGGGTAAAATCATCCTGGGTGAGACCTTAACTGGAATCGGATTTTTGCTCGTCGCCGCAGCAGGCGCAGCGGTTATCTATTGGCATCTTTCTCGAATCGGCTGGGAAAAAGTCGCTGAGTAGAGCAAACAACCATTTCCTGATAATTGTTATACTCTATTTTAGGATGGGTCCTGTCACGGGGTAGGCTGGGTCGGGGCTACCCATCCTTTCTTAGACCTTCCAGCCGCCGGCCACGACAAGGTTTGTCCCGGTGATGTAACCAGCCTTCTCTGAAACCAGAAACAGGACAGCCTCTGAGACATCCTCGAATCTGCCCAGCCTTCCTTTCGGCACACTCCTTGATGGAGGAAGAACGCCTCCTTCCATCAGGCCTGGAGAGACCATGTTGACAGTGATCCCAGAAGAGGCCACTGAGGCGGCGACGCTGCGGGTAAGAATTAAAAGTCCTGTTTTGGCTATGGCGTAAGGAGTGATGGAAGAAAAGGCCACGAGCTGCTCGGCCCTGCTGTAACCGATGTTGATAATCCTGCCCCAATTTCTCCTCTTCATCCCAGGGAGAACGGCCTTAAGACAGAAGAAAGCGCTTTCCAGGTTGCTCCGCAATACGAATTGCCAGTCTTTTGCTGTCAATTCCATCCAGGGTTTGACCAGGATGGGGCCGAAATTGTTGATCAGGATATCTATCCTGTCGAATCTCTCCTCCACTCTTCCGATCAACCTTGAGGCCTCTCCTTGCTTGATCAAATCGGCTTGGAAAGCCGCGCTTTTTTTCCCTCTCTCTTCTATAGCGTTGACCACTTCCAAGGCTTTCTCCCTGCTGCTTTTATAATGCACGGCCACTGCCGAGACAACATCGGCCAGCCTCAAAGCTATATTCCTTCCCAAGCCTCGGCTGCTTCCTGTGACCAGAGCGACTTTTCCGATAGGCACATCTCTTTTCATCTTACTTATTCATAATTATCAGGGAGTTATAGCTTGTAACAATAAACTCTCTTTTTTTCTGCCTTACCTGAACTATCCATAGAAATCAAGGGACATTTTGCCAGTCTTAAAAGATCTGTACATCTCCCTCATTTCCTTGTCGCATTATTATATGACATTCCTTCCTTGAATAAAAACAAACTCTTCTCTAAACTTAAAAAGGAATGACCTTTATGCCAAGAAGAAACGCTTGTTTCAATAACAAGGAGAAGGCCTATGAGACTCATCGTTGAAGTGATAGAAATCTCGGGGAATTGCCCAGTTTACGAGCGAGGTAACCGGATCGTCCTGGATGACGGCTATAAAGTGAACATGAAGGAAACAGACAGCATCTGCATGCATTCCCTTGCCTCACTCCTCCCCTATTACAACGCCCTGGCCAAAGGAGCGAGTGCCGTCGAGCTCGGCCTGGCAAAAGAAGGAAAAGAGGCGTACGTCCAGTGTATGGATCCAAAAGAATACACTGGAGGTGGAACGGTCATTTTCAAAATCAGCAGAGTGGAATGAAAGCTGAAAAATTGAAATCAAGGAGGCTCTGAGCTGATGTTAAGAAGCGAAGCAGATCGCCTGAGACGGGTTGTGGTCTGCAGTCCGGATAAAGAATATTTTGATGTAAAAAACCTCAAAGCACACAACCTTGACGCCAGAGCCCACCCGGAAAAGGCCAAGAATCAGCACGATCTCTTGAAATCGATCATGAAGAGATTTGGCGCTGAAGTGATCGACGTTCGGGAGTTGAGCTCCCATCCCAACTCTATCTTTACTCGCGACACCTCGCTCTGCACACCTCAAGGGTATGTCCAATTGAGGATGGGTTTGAATACTCGGCAAGGCGAGGAGGACTGGATGGCTCAAGTTTTGGATGGGCTCAAGGAACCCATGGTAGGGAAAATCCAAGCTCCTGGCACAGCGGAGGGAGGAGATATCATCCTGGCCGGCCCGGTGGCCTTTATCGGGTGCTCAAAAAGGACAAACACAGAGGGTGTCCGTCAATTATCCGCTTTATTGAAGAAAATGGGCTACAAAATAAGGACAGCAAATATTCTACCCCCTCATCTCCATCTGGGCGGGATCATGAGCCTGGTGGGACCTCGACACATTCTTTGCTCAAAGGGCTTATTCGACAAGAAATTCTTGAGGGGCTTTGACCTGATTGAAGTGGATGATCAGACCTTTATCAGCGGCAATGTGATCTGTCTGGGGGAGCGTGAATTGATAGCAGAAGCCTCCAACACCGCAGCCGTCGAAGCCCTGGATAAAAGGGGATTCAAGGTCAACACGTTAGACCTCTCTGAATTTGTCAAGGGACAGGGAGGGCCGAGCTGCCTGGTTCTTCCTGTAGAAAGGATCGAATAAAAACCTTACTTATTTCAGAGGGCCTACGGCCTTCTCTACTGCCTCCAGAATCTCACCTGACTGGACCACTTTTTTCATCCTGTTGATATCATCGTAAAGAGGGCGGTCCTCATCCAGGAAATCCACATGTTTGCGGATAACTTCATAGGCGGCCTGCACGCCTTTGCTCGGCTTGACGGGCTTACGGAAATCAACAGCTTGGGCACCAGCAATCATTTCAATCCCCAGCACTGCCTGGGCGTTATCGATGATCTGCTGGGCTTTAAGAGCGGAAGTCATACCCATGCTGACAAAGTCTTCCTGGTCGGCTGCTGCAGGTATGGAGCCTGTGGCCGCAGGATGAGAGAGGATTCTGTTCTCACATACCAGGGCGCCTGCCGTGTACTGGGAAAGCATCAGTCCGGAGAACATCCCGGCTCCCTTGGTCAGGAAGGCGGGAAGACCCATGCTCAGATGAGGGTTCATCAGCCTGTTTGTCCTTCTTTCAGAAAGGACACAAACCGTAGTGACAGCTATGCCCAAGAGTTCCAAGGCAAAGGCAAGAGGGGTTCCCTGAAAATTGGCTCCTGTCAAAACCAGCTTCTCATCAGGGAAAAAGGTGGGATTATCGGCAGCGCCATTGAGCTCGATTTCAAACATGTGGCGAGCCCATTTCCAGGCATCGCGGGCTGAGCCTATCACCTGAGGAGTACTCCGTAGGGAATAGGCATCCTGGACTTTTTTCCCTTTCTGGGCTAGGAGCTTGCTTCCTTCTGTGATGCGCCTGATATTTTCGCTCGATTCTATGGCGCCTGGATAGCCGCGCACCTTATGAAGCCTCTCATCATAGGCCTTCATGTTGGCATTGAGAACTTCCAAAGTTATGGCCGTGGCTATCTCCGAATGTTTTATCCAGCGTTGGGCATCATAGACTTCCAACGCTCCCAACCCAGCAATGACATTGGAGCCGTTGATGGTAGCCAATCCGTCGCGAGCTTCATAGACAAGGACGGGAATTCCTGCTCGATTCATTGCTTCTTTGGCTGGAAGACGTTCTCCTTTATAAAAAGCCTCCCCTTCTCCTATGAGGACAAGAGCCATCTGGGCCATGGGAGAGAGATCGCCACAAGCCCCCACAGATCCTTTCTCACACATAACAGGAGTGACTCCCTTGTTCAACATTTCCTTCAGCGTCTCCACCACCAGTACTCTCAGGCCTGAATGTCCGTGGCAATGGCAGTTGATACGGCTGAGGATGGCAGCCCGGACAACTTCTTCAGGCATGGGTTTGCCGTAACCGGCAGCATGGCTATAAATCAGGTATCTCTGGTAATTTTCCACCTGATCCTGAGTCAAAACCACCTCTGAGAGCTCGCCGATACCGGTGTTGACTCCGTACATAATCTCTTTTTTTCTTATTTTTTCTTCGAGAAGGTCTCGACATTGTTGGATTCTCTTCACTGCTTCAGGATGAATGGATATCTTTTCATTCTCCCTTGCTACCTTGACCACTTTCTCTATGGTGAGAGCGTGTCCATCCAGAGATATAGTCATTTTAATACTCCTTTAATCAGGTATAAAATAAGACATAATACTCTATAAAAACAAGCTCAAGAAGGCAAGAGGATATATAAGCTTCCTTATTTCCCTATCCCTTACCCTTTTCAATTCAGTATATATTTAAATTCATCACGCTCTTAAGGATGCTTCCCGAGGATATTATCTCCACCCATCCCATTATCTTGACGATGGTTTTTTCTCTTACTCAAAAATCTCTCTTCTCACCCAGAGATAGCCCAGGCTGAAGAAAGCGAAGAGCAAGCAAGGTCCGACGATGTTGATCCGGCTGAGTTTAGTGATACCAAGAACCAAGAGTGAGTCGAAAATCCACATCCCCATGCCCAACAGAGCAGCCACAAAACCGTATTTGCGGAGTTTCAACAATCCAAAGGCTCCTATGTATAAAAAAAGAGAGAGGACGATATCGGGAAGAGCAAATGCATTATAGACATCTATGTCCACAGGCATGGTGGGAGGAAAAGCATTTCCGAGCAGACGGGCAAGCCAGAAAATGTCTGTGGCCACAGCCACGAAAAACATGATCACCGAGATGACGATCACTCCCAGCGGCACCCTTTTCATCGGCATCAGACCTAGAAAACTCGAGATTTTTGATGTTTATTGACCATGATTTTATCATCTCCTGAAAAATTATCAAACTCTTCTGTGCTTGACATCTTTTTTTTAGCTATATATAAGTAGATTCATCGCTTCGCAAACTTGAGCAAAAATGAACCGGAGGTAAGCATATGGCCAAAGAAATGAAAAAGGTCATGGTCACCGGCTCGGTGGGCCAGATCGGATCAGAATTAACCATGGCCCTCAGAGAAAAATATGGCAGTGACAACGTTCTGGCTACAGGACACAGGACAAAGCCAAAGCCTGAACTCAGGGATTCAGGACCTTTCGAATTCATAAACGTCACCAAAAGAGAGACCATCGAACAGGTGGTCAAAAGATATGATATCGATACCATCTATCACCTCTCGGCCATCCTGTCCGCCGTAGGAGAGAAAAATCCTCGGCTCGCCTGGGATGTTAACATGAACGGAACCTATAATGTCCTGGAAGTGGCCCTGGAACATGAGATGACCAGAGTCTTTGTCCCCAGCTCTATTGCCGCTTTCGGTCCAGAGACTCCTTTGGATAACACACCCCAAGAGACAATCTTGCGGCCCAAAACCATGTATGGTGTGACCAAGGTTGCAGGGGAGCTTCTCTGTGACTACTATGTTAAGCGTTTCGGCCTCGATGTGCGGGGCTGTCGTTATCCAGGAATCATCAGCTATGAAACACTTCCCGGCGGCGGAACCACCGATTATGCTGTGGCTATCTTTTTTGAGGCAGTTAAGTACAAAAAGTACACCTGCTTTGTCCGGGAGGATACCATGCTTCCCATGATGTACATGCCCGACTGCATCAAGGCAGCCATAGACCTGATGGAGGCGGATTTTTCTCGGCTGAGGCATTACTCTGACTTCAATGTGACAGGAATGAGCTTCACAGCCGGTGAACTTGCGGCCGAAATCAAGAAGCATATCCCCGAATTTGTCTGCGAGTACAAGCCTGACTTCCGCCAGGAAATTGCTGATTCCTGGCCCAATTCCCTGGATGATTCTGCGGCTCGAGAAGAGTGGCGCTGGCAACCGAGCTATGACCTGGTTGCCATGACCAAGGATATGCTGGAAGTGCTCAGCAAACGGCACGCCGAAGGAAAGCTCGACTACTAGGCTCAGGCAGTTTTTTACAAACCCGAGGTTTATTTTTTTCCTAAAACTCTGCCTAAATAGGGAGGAAGAGCAAAGGCAGCATTATGGACATCAGGGCTGTAGTATTTAAGACCTAAGGGAGGCTCTCTCCTGGCTGAGAAAGGTTTTACCTGTTGGGATAGAAAAACAAAACACCAGCATCCCCCAGGATAAGTAGGTACTGGTGCGAAGTAAAAACGGACAAATTTAAACAATTTTCTCAAGGAAGAATTCTTGGCAGCGATAGAATCCAGATGATAGAAGGGAGATCCCATCTGAGCGGTCACAATCCCTTCAGGAATTATGGATGATTTTAACCCCCTGAAAAAATCATCCTCATGAAGAGAGAGAGAAGGCCCCACAGGATCGGAAGAGTCCACAAACACTACATCGAACAGTTTGTCTATTTTCTTGAGGAATTCCCGGCCATCGGCGAAAAATAGTTTCACTCTCTTATCTTCAAGAGAAGGAGAAAGCCAGGGAAAAAACGTCTTGGAAACCTCTACCACCAGAGGATCAATCTCCACCAAGAAAACCTCTTTCACCGGATGACGGAGGACTTCCTTCAGGCTTCCCCCGTCGCCCCCTCCAATAATCAGCACACGCTCGGGAGATGGATGGGAGATCAGGGCAGGATGGACCAGCATTTCGTGATAGAAGAATTCATCTTTTTCTGACGTCTGGACGAGCCCATCCAGGATGAGGATTCTTCCAAACAGCTTATTCTCAAAGACCTCAATCTCTTGAAAGTCTGATTTCTTGCGGTAAAGGACCTTGTTTTTCTTAAGAAAAATGCCTGATGAGAGAGAATGATACTCTTTGAATTCTGCCTCTTTCCTGGGCGGGACTCTCTCTGATGTGTTCATAATTTCCAGATAAAGGGCTCAGAATCGGTCAAGATCTTTCCCTTCTTCAGTCCTTCAGCTAGGTAGAGCGGCAGAGCAAAAAAAACTTTGTGGAGGGGAGGATGAAAAAACTTGAGGTTCTGAACATTCCTTTTTTCTAATCTGAGAAGGATCTCCTCCTCATTTAACCTGAGGGGATCTTCTTTCTTGGATGCCAGGACAAAGCCCCAAGGAAGACCGAAGGAAAAAATAAAGCTCCAGTAGGGTCGAACCAGAGGAAAAATCTCCTGGAGTGTCCGGACGCAAGAGGCAAAAAATTCATGATAGACGGGATCTGCGCTCCCTGCCTGGAGAACAAAAAGACCATCCTCCTCCAGAGCCTGAAAAATATGGCTGAAGAATTCCTTGGTAAAAAGGTAGAGGGAAGGTCCTTCTTTGATGGGTTCGGTCAGATCTGAAACCACTACATCAAACTTTTCATCCGGGCTTTCGACGAAGCTGCGGGCATCATCAAAGACCAAACGGGTTTTCTGATGAGTAAACGCTCCCTGAGACCACTCGGGCAGATATTTTTGACAAAGCCCGACCAGTTCCTCATCGATATCCACCATGACCGTCCTCTCCACTGACTGGTGTCTGAGAACTTCCCTCAAAGTGGCCCCTTCGCCGCCTCCGATGATCAGCACTTTTTTGGGGGAGGGGTGGGTGATAAGCGGAGGATGGGTCAAAGATTCATGATATATATTCTCGTCAATTTGAGCGGATTGAATCTTCTTATCCAGGAAAAGAACTTTGCCCAAGAATGAATTGGAGAAGATCAGGACAGACTGATACTTGGTTTTCCCTTGATAGAGAAGTTTCTCGATTCTTAGGCCTCTGACTACATTCTCTGTAAAATGCTCGAAAAAATAGAGCCCTTCTTCCACTATGGCCAAGATTATAGCATGTAAAAATGGCCCAGGCTACTTTTTTCAAAAAAGTTGCTTGTCCCCCTTTTTTTTGATAAAGTTTAAAAATTCAAAAGGAGGTATGAGATGTACGGTAAGATAAAGGAAGATCTTCAAAAAGAAATTCAATCCATCCACGATGCCGGCTTGTTCAAGGGCGAAAGAATCATCATGACTCCTCAAGGAGCGGAGATCGAAGTCAAAGGCGGGCGTCAAGTCCTGAATTTCTGCGCCAATAACTATTTGGGTCTATCCAGTCATCCCAAAGTCATCGAAGCTGCCCACAAGACACTCGACGAATGGGGATACGGCATGAGTTCGGTTCGCTTCATCTGCGGAACTCAAGATATTCATAAGATCCTTGAGCAGAAAATCAGCCAATTTCTCCAGACAGAAGACACCATCCTCTTTGCCGCCTGCTTCGATGCCAACGGTGGAACATTCGAGCCCATCCTGGGGGCAGAAGATGCCATCATCACCGACCAGCTCAACCACGCTTCCATCATCGACGGAATCCGCCTCTGCAAAGCCCAACGCTCCATCTTTAAACATGGAGACATGGCTGACCTGGAGGAAAGGCTTAAGGAAACCCAGAATGCCCGCTATCGGCTTATTGCTACTGACGGCGTCTTCTCTATGGACGGAGATATCGCAAAGGTGGACGAAATCTGTGAGCTGGCTGACAAATACGATGCCCTAGTCATGATCGACGATGCCCATGCCACTGGCTTTCTCGGAAAGACGGGAAGGGGAACGCCCGAATACAGAGGAGTGATGGGCAGAGTGGATATTATCACCGGGACTCTGGGCAAAGCTCTAGGAGGAGCATCTGGCGGATTCATCTCTGGAAAAAAGGAGCTCATTGAACTTTACAGGCAGCGCTCAAGGCCTTACCTTTTCAGCAACACTCTGGCTCCAGCTGTTGCGGGCGCATCCATCGCTGTCTTTGACCTGCTTTCTGAAACAACAGAATTAAGGGACAAACTGGAATGGAATACCAAGTACTTCCGAGAAAAGATGACAGAGGCCGGATTCGACATCACGCCTGGAGTCCATCCTATCGTACCTATCATGCTCGGGAAATTCGAAAATGATGCCAAGCTCTCGCAGGACATGGCCCGGGACCTTCTCGATGAAGGCATCTATGTTATTGGATTCTATTATCCTGTTGTCCCCCGGGGTCAGGCAAGAATAAGAGTTCAGCTCTCCGCAGCCCACGATAAAGAACATCTGGACAGAGCCATTGAAGCTTTCACCAAGATAGGAAAGAAATACAGCGTCATCCAATGAAAACAGAGGCGCAGGCCACACAAAACACAGAGAAAAGTGCTGTCCTAGAATAGAAAGAGGGATCCTCGGCCATACAGCAAGCTTCACCAAGGCCAACTAAGTCGATATTCAGGGAGAAGCCCTAAAAAGCAAAGGTTCATCTCACTTTATAGCAAGTGGGCTCACCCTGCTGAGGAGTTTTTCCTTTATCAAACCTTTTGATCTATCCCAGAATCCATCTCCTCTCCTTCCTTAACCTTTTCCATGGTGATCCCTGTATAGCCATAAAATATGGAGACCAGCGGATTGGACAGGTTCAGGAAGGCATAAGGAAGGTAGACAAGAGGGCTGATTCCTAGAGTGGCGTGCATAAAAGCACCACAGCTATTCCAGGGAATCAGAGGAGAAGAGAGAGTGCCCGAGTCTTCCAGACACCGGGATAGATTCTTGGGATGAAGCTTGTGTGCATCGAAAGCATTTTTGTACATCCTTCCAGGGATGACAATGGAGATATACTGGTCTGATGCAATTGCGTTCATCCCGATGCAGCTTAAAATAGTGGTCGCCACCAGAGAGCCGGTGCGCTTGACTCTCTTGAGCAAAGACTTGGCTAAGACCTCGAGCATCCCCGTCCGCTCCATGATACCTCCGAAGGAAAGGGCACAGATAATAAGTGCCACCGTCTCCATCATGCTCAAAAGACCGCCCCTGGTTAGCAGATCATCCACCATGGGCACTCCTGTCTCAGAGACAAAGCCAGAGTGGGCAGCCTCTATCACCTCGGCCAGAGAGCTTGATTGGGTGATCATGGCAAAAATCCCTCCTAAAGCTGTTCCTCCCAACAATGCAGGAAGTGGAGGAACCTTCTTGACCACCATGATGATGACTATCACTGGAGCAAGCAGAAGAGCGGGGTGGATGAAAAAATGGGCATTTACGGTAGTGAGTATGGTCTCGATGTTCTGGGTTCTCAGCGTACCTCCTGAAAACTTGATTCCTAACAATCCGTAGAGGATGAGAGAGAGAACATACCCAGGGGCTGTGGTGTAAACCATGTGCCTGATGTGAGAAAAAATATCGGTCCCTGCCACTGCTGGAGCAAGGTTGGTGGTGTCGGAAAGCGGTGACATCTTGTCCCCGAAATAAGCCCCTGAAATGATGGCTCCTGCCACCATTGCTGCCGGAATTCCCAGCCCTTGGCCCACGCCTACGAGAGCCACTCCCACAGTTCCTGCCGTTGACCAGGAGGAGCCTGTTCCCAGGGAAACGATGGAACAGATGATGAGGGTGGCTATAAGAAAAATCGCCGGGGAAAGAATCTTCAGACCATAATAGATCATGGAAGGAACAACCCCGCCTAAAATCCAGGTGCCGATCATGGTCCCCACCACCATCAATATCAGGATAGCGCCCATGGCAAGGGTTATGCCGTTGACCATCCCCTCATGGATTTCTTCCCAGGGATGCTTCTGGATGACTGCCACTATCGCAGCCACTGCTGCTGCAGAGATCAAGGGAATGTGGGGAGGCAACTTGAAAACTACGATGGTAAAGAAAAGAGCGATAATGAGGAAAACAACAGGAATCAGGGCAATTCCAAGGCTGATTCTTCTCTTTCTGCCTTTCACCTTTCCTCTCTAGGGACAAAGACAAAAAATTTTACTCAAACAGATAGCAAAAAGCAAATGATTAAGAGCAAGGGCAAGCATCCCTCTTCCCGCAAGGAGCAATTGTTATTAAACCTTTATGTATGCCGAGATTGTTGATCTCCAGAAAACTCTGGTTGAACCTCAAGAAGCCTGTCCTCTTTTGCGATGAAGTCATGGTTAAAGAAATCACCCCTTTTATCACCTGAAGAGGCGATTGAATTGAATATAAAAAAACTTTATTTAATATATTTTAACTATCATGAGAGCTAAGAAAGCGTTTATCAAAACATTGTTTCTCATCCTATCCGTAGAGATTATCCCTCTCCTCTCCTTGACTCTGCCTGCCCATGACCAAGTTATTAAGTTTCAGCGGCTCACTATAGAAAACGGCCTATCACAAAGTTCAATCTTTTGTATCCTTCAGGATAGAAGAGGATTTATGTGGTTTGGCACAGAAGATGGACTGAATCAATACGATGGATATAAATTCAAAATCTACAGAAACAATCCCGAAAACCTGAACAGTATAAGTTACAATAACATAAAAGCAATCCATGAGGATCGCTCGGGTATTCTCTGGTTCGGTACCTACGGCGGCGGGCTCAATAGGTTTGACCATGAGAAAGAACAATTTGACCACTATCAAGCCGACCCCAAAGATCCTAAAAGCCTGAGCAACAACTTTGTTACGGCCATCTGCGAGGACAGCTCAGGAAACCTCTGGATCGGTACCGAAAACGGCCTCAACATGCTCATCCCGTCAGCGAATGATGAATCTTCTGCAACCTTTACAACATATAATGCCGATCTGAGTTTCCCTTACAGCTTGAGCGCTGACAGAATCAAGTCCATATATGAAGACAGCTACGGTGTCCTTTGGATTGGCACCTACGGCGGCGGGCTCAATAGATTTGACCATGAGAAAGAACAATTTGACCACTATCAAGCCGACCCCAAAGATCCTAAAAGCCTGAGCAACAACTTTGTTACGGCCATCTGCGAGGACAGCTCAGGAAACCTCTGGATCGGTACCGAAAACGGCCTCAACATGCTCATCCAGAGTAAAAGCGGAGAATCGGCGCCATCC
Source organism: uncultured Eubacteriales bacterium (assembly GCA_964449165.1). Taxonomy (GTDB): domain Bacteria; phylum Acidobacteriota; class Aminicenantia; order Aminicenantales; family Aminicenantaceae; genus CAYSCW01. The sequence goes on along the minus strand of CAYVAT010000006.1, from coordinate 49,836 downwards.
TTCGTTCATTTTCAGGGCGACCCTGATGATCCCTCGAGCTTGAGTGACAAATCTATCAATGCCATCTGGAAAGACCGAACAGGCACACTCTGGATAGGGACAAAAAATGGTCTTAACAAGTTAGTTAGTGTGGAAAAGGACGGTTCCTCTCCGATTTTCATTCAATACAAAAACGATCCTAACGATCCCGATAGTCTTGGTTACAATGAGGTTTTTTCGATCAATGAAGACCGAACAGGAGTTCTCTGGATCGGAACACATGCAGGATTGAACAAGGTCGACCAAAAAAGAAAGCCATTTCTGCTTTATCGATCCAAGCCCAACGATCCTCACAGCCTGAGCCACAATTATGTCTATTCTATCTGGAAAGACAAATCCGGCGTGCTCTGGATTGGTACTCAGGGAGGAGGACTCAATAAATTTGATCGGCAAAAGGGACAATTCATTCATTACCGCGCTGATCCCAGTGATCCCACCAGCTTGAGCAGCAGCTGGATCAGGACAATCTATGAGGACAGATCAGGCACCCTCTGGATAGGGACTCTGAACGGTCTCAACAAACTGGTGCCAGGAAAAAGGGAAGGCTCTCCTCCCACTTTTGTTCATTATTGGGCCGACTCTGACAGGCTCGACAGTCTGAGTAACAACACTGTCAGAACCATCATTGAAGACCATAGCAGGATGCTCTGGATAGGGACAGAAGACGGGTTGAACAGGTTTGACAGAGAAAGAGAAAAGTTTACTCGATATAGAAATGATCCGGATAATCCCCGCAGCCTCAGCAACAACTTTATCTACTCAATCTTCGAGGACAGCTCAGACACACTCTGGATAGGGACTCTGGACGGTCTCAACAAACTCGTCCCGAGCAAAGAGGAAGGCTCTTCTCCCCTTTTCGTTCATTATAAAGCAGAGCCAGATAATCCCTCCTCCATAAGCAACAGCGAGGTCTTATCCATCTATGAAGACCGATCAGGCGTGCTCTGGATTGGAACCCCCGGAGGGCTTAATAAATTCGACCGCGAGAGGGAATCATTCGCCTATTATACAGAGAAAGATGGCCTGCCCAATGATTTAATTTACAACATAGTGGAGGACAACAACGGAAACCTCTGGCTCAGCACCAATAAGGGATTATCGCTGTTTGATCCCCGTCAAGAAACATTCAAAAACTATGATGTGAAGGATGGACTTCAGAGCAACGAGTTTAACCTGGGAGCCTGTTACAAGGGGAGCGATGGAGAAATTTTTTTCGGAGGAATCAACGGGTTCAACAGTTTCTATCCAGAAGACATTCATGATAATCCCCACGTTCCAGCAGTCGTGATCACGGAATTCCAGATATTCAACAAACCCATTCCCATCGGAGAGGGCCCGGACGGCCGTTCCATATTGAAAAAATCCATCACAGAAACCCAGGCTATCACACTCTCTCATAAAGACAGAGTTCTTTCCTTCGAGTTTACAGCCCTCCATTTTGCATCTCCGGAGAAAAACGAATATGCGTACAAGATGGAGGGCTTTGAGAAAGATTGGAATTACGTGGGCAACAGGCGCTTTGTGACCTATACTAACCTCCCCCCAGGACACTATGTTTTCAGAGTCAAGGGCTCGAATAATGATGGAATATGGAATGAAGAGGGAGCATCATTGAAAATTTCAATTACACCTCCCTTTTGGCAGACTATGTGGTTTCGTGGAGCTGTCATCATAACTATCCTCCTTTTTTTCTATTCAATCTATGAGATCAGAACAAAGAGCATCAGAGAAAGATCCAAGGAGCTTGAGAATCGTGTAGGAGAACGCACCGCAGAGCTGAAAGCTGCAAACCAAGAGCTCCAGCAGGAAATCGTCGTGCGCAAGAGGGCGGAGACAGCTTTGCAAGCCGGGAAAGCCTACCTCGACCAGTTATTCGAGAATGCCCAAGAGGCGATTGTCATGGTGGATAACGACCATAGAATCCTGCGTATCAACAGCGAATTTTCCAGATTATTCGGATATAATGCGCAAGAGGCTGAGGGGAAATTGCTGGATGCTCTGGTTTCTTCTGATGATACCGAAAATGAAGCTGCTTCCTATACAAAGCAACTGACAGAAGGCAAAAAAATAGCTTTCGAATCCGTGCGCCGTTGTAAAGATGGGACCCTTATCCATGTTTCAGCCATTGGAGCACCGATCATCATCGATGGATCCAATCAAGGCTACTATGCCATCTATCGGGACATAACAGAGCGTAAACAGGCTGAGGAGAATGTCAAGCGACGAGCCGCCCAGGCGGCATTGATGTACGAAGTGGGGAAACGGGTGAGCGGGAAGCTCAATCTTGAGGTCTTGTTGCTTGAGATTGTGCGCTCTGTTCAGGAGGCATTTAATTACTACGGTGTGATGATGCTCCTGCTTGACAAGAAGAAAAGTCTGTTGGAGATGAAGGCCATCGCAGGGAATTATGTCGATATTTTCCCTAAAGAGATAAAAATTGAAGTCGGGCAAGGAATGATCGGACAGGCAGCCTCTTCCGGCATAACCCAGCTCAGCGGCGATGTGAGCCAGAATCCTCATTATGTGTCCTTTGCTTATGAGAAGACCAAATCTGAGCTTGCGGTTCCTATTAAGAGGGGTAAGAAAGTAATCGGTGTGCTGGACATTCAGTCTGATGATCTGGATGCCTTTGATGAGATAGACGTGAAAGCGCTGGAGACACTCAGTAATCAAATTGCCACGGCTATCGAGAATGCCCGCCTCTATGAGAAGGCCCAGCAGGAAATAAGTGAACGCAAGAAAGCGGAGTCACAGCTCAGCGAATCGCTCAAAGAAAAAGAAGTGCTGCTCAAAGAGATACACCACCGGGTCAAGAACAACATGCAAGTCATCTCCAGCCTGCTCAGACTCCAGTCATGGCAGATCAAGGATGAAAAGATGCAGGAGATCTTCAAAGGCTGTCAGGACCGGATAAAATCGATGGCGCTCATCCACGAGAAACTTTATCAATCCGAGGACCTGGCAAGGATCGACTTTGCTGAATATGTCAGAAGCCTGACCAACAACCTGTTCTCCATGTACAGGTGTGGGATGGAGGCAGTAGACATTAAGCTGGATATGGATAAGTTTTATCTGGATATCAACACAGCCATTCCCCTCGGATTGATCGTCAATGAGCTGGTCTCGAATTCGCTCAAGTATGCATTCCCTGAGAAAGGGGCAGGAGGGCAAGAGAGAGAGTCCAAGGATGAGATAGACATCAGCCTTTGTTGTGAGAACAAGGGGCGGGTAGCTCTTGTTGTGCGTGATAACGGGGTGGGATTGCCGCCAGGTTTTGACTATCGTAAGAGCGAATCACTCGGCCTGCAACTTGTGACAGATCTTGTGGATCAGCTCGATGGTTCGATCGAACTCGAAAGAAAGAAGGGCACAGCTTTCGTCATCACCTTTGGCATCCCTAAATAAAAAAATGACTGCCAGGAAAGAAGAGTTGAGGATATTAATCGTCGAGGATGAAAGCATTGTAGCAAAAGACATCCAGGGAATGCTGTTCAGGCTGGGATATGGGCTCTCGCCCATAGCCTCCAGGGGACAGGAAGCAATCGAGAAGGCCTTAGAGCATCAGCCTGATATTATCCTTATGGATATCATGCTGAAGGATAACATGGACGGCATAGAGACCGCAAAGAAGATCCGAGAGCATTTTTCTATTCCGATTATCTACATGTCTGCCTCATCCGATGGGGAAAGCCTGAAGCAAGTCAGGAAGGCAGAGCCTTTCTTCTTCATCTCCAAACCCATAGAGGAAGATGAATTGCAGACTATTATCGATAAGGTCTATGCCCTGAGAAAAGGATCCCTCAACTCCAAATAATTAAACCGCAATTCCCTTTTATTATTCGAGAAGGTCATTCCTGGTAAGCAGAGAGACAAAAGCGTAACCATCCTTTTCTAGATTCTCCCTTCCTCCTTCTAGCCTGTCCACCAGAGCCAATGCCACAACCACCTCGCCGCCTTCTTCCTCTACGGCTTTACATGCTTTCAGAGTAGACCCGCCTGTGGTGATTACATCATCAACAACAGCCACTCTCCAACCATGCTGAAAAGGACCCTCAATCATCTTCCTCTCCCCATGTTTCTTAGGCTCCTTGCGGACAATAAAAGCTGGAAGGGGACGCTCCGTCTCCGCACTTAATGCCGCCACTGCACTGACGATGGGATCAGCACCAAGAGTATACCCGCCAATAGCATTGATATCGTAGGATTTAAGCACTTCCAGGAACAGACGAGCCGTCAGGTTTGCTCCCTTCGGGTCGAGTGTGGTCATTTTAGCATCAATATAATAATTGCTTACCCTTCCAGAAGTAAGAACTCTCTCGACATCCGTAATCAGTGATTTTTCTTTAACAAGCCGGATAAGATCCTGCTTTAATGTCTCTTTATCCATTACTTTCCGCCTTTTTTGATTATCTGGCTTAATAGATTTTTTCTATTTTAATCCCGCGGTAATACTTTTTCAATATCTCTTTGTAATCGGCACCAGCACGAGCCATCCCGAAAGCACCAACCTGGCAGAGTCCGACACCATGCCCCCATCCTCTCCCTCTGAAAACAAAATGGGTTATGCGGCCTGTATCATCATACTCTCTATCCACAACGAAAAGTGTATCCTTCAGGCCCAGGACTCTTCGAATCTTAAATCCCTTGACCAGAGCCTGGGCTTCGCTCCCTTTGATGAGCAGTTCGATTACTCTCTTTGACTGTCCTCTCTTCTGAATAATCAAATCACGAAGTTCTCCGATAGGATAAAACTCATTCACCCTTTTTTCCAGCTTTTCTCTCGACTTGCGTACTTGCCAGCGATGAAGAGAAGAACTTCTGTCCAGGATATTGGAATAAGGGGGATAGACAACCTCGAGCAGCTTGATTTCTCCGTCGTTTGCGATCCATCTCACCGTATCCCCTCTCATGATGGAAATTCGCTGGGCGAATCCACATTCACCATCATTGTTTTTCAGCAAAAACACATCAGGAGAAAGGCTCAAATCCTTCACCTCCCCTTCCTCCTCTACCTGAACATGATTCTGTCCCCAGTTGATGAGTGTTCCCGAATCAGCCAAGTCACGGTAGCTTTTGATGATTTTGCTCAGATAGTAGGCCAGGTCTCCTCGGGTCAAAACCGCATCTGGCTTTCTCACTTTCTGGGATGAAGAGAAGATTCCGGATTGGATCATATAGGCCAAATTATCCCCATCCTCACCATTCCACTTTTCGTAATCTTTGAGGATAAACTCCTTCTCACTATCGATCAAGAGATTCTCTACTCTTTCATTCCAGTCGAATGCATCGCCCACCAACCTGACAAAAGCAGCCATATTCAGAGGAGAAGGCTGGGTTGGGAAATTCTTTCTCTGTTTACCCAGCCAGCTTAAAGCACTTGTTATCCAGTTTGTGGCTTCCTCAAAGGAAGCTTCTTTCCGGAAAAAATCAAGGTCGGTCTGGTCGGGGATAATCTTCAGGCTGATGAGTCGCGCCACTATAGAGTTAATATTTATCCCTTCTACTAGAATGGGTGGGATTCTTGGCCGGCCAATGAGCCCGCATTCCTCCTGCTTTTCATAAACGCATTCAGTGCTTCTCAAGTAAGGAAAAGAAGGGCCTCCGAATACATTCTCCACATCCTCGGTCATGCCACCACATGTACTGGTGTAGAGGGCATCGATCAGCTTTCCCTTATACTCAGCCACTTCACCGCGCGTCATCGCTACGGCCAAGGTGCTGAGCGGATGCTCAGCACTCATCCCTGAATAAAATTGCATGAGAGGGGTGTCTGAAAGATCAAATCCCAGATCATCGTTCATGCCTAACTTCTTGATGGCATAAGTACGGGCAGCCACAGCCTGGGCTTTGTGAGCCTCCAGCTCACGGAAATCATAAGGGGAGAGCTCGCTGGGCACTACTCCTTTTAAGTAATTCTCAATATTCAGAATATTGATCAGCACCAGCCCTTTGGGACTGGCTTTGAGTACAAAAATGCCACGGTAGTCTCTACCATTGTAGGAGAGATAACTCTGTTTGCTCTTGGGGATAAAATAAAGGACTGTGGTCTCATGAAGTTTCTTTAGCTCATCGTTGACCAGAATCCAATGCGGCTTGGCCTTGTCTTCAGTGATTTCCTCACGCAGAATCCAGCTTTCCTTGATCCCGATCTGATTGAGCTTCTTGATGAAGCTCAAGGCATCTCCTCTGGTCAGAAAATCTCCAACTTTGACTTGATAAAAACCGCCAATTTGGTTCTCTCTATCCTCTGTTACATAAATCTTGTTATCGACTTTTGCCTTTAGCTCCTCTGCAAAGAGTTCGGCCTTATCCTTATCTTTGGTTTGAAATACTTGAAGGAGGAATTTCTCCGTCAGCTTTTCCTTGTTACCTTTGATGTGAACTTCATCGGTATCATCCGCGATCATCTTATACCTAGCATTGACTTCATAAATCTTCATCCCGGAAGAGGCAGTGATTTTTATATCGCTCAAGTTTACTCCCAACCCAATCTTTATGATCGGCTTTTCGATCAGATAGCCGTGAAAAAAGGTTTTTTCTGTGCCGAACTTAACAGGTTGGCCGCCTAATATAAAGAAAGACAGGATGAGTATGGCGATGAACTTGAAATGCTTGTGGGGGGTGATTTTCATGAGCTGACTTATCCTGGCGTGATTATAGAAGAAATCTTGTCTTTATGTCAAGGAATAAATTCAATATATAATACATCATCCTATTATCTATACTACATATAGTATGCATTTTCGTCTCTCCGTGAGTTTTCAGAATAGAGCAAAAGCAATTAATTGTCAAGCTCTCCCAAAAGTATCTTTTTTATTTGAAAAGTCCGTGATTTATTATAAAATCCAGAAAAAATGAAAAAAGTTGACCTTTTCATGTGGCTAAAAGAAATTATCATCTAAGGAGGCATCCATGAATCACATTTCTAAAAAATCAACTCGTCCTATCCTTTTTATTTTCCTTTGCCTTCTTCTCTTACCCATGGCTCTTACCGCCCAGCAGGAAGTTGATAAAGAATACACCCAGAAGATCCTGGAATACACCACGGAAAAATTCTTTCTCACCGAGCTGGTGGATTATCTTCCTGCATCTCCCACAATCCCGAGCCCTAAAGAAATCCTGGGACAAGTCATAGGTGCTCCTGATATTCTCCATTACACAGATGAAATAAACCGCTACATGAAAGCTGTGGCGGGTAAAAGTCCACGAGTCATGGCCTTCTCCTCTGGCCTGAGTGACGAAGGCAAGGAGATGATTACAGTGGCAGTCTCGGACGAGAAAAACATCGAGAGATTGAAAAGAATCAAAGAGATAATGACGCTTCTGGCGGATCCCCGCCAAATCGAAGAATCTGAGGCAGACAAGCTTATATCCGAAGGAATTCCCATTTACTGGATCACCGGCGGTCTTCATTCCCCTGAATGTGGTTCTCCGGAAATGTTGATGGAGCTTGTCTATCGTCTGGCCGTGGATGAAAAGGACTTTTTCCAGACCATCCGCAAGAACATGATTGTGCTCATCACACCTGTCCTTGAAGTCGATGGCAGAGACCGTTATGTAGACACTTACCATTACAAAAAGGAACACAAGGACAAGAAAACTCTTCCTCTAGTCTATTGGGGAAACTATGTGGTTCATGACAACAACCGAGATAACATCGGCCTCGGCCTCAAATTGACAGAAAACATGATGAAGACTTACTTCGAATGGCATCCAGTTATCATGCATGATCTGCATGAATCTGTCCCTTACCTCTATACTTCAACCGGAACCGGTCCCTATAATGCCTGGCTCGATCCTATTACCATAAACGAATGGCAGGAACTGGCCTATGTTGAGATTTCAGAAATGACCAAACGTCAGGTGCCAGGTGTGTGGACCCACGGATTCTTTGACGGCTGGTCTCCAAGTTATACCATCTATGTTGCCATGTTCCACAACTCCACCGGACGATTCTATGAGACTTTTGGAGGAACCGGAGCGGACACCTTGGTCCGCAACGTGGGAAAACAGTCGCAACGGGCCTGGTTCAGGCCAAATCCTCCCCTGTCCGCGGTCAAATGGTCGATCCGTAACAATATCAATCTTCAACAGAGTGCTCTGCTCTTTGCTTTAAAACACACGGCTGACAACCATGAGAAGTTTTTAAGGAATTTTTACCTCAAAAGCAAACGCTCCGTAGCCAAGGCTACCACCGAAGGCCCAGCGGGTTGGATCATCCTATCAGAAAAACGCCCCTTAGCTGCAGCTGATCTGGTTAACCTGTTGAGAAAACACGGCGTGGAGGTCCATCGAGCCAAAGATGAATTCACCATCAAGAAAGAAAAATATCCTCCTGCAAGCTACATCATCCGTATGGATCAGCCTTACAGTCGCTGTGCTGACATGCTCCTTGACACCCAGTATTACAACCCCTCTGATCCCCGTCCATATGATGATACAGGATGGACATTAGGAGCTTTACACAATGTGGATATCAGGAGGGTGGAGGAACAAAAAATTCTTGATGTTCCCATGACACTTCTTGAAGAAAACGTCAAGATTCAAGGCCGCATGCTCCGTCCTGAAAAAGCCGCGGCCTTCCTCATCAACCATACAGCCGAAAATGCCTTGATGAATCTCCGCTTCGATCTAAAAAATGTAAAGATGCTGGCCGCGGAAAGAAGCTTCAAGGTTGACAATAAAAGATTCAACGCCGGAACCTTCATCATTCCTGTCGAGGGAAATCCTTCTGATACGGCCAGCCACCTCAAACAAATCGTAGAAAAACTTGGGCTCACCGCTCACGGTGTCAAATCCATGCCCAAGGTAAAGACTCATCCTCTCGCTGTTCCTCGAATCGCCATCCTTCACACCTGGATTTTCACCCAGAACGAAGGATGGTTCCGTCTTGCCTTTGAAAAGTTGGGTATTCCCTACTCCTACATCTCTGTCCATGACATAAGAGACACCAAGGATCTAAAAAGTTTGTACGATGTGATCATTTTCCCGCCTGTGATGTTCGGCAAAGCCCAGCGGCTGGTCAACGGAATCAGCGGCGATTCCCCCATACCCTGGAAAAAATCGGGAAAATATCCTCATCTCGGCGGCCCGGACTCAAGTGAGGACATCCGGGGCGGCATGGAACTGGAGGGAGTCGTTCATCTTAAGGAATTCATCGAGAAGGGCGGCCTGTTTGTACCCATCACCAACACAGCAAGCATTCCTATCGACTACGGATTAGCGGAAAGTGTTGCTGTCATCAAGCCCGCAAAACTTAAAACTGCAGGCTCGGTCTTAGAGGCACGCTTCAGTGACCTCAACAGCCCTGTTGCTTACGGTTACGGCCGCACTCTGGCTGTGCATTTCAACGGATCTCCGGTGCTTGAGACGGGGATGAAGGCAGCTAGTGGAGGAATAGACCTGGAGGCCATGATGGACGGCGAAGCCAAACAAAGAGCCAGCGGCCGGGGAAGTTTGAAAGATCCAGATGTCATCCAGGGTCGGCCCCACAAGCCCCCGAAAATCAAGGGAGCGGGGACAGGCATTCCTCCCGAATTCCGCGATATGCTCAATCTCTATATGCCTCCTGACTTGAGCACAATCAGAGTCATTCTGCGCTTCGCCCGTAAAGAAAAGCTCTTGGTAAGCGGCATGCTGGCGGGAGAAAAAGAGCTTCAGAATCGAGCCGCAGCAGTTGATGTTCCATTAGGTAAAGGCCATATACTTTTTTTTGCCATCAATCCTATGTGGCGTTTCCAAACCCAGGGAAGTTTCTTTTTGCTTTTTAATGCCGCCTTGAACTATGATAATCTGGGCGCTGGAAAACCTAAAGCCCAATCTAAAAAATGAATAAAAAAAGGAGGAAGTGATGAAAAGAATTATCTCATTAAGCGTCCTAAGCCTTTTCCTTTTAAGCTCAGCCGTTTTAGCTCCATGCCAGACCACTGAAGAAGTGATGGAAAAGATGATCCAAGCTCAGGGAGGAAGAGACACCCTGGCCAAGATCAAGGACTCAACCTTTACCGGCACCATCGAAATGATCCAGATGGGTATAACAGGTACAGCTTCCATATACCAGAAGGAACCCAATATGATGCGGATAGATGGCGAGGTTATGGGAATGACTTTCACCCAAGCCTACGACGGAGTAACAGCCTGGACAACCAATCCCCAAACTGGCGAGACAACCAAGATGCCTGAAAAAGAAACTGTATACATGAAGCGAGAGGCGTTGGGGAATGACTCACTCCTCAATCCCCAAAAATACGGGATCACCTACAATTACACAGGCAAGGAAAAATTCGGAGAGAAAGAGTATATGGTTCTGGAACAAACATTTTCTGATGGCTACAAGGCTACCATCTACCTTGATCCTGATACTTATCTAGTCTACAAAACCAAAGGACTCACCCTGAATCAGATGGGTGTCGAAGTCGAAGCGGAATCTATTCTCTCCGATTATAAAGAGGTGGAGGGGATGATGATTCCCCATACCATCACCACCTATCAGGACGGCGAGGAGTACATGACCATAACCCTGACTGAAATGAGCTTTAACACAGGGTTGGAGGATTCCTTCTTCAAGATGAGCGAATAGAGAGAAAGATCAGGGTCATGTACTGACCTTCTAAGATCGGCAGCGTGTGCTTTGATTTTTTGATTTTCTGTATTTATGCCATGAAAAGAGCTTTTAACTTATTTTGCCTCTTTCTCATCCTTCTTGCCCTATCATGCGCAGTGAATCCGGTCACTGGGAAAAAAGAGCTCAGCCTCATCTCCGAAGGCCAGGAGATTTCCCTAGGAGAAGAAACAGATAGAGAGATCCGGGTTCAATACGGAATCTACGACGACCCTACGCTCGAAAAATATGTAAGACGGGTGGGAGAGGAGCTTGTGCCCCACACCCATCGCCCTCATCTTGCTTATCACTTTTCAATCCTTGACACTCCGGTGGTGAACGCCTTTGCCGTTCCTGGAGGGTATGTTTACGTTACCCGAGGCATCCTGGCTTTGATGAATTCAGAGGCGGAATTGGCGGCTGTGCTGGGTCATGAGCTGGGCCACATCAACGCCCGCCACAGCGTCAGACGGATGAGCAAGCTGATTCTGGTCCAGCTGGGACTCTCTGTAGGGGGGGCCTTGAGCGAGACATTCGCCAAAATTTCCGGTGTGGCCAGCCTGGGCATCCAGCTTCTCTTTCTCAAGTACAGCCGGGACGATGAAAGACAGGCCGATCGTCTGGGAGTGGAATATTCGAGAAAATCCGGCTTCAATCCTGGTGAGATGGTGAATTTTTTCGCATCCTTACAGAGACTGGGAGACCTCTCCAAGGGAGCGAGCCTTCCGGGATTTCTCTCTACCCATCCCTTGAATCAAGAACGAATTCAAAATGTGAAAGGCATGCTGACAGCCCATGATCAATCTCTTCTGGTTCGAGATCAGCCCTATCTTTCTCAAATAGACAATATCGTCTTCGGCGATGACCCCAGGCAGGGATTTGTAGAGAAGAATACCTTCTACCATCCCCAGCTTCGCTTTTTCTTTTCCATTCCTCAAGAATGGGAACTGAAGAACACTCCATCTCAAGTTGTGATGAGTTCAAAAGATGGCAATGCGGCAGTTGTCCTCCAAGCAGAAAAAAGCTCAGAAAATCCCGCTGACTACGCCCAAAAGAAAGCTGATTCCATCAAAGAAAGACAGTCAATTGAGGAGGAAAGCCTCACCGTTAACTCTCTCCCTGCTCATCAGATACTCCTGGATATCGTTCAAGAGGAAAAGGAAGACCTGAGGATTTGGCTCACCTGCATAAAGAAGGGCGATTACATTTTTTCTTTCACCGCATTGAGCACTCTCTTTGATTTTCGTAAATTCGAGCCCTCATTTCAGTCTATCGTCCGTTCCTTCGATGAACTTCGGGATAAAGTCCGTCTCAATCGAAAACCCAAAAGACTTAAACTGATCCAGGCCACCGGCAAGGAGAATCTTCGCCAGATTTTCGAAAAAGCTGGAATGGAAAAGGAACTGTGGCCTAAGGTTGCCATCCTCAATGGCATACAGCTCGGCAAGAATCCGAAGCCCAATCAGCTTGTTAAAGTAATCAAATAATCAGGAAACACCCAAGAAGAAATGGTTATGAAACTTATGAAGGTCTGACCCCGTTGCTTCTCTGCTGCTTTATATTTCTATGTCTTCGAGAACTCTGTAGGCGAGTTTGAGGGCACGAAGCCCTTCTTCTCCGCTTACCTTGCTCGTTTTCTTATCCCGAACACACATGAAGAAGTTCTCGAGTTCCTTCTTCAGGGGCTCTTCTTTCTTGATCTTCAGTGTCTTGATATCGGTCTGGCTTCCGTCGAGAGCAAACACCTTTACTTCCTGATCAATATAATCGATGGAATAATAGGAGGTGGGCTCGAATATACGAAGCTTCCTGACTTTTCCCTGGTGGACACGGCTGGCAGTGAGGGTGGCTATGCAACCAGATTCGAACTCCAGGCGGGCGTTGGCTATGTCGATTTTTTCTGAAAGCACATGGATGCCGGAAGATTTTATGGCCTTCACATCGTCCCTAATCAGAGCAAGTATGATATCCAGATCATGAATCATGAGGTCAAGAACAACATCGATATCCAAGGAACGGGCAGAGAATGACCCCAGCCTCTGGACCTCGACGAACTTTGGCTCCTTGATCAGGTTTTCAATAGCCTCCACTGCCGGGTTAAACCTCTCCAAATGCCCTGTTTGGAGGACTAAACCGTTCTTACTGGCCATGGCCACCAGCTCTTCACCCTGGTCTGTGGTTTCAGTGATGGGTTTCTCCACCAGGACAGACTTTCCTTCTTTAAGCAACTTCATGGAAATGGAAAAATGTTCAGAAGTAGGGGTGGCAACGATAGCAGCGTCGATCTCATCCAACATGTTCTCATAATTCTGGTAGTACTGAACGCCATGACGGTTGCCGATCTCTACGGCCTTTCGAAAATTAATATCTGCTACTCCCTTGAGCTCGGCCTCCTCCAGATAGGAAAGGATCCTTGCATGCTGCATCCCCAGATATCCTACACCGATGATCCCCACTTTAACCTTATCCATGGTTACTTCACCTCGACCTTTTATCTTTTCTGGCTATTATAGATATTTTATGAGTATTAGCCAAGGGGATGGCTTCTTGCTTCTGGAAGAAAGGCATCTTCTGGGCTTCGAAACAAAGAGCACGACTTCCTGCCTGAACAAGACTCCTTACTGTATCCAAGCCAACAGCGGGAAGATCAATCCTGAAATCCTGTCTTGTGCGGGCCACTTTGACCACTACCGTACCTTTTCCTGCGAGTTCCCCCCCTCGTTTTATAACCTCATCCGTGCCTTCCATTCCTTCTACAGCAACTATTGATTTATCTTTGACAACGACCGTTTGGCCGACATCTAAATCAGCCACACCCTTGGCCATCTTCCAGCCAAAAACTATATCCTCTTCCACTTCCGAAGAAGGCTCTGTCTCTGTCAGGATGCCCTCCTCACAGAGGAAGGAGGTAAGGAATCTCAATGGGTTCTCGATGGTTATCCCTTCCTGAGCCATATAATGGACAGCTGTTTTTAAGAGGGTCGAGGGAGTTTTATTTTTCAAGGCAAAAGGTTCTTCAGCCAAATTTTTTTTCTGAAAAATAATCCTGTGATCCACTTTTCCCGCAAAGACAGCCTTCCGGACTCCATGCTTTTTAAAAAAAGAGACGACTCTCATTATTTCATCCACATCGAACCACTCCAGGAGCTTTGTCCTGCCCTGCAATGTATTCTCAGCAGCTCTTTTTATCGCAGCCACCACACAGTTGTATCCTTGATCTCGAGCTTCCCGAATAATCAGGAGAGGGAAGGCGCCCGAACCGGCGATTATCCCGAGTTGACTTTCCATTCTTCACCCGTCTTCTTGATAAACCCTCTTTGCGAAGCCCGGATAAAGCCGATGAGCTCTTTGCGGTCTTCGCTGGCAGCTATATCCTGTTCGATCTTTTCTATGGCCTGAGCGGTATTCAGGTCTGAATAGAAAATAATCCTGAATATCTCCTTGAGATTTTTAATTCTTTCCCTGGAAAAACCCTTCCTTCGAAGCCCTACCACGTTCAGCCCATAGACAAGAGCGGGGCGACTTCCTGCTACCAGGCAATAAGGAAAAACATCCTGAGTTATGACAGTAAATCCCCCGATATAGGCGTATTTGCCGATCCTGCAGAACTGGTGAACTCCGCTGAAGGCACTCACGGTCACATAATCGTCGACAGTGACATGTCCTCCTAAAGTAGCTCCGTTGGTGAAGACGGTTTCGCTTCCCACTTTGCAATCGTGGCCCACATGAGAATAAGCCATGAAATAGTTGTTGCTGCCGATGGTGGTTTTTCCTCCTCCTTTGACAGTACCTCGGTTGACAGTTATGAATTCCCGGAAGATATTCCGATTGCCGATCTTTGTGACGGTATCTTCCCCTTTATAGGTCACGTCTTGCGGTTCAGTTCCGATGGAGGAGAAAGGAGAGAAAAAACACTTCTCTCCGATTTCTGTCTTTCCTGAGATAAAGACGTTCGCTTCGAGGACGGTCTCCTTAGAGATGGTGACCTTCTCTCCTATGTAACAATAAGGGCCTATCCTGACTCCAGGTTCCAACTGGGCCTTGGGATGGACGCTGGCTGTCTCATGGATGAAGACTTCCTTCTTACTCATTCAAATCCTCTACATCCCGAACAACAGCCAAAATCTCCCCTTCGGCAGCTACCTCTCCCTCAATCAGGGCTTTTCCCCTGATCTGACAGATTCTGTTTTTGAGCTTTAAAATATCGACCTCAATCCTTATCTGATCTCCTGGAATGATGGGTTTTCTGAATTTGGCCTTATCTATCTTGCTCAAAAAAACAAACTTGTTTTCCGGCTCTGGGATAGAATAGTGGAGAAGAATACCTCCTGCCTGGGCTATAGCTTCCATCACCAATACCCCGGGCATCACCTTCAGATCTGGAAAATGCCCTTGGAAAAAAGGCTCGTTGTAGGTCACGTTCTTGAGAGCGATTATCGATTTGCCCTTCTGGATCTCTATAACTTTATCGACCAGCAGGAAAGGATAACGGTGTGGAAGGATGTTGAGAATTTTTTCTATGTCAAACAACTCTTTTTACTTCTGTTGACCTTTAGAGGCATCGTATCTTTTTATGACTTCCTCTGTCAGATCAATAGCCGGGTTGAAGTAGATAGCGCCGCTGCTTGCCAAGTCTAAGATAAGGTCGATGTTTCTTTCCTTTCCCAACTGCTCTATGATGGGAAGGAGTTCATTCTGGACTTTGTTGAACAGGCGAATCCGTATATCCTGTATCTCCCGCGTGGCATCCTCGGCCAAACGTTTCCTGTCTGTACGCTTCTTCTCCAGATCAGAACTCATTTGAATCATGGCCTCATTGGTCAGGGTAAGCCTTTGGGTGTTCAGTTTTGTCTCCAACTGGCGAATTTCCTCATCCAGCTTACTCAATCTGTTCTGTTGATCCCTGCTCTTCTCTTGAAGCTGAGCGATGGCTTTTTTCCCCTCACTCGATTTTTCCAGCACATCTTGGGAATTCACTACCCCAATTTTAATCTGTTCTTGGGCAAGGGCCAAAGAGAACAACCCCGCAATAACAAGAACAAGAAAACTGCATGTACGGATGACTCTCTTTCTCATCTCATGCCTCCTTATTTTGAATCTTTCTCTAATTATAACCTAATCAAATTATAACCTAAAAAGTTGTGCCGATCGCAAAACGAAAGGCAAAATTGGAATCATCGGGACGGATTTTAGGGGAATTGTAGGAAAAAATGAGTCTGAACGGAACCCTCAAAGCCGGAACAAACACTCTAAACTCCAGCCCCTTAGATGTGTAAAGATCCCTGAAATTGATTTTCTGGTTCATGGGGATTGTATTACCCGCGTCGAAGAAAAGTATGGCATACAGGGGGCCTCCGACATGGAGGATGTATTCTGCATTCATTACGATGGACTTATCTCCGCCAATATTGGATCCGTATTGATTTCGAGGTCCGATAGTGTAGATGTCATACCCCCTGATGGATCTTTCACCTCCAAGATAGAATTTCTCCCAAATGGGAATGGCTGATTCTCCGATTGTCTCTATGAACGAGTACTCAGCGTGAAGCCCGATCACATGATTCCTGAATAGAGGATGGAAGAAAGCCCACTCGAAGCGTGGCTTGATCAAACTGATATCACCACCTAAAAACGAACCTGCGAATTTGCATGAAGCCAAATACAGAGTTCCCCGACTGGGCGTAAGCGGGCTGTCCACTGTAGAACGATAGATGACGGGCATAATACTGCTGACTGCATAATTGCCTGGCCGGTAATAATAGTAGTAGTACGGATCATACCCACTTTCCTCGGAGTCGGGAATACTTATGTTCACATATTGATAAGTGTAGGTAAGATTTGTCCTCCAGTAGCCCAGGATTCTTGCTCCCATTATCAGGTCCAATCCCTTAGTTTTTTGGTTGAAGAGGGCTGGCCACGGGTAGCTGATATAGCGGTTATAGACATTAAATCCCAGAGAGACAGGATAATCGAGAAAATAGGGCTCAGTAAACCCGAACATGTAATTCTTGATTCTCTTTCCGTATTGAATCATGAGCTGCAGATTTTCCCCTGCGCCCAAGAAATTAACTGTGGAGTAGCTGAGGGCCACAAATGTGCCTTCGTATCCGCTGTATCCTGCAGTGAATTGGATGTTATTTCGCTGAAGCTCCCTGACATCGAGGGTGACGTCGATTTGAGTAGGATCCTCGGGATTGGGCCTTATGTCAGGTTGTTTACCTTCTTCTAGGTCCACTAATCCGAGCTGCCTGACTCTCAGCAAGCTGTCTTTGAAGAGAGCAAGGCTGAATCTTTCCCCTTCCCTAAGAAGGAATTCCCGCCTGATGACCTTATCCTTGGTATAAGTATTTCCCCTGATTTGCAACCTATGTAGATAAGCCAATTCGCCTTCGTAGATGTTAAAAGTGACGTTGACCTTTTTCCGCTTGGGATCAAGATTTTCTACGGGCATAACCTGAGCATAGAGATAGCCCCAATTCTGATAGAGCTCCCCGATCTTCTCCACGCTTTTTTCCCTATCCTTTGTGCTGTAGACATGTCCTTTCTCCAGCTGGATAAGTTTTCTCAGATAGTTTGAGGACATGACCTTATTTCCCTCTATTTTTACCTCACCAACCATATAATGATAGCCGGCATCAACAGGAATAATAATCTTTTTCATCTTCTGTTTTTTGAAAAAAATAGATCTTTTGGTTATATTCTCTATCTTAGGCTCTCCAACCACTGCTTCCATATAGCCATGCTCCTGAAGCTTCTTTTTGATATTGGCAATGTCTTCTTCCAGCTTATTCATCTTGAAAACATCTTTTCCCATTATCCAGTTAATAAAGTTGTGGTTCTTGTTATCCTTCATCGCTTCTCTCAGATGGCTTGGAAGCATTTTCGGCTTTCCCACGAACACGACTTCTCCCACCTTGATTTTTGGCCCTTCATCGATGTTAAAAGTCACTTTGAGCTCATGCCTTCCCTCTGCTTCCACATCCACTTTGACCTTCCCGGCTTCAAGACCTTTCTCCATGAGAAGTTCCTTGATGGTCGTATCGATCTTCCGGATTTTGTAGGGATCGTAATAGGAATAGGGAAGGATGTATTCATCTTTCTCTTTTAGCTTGTTGACAATATCGTCTTCTTTCAGCTTTTTTCCGGTCTTATAGACTATGTTCTTGATTATGGGATTTTCCTCCACGATTATCCTGACTATTTTGCCCCTGGTTCCATCTAACTTTTCGATCTTGAGGTTGGAGAAAAATCCTGTGGACCACAAGACTCTAAAATCTCTTTTTAATAAATCTTCATTCAAATAATTTCCCTCTTTTGAAGCAAGATAGTAAAATATGGTCTCTTGAGTTACCCTATCATTGCCGACGATTTCAATCTTCTCCACTCGCTCCTGTCCGTAGATAAAAAGAGGGAGTGTGAAAACTGCCAGAAATAAAATTAACTTTCTCATTTTTTCTTCCTTATACCATAAATGTCTTTTTTTTTCAAAGAGATAGGCCTGTTTGGTTCGCAGGAAATCAATAGCATTTCCCTCATAAAGAAGGTTCTTGGGGATGGACAAGCTTTAAGGCAATGACGTAAAGAATCTGATGGAACGAGCAACATCTCCAAAAACCTCCTTTACACTATAACAAGGCAAAGGTATGTTTTGAGTCTACGTTAACTAAAACTCTAAAGGGGGGGCAAAAGTTTCAGGCTTCCCTTTTCCATCAAATACACCCTCCGGCAGAACTGTGCCACTTTTTCATTATGGGTCACGATGATGGAAGAAAGCCCTTTGCTTGTGTGTAGGTCACCGATTATCTTAAGGATCGTCTGACCTGTTTTCCAGTCCAGATTTCCCGTAGGCTCGTCGGCTAGAAGAAGCTTTGGTTCGTTAACCAAGGCCCGGGCAATAGCCACTCTCTGTTGCTCTCCTCCAGAGAGTTGACTGGGTCTGAGAGGGGCTTTGTCTTCCAGAGAGAGTTCCTTCAGAATGGCCTCTGCTTTCCGTTGTGCCTTCTTCTTCTCGACACCTCCAATAAGAAGCGGAAAGCTGATGTTTTCAAGGGCGGTAAATTCAGGCAGAAGATGATAAAACTGGAAGACAAAACCGATTTTTCGATTCCTTATCTCAGCCTTCTGTCTGTCGGTCTTGATGAAGATATCCTCTCCATCCAAGTATATTCTCCCTTCAGTCGGTTTATCCAGAAGGCCCAACAGATTGAGCAGGGTGGTCTTCCCTACCCCAGAAACACCCATGATAGCCACCAGATCCCCTCTTTCCAGGTTAAAATCCAGCCCTTCAAAAACGCAAAGTTTTCCCTTGGGTAACGCATAATCTTTTGCCAATCCTTCTGTTCTGATGATGCTACTCATATTTCAAAGCTACCACAGGATCCACCTTCGAAGCCCGATGAGAAGGAAAGAGAGTAGAAAGAAAGCTGATCAGGACGGTAATCCCGACTATGAGGATCAGATCGAATGTTTTGATATGAAAGGGGACATAAGCGATTTGATAGATGTCCATGGGCACCTTGATGAGCTGGAAAGTATTGGCCAACCAGCACCACAAAAGGCCCAGCGCCACGCCGATAACCGTCCCGACGACTCCGATCATGGCTCCCTGGAGAAAAAATATTCTCTTGATATTCTGGGCAGTCGCCCCCATGGCAATCAGGATCCCGATATCTCTAGTCTTTTCCATGACCATCAGGATGAGAGTAGCGATAATGTTCAGGGCAGCCACAAAGACGATGAGAGCGATGGTGAGAAACATCACGTTCTTCTCCAGTTTCAAGGCAGAAAAAAGAGACTTATTGAGTTCCATCCAAGTTGTCACATAGGCGACAGGAGGGATTAAGTCTTTAATTTGGTTTGCAATCTTTTGGGCCTGGAATATGTCCTCAATTTTGACCTGAAGGAAGCTTACTCTTCCTTCTAAATTCAGAAATTTTTGTGCTGTTTCCAAAGAGACCAGGGATCTTGACGAGTCAAACTCATAGAGGCCAGTTGAGAAAATTCCTGTCACCACAAATTTTTTTGTCTTGGGAATGAGGCCTATGGGGGAAAGACGGGAGGAAGAGGTCAAAACCGTCACCACATCTCCTACTCCTGCACCTATCTGAAAAGCCATTTCATCTCCCAGGAGGATTTCTTCCCTTTTAGAATCAGGCTGGGGAATCTGCCCTTTTTCCAGATTCTGGAGCCAAGCCGAGTTTTTCTTCTCCAGCTCAAAATCCATTCCCTGGAGAATAGCCCCAGAAGCTTTGTATGGACCCTGAATAAGGACGGTTTCATAAACCACCGGAGCAACTGAGACGATTCCCTTCCTGTCTTTGATTCTCGCCATCAGTTGGGGATAATCTTGCAATCCCTCGCCGCTGATGTCTGAAACCATGATATGGGATGTTGCGCCCAGTATTTTTGCCTGAACATCTCCTTGAAAACCTGTGATGAGAGCGAGGGCAATGATAAGAGCCATCACTCCGATGACAATGCCCAGGATGGAAATAAAAGTAATGACCGAAATGAATGCCTGCTTCCTTCGAGCGGTTAAGTAACGCCTGGCGATGAATAATTCGTATTTCATCTACATTCGATTAGGATTAAACTTCATCATTGAATTATGTTTGGAGACTTCAAGCCTGCCTTTAGCATCTGTTCCTTACTAGGTCTAGCTTCTACCTCTTCATTTCGGACGGAGGAGTGGGAAGAGGATAACTTCTCTTATGGACCTTCTGTTCGAAAAAAGCATAACCAGACGGTCTATCCCGATGCCTTCGCCTCCAGTTGGAGGCAGGCCGTATTCGAGCGCCTGAATGTAATCGGTGTCTATCCAGTGGGCCTCCTCGCTTCCTTTTTTTCTCTCTTCTGCCTGCTGCTCAAATCGCTTCTGCTGTTCTTCCGGATCCGACAGCTCACTAAATGCATTGGCAATCTCCATCCCTCCCATGATCAGCTCGAATCGCTCAGCCTCTTGGGGATTCTCTCGGGAAGCCTTGGCCAAAGGAGAGACTTCCTTAAGAGGATTGACAATAAAAGTGGGTTGGACAAGGTTCTCTTTCACATATTTATCAAAAATGATATCCAATGCCTTCCCGTAAGAGAGGGGCTTCTTATCGGCTGCCAAAGTTGAGGCCAATTCGATCACCTCACTTTCCATATCAAAACGCTGAGGGGCGATTCCACTGTAATGGATAAGGGCCTCTTTGAATTTAATCCTCTTCCACGGCCTTTTTAAAGAAATCTTTTCCTTTCCGTAGACAATTTCCTCTGTGCCCAAAAGAGCTCGAGCCAGGGAAGTGATCAGCTCTTCGGTTAGCTCCATCATATCCTGGTAATCGCTGTATGCCTGGTAAAATTCGAGCATGGTGAATTCAGGATTGTGTTCTGAGGATATTCCCTCATTTCGAAAATTGCGATTGATCTCGTAGACTTTCTCGATTCCTCCGACAATCAACCTCTTCAGGTACAGCTCCGGCGCAATCCTCAAGTAGAGGTCTATACCCAGGGCATTGTGAAAAGTCTTGAATGGCCGGGCCAAAGCCCCTCCAGGTATAGGTTGCATCATAGGTGTTTCCACTTCGATATAGCCTCTTTGGTCAAAAAACTCCCTGATTTTGGAGATGAGAGAGCTCCTCAAACGGAACACCTCAGATTCTTCTGGATTGATAATAAGATCTAGATATCGTTTCCTGTAGCGCAATTCCATATCCTGCAGACCATGCCACTTCTCAGGAAGTGGATGCAGACATTTTGCTAAGAAAGTGAAGGAACCGACAAAAACCGTAAGTTCCCCTGTTTTGGTCTTGAAAAGCGTACCCTTTACAGCAAGGATGTCCCCTATATCGATGAGCGAGAATAATTGGTAGGTTTTCTTTCCCACTTCATCTTCACGCATATAGGCTTGTATTCTTCCCTGGCTGTCAGCGATATGAAAAAAGGTGGCACGTCCCATTCGACGGATAGAAATCACTCTTCCAGGAACCATTACTTCGACCTTCTTCTGTTCCAGTTCTTCCTTGGAAAAAGAAGAGTAACCGGATACAACCTCAAAGACGGAGTGTGTTTTTTCAATGTTGTGAGGAAAAACCTCTACTCCTTCTCGGCGAAGTTCTTCCATCTTTGTCTCACGGGCAATTTCCTGGTCGCTTCTCCTGGATTGCGTCTTTTTTCGGGAAGACTTACTCTTCAGGTTATTTTTCTTCTCACTCATCTGTTCCTTCCTTATCCGTCTTCCTTTCCGATGCAAGTTTCTTCCTGGCAGCATCCAGAAGGCCGTTGACAAATGTGGCTGCTTCCTCGTCACTGTACTTCTTGGCAATTTCTATAGCCTCGTTAATCACTATGGCTGCAGCAACATTCTGTTCGAAAAGAAGTTCGAAGACTGCCATCCTCAGAATATTTCGGTCGACCACGGCCATCCGACTGATGCGCCAGTGCTCTGAGACAGATTGGATGATTCTATCGATATCCTCCTTGTGGGAAATGATCCCTTTGACCAACCAATCGGCGTACTGCCTGATTTCCTTAGTAGCTTTCTTGTGTTGCCAGTATTGTTCTATGATTTTTTCAGGCTGTGCGTCGTCAAAATCGAGCTGGAAAAGAATCTGTAATGCGCTCTCCCGGGCTTTCCTCCGCGTGCCCATCAAGACTCAATCCTACTCCAGACCGGCTTGTTTCATCAGCTGAATGGTTTCAACCAAAGAAAATGCGGAATCATAGCCTTTGTTTCCGGCTTTTGTTCCAGCCCTTTCTATCCCCTGTTCAATGGTCTCTACGGTCAAAATGCCATAGGCAAGCGGAATTTCCCCATCCATACTGATCTGAGCCAGCCCTTTAGTCACTTCAGCGCTCAAAAAATCAAAATGAGGTGTATCGCCTCTTATTAAAGCACCAAGACAGAGAATCCCGTCGACTTTTCCCTCGCGGGCCAGCTTCTTGGCCACTAACGGCACTTCGAACGCCCCCGGGACTTTGTAGACTGATAGGTCTGTATCCTCAGCACCCAGTTTGTGCAATGCATCCAGCGCTCCCTCAAGGAGTCTATCGGAAATAAACTGGTTGAAACGGCTGAGAACGATTCCGATCTTTAAGCCCTTTGCCTGTAGTTTTCCCTGGTAGACTTGCATTTTCTTCTCCTTTATTTTCCCCTAAAGTTGGCTTTTCGCTTCTCCAAGAAGGCCTGTGTTCCTTCCTTGCTGTCTTCGGTGGCACAGGCTTTGCCAAAGAGTTTGGCCTCCAAATGCAGGCCTTCTTCCAGAGTTTGATCCAAACCTTCGTTGACGGCCTGAATGGAATATTCAAGAGCGATTGGAGAATTGTCTACGATTTCTCGAGCAATAGCTTCGCAGGTTGAAGAAAGCTCTTCATGAGGCACTACTCTGTTCAAAAGGCCTATGGTCAAGGCCTCCTGTGCGTCAATCATCTTTCCGCTCAGGATGAGTTCCAGGGCTTTACCTTTCCCAACCAGCCTCGCCAGCCTCTGGGTACCACCAAATCCAGGAATGAGACCCAGCTTTACTTCCGGCTGACCCATCTTTGCCTTCTCAGAAGCGATGCGGATGTGGCATGAGAGAGCCAATTCCGTACCTCCTCCCAGAGCATACCCGTTTACTGCTGCGATGACAGGTTTTTTGAAGTTTTCGATGAGGATGGTCAGCTTCTGTCCTTCTAAAACATACTTTTCTCCTGTGGAAATATCAAGACGGGAAAGCTCACCTATGTCTGCTCCAGCCACAAAAGCTTTCTCTCCAGAGCCAGTGAGAATGACAGCCTTAACCTCAGAGTCGCCTTCAAAAGAAAGGAAGGCCTGTTGCAGCTCCTTGACAGTTTCCGCATTCAGAGCGTTGAGCCTATCCGGACGATTGATGATGATCCAGCCCAGACCATCATCTTTTTTTGTCAATACATTTTTATACTCCATAAAGCCTCCACTGACATCCAAATTCTATTATTTCATATAATATACCTGGAGTGATCCTAAATAATCCAGGCTCACCTTTGGAAATCATTTCAGACGATTTTTTTTTCGAATATTCTGTATTTTTTATAAACTCTCCCTCCAACAGATTCTACGAACCTGTTGATGGCCTCATTATCCTCCAGCTGCCAGGATGTCTCACCCCACTCGTACCCTTGTTCGAGGGCATTCCTCTCCAGCTCAGAATAAAGCAGGTAACTCAATCCTGTTTGTCTGTATTTCTTGATCACTCCAAAGACCATCCCTCGCATCCCTTTTATTTTTTTGCGATAGATAAGGAATTTGAGAATGCTTAAAGGCGTGATCCTGCCATTCATCTTCCTTAAAACCTCATTGTAATTGGGCAAGCCAAAGGCAAAACCTACTGGTTCCTTCTCGTCTTCAGCTATGATAATCAGGTTAGGGTCAGCGAACTGTTTGAGCTTGTTAACCATGTAATCCATCTCCAACTGTGTCCAGGGGACGAAACCCCAATTTTTCTCCCAGGCCTGATTATAGATGTGCTGGATCCTTTTTGCTTCCTCATCGAGCTTTTTCATGTTGATTTTCCGGGGTTTTATCTGAAGCTGCTCTCTGGCTCTCTCTACAATTGCATTGACCTTTTGAACGGTATCATGATCTCTCGTCATGTAAAAGGCATATAGGTCTTTGGCCTTGACCATCCCGCACTTCTCCATAAGCTCAATGTAATAAGGCGGATTATAAGGCATCATAATCACAGGGGGAGAATCAAACCCCTCCAGGAGAAAGGCACATTCATCGTTCATGGAAAGGCTCATGGGGCCTCTCAATACCTCCATGTCCCTCTCTCTCCCCCATTCGGCAACTCTTTCCAGAAGGGTTGAAGCCGTTGATAAATCGTCGAGACTTTCGTATAGACCAAAAAAGACAATTTTCTCGTTGTGGAACCGGTTATGATTTTGGTCTAAAACAGCGGCAATCCTTCCCGTCACCTCATTATTTTTATAAGCCAGAAAAAGATCCATATCAGCATGCTCAAAGAAAGGATTCTTCTCTTTATTCAATCTCTCCTTTATCTCCGAGATCAGGGGCGGCACCCAATTAGGATCCTCCCTATAAACCTTCCAAGGCAAGGTGATGAATGTTTTCAGTTCTTTCTTTGCGTTTACCTGCTTAACAAGAAGATCATTCACGCCAATGCCCTCTGAAATTTTTCCTATTTTATCAGATAAAGATTATTTTTGCACGGAGAGATTGCATTATATTGAGTCATCTCAACTTTTGTGTTACATTCTCAGAAAGAAAGGTTCCAAAGTGTAAAGGAGGTCGAGATGAAAGAAGCTTCAAATTTCAAAGAGCTCTCAGCCGATCAACTCCGATGGAAACTTGACCCCGAGAAGATCGCTTTTAAGACAAGCGACGAGTGCAAGATCTGTGAAGGAATCATCGGTCAGGACAGAGCGATCAAGGCTATCCAGACTGGTCTGGATGTCAAAAGCCTGGGCTACAATATCTTTATAACCGGAATGATAGGTACAGGCCGAACTACAACCATCAAACAGCTCTTGGAAAAACTGGAAAAGGCAAAAAAGCCGCCCGACGATATTCTCTATGTCAACAACTTCAAGAATCCTGATGAACCGATGCTGATCACTCTTCCAGCTGGAGAAGGAAGACGTTTAAGAGAATCCATGGACCATCTTATCAAAATGCTGGAGACAAATATTCCCGATCTTCTCAAAAGCAAATACTATACAGAAAAAAGGGATGCTATCATCGAAAGCCAGCAAAAAAAACAAAAAGAGATTATGAAAAAATTCGAAGAGGAGGTGGCAGAGCAAGGATTTTCCGTCATCCAAGTTCAGATGGGACTCTTTGTCAGACCCGACCTCGTTCCTCTCATCGAAGGAAAGCCGGTTTCTTTTAAAAACCTGGAAGCTATGGTCAGAGAGGGCAAATTCCCCAAAGAAAAATTGGAGGAGCTGAAAAGCAAATACGAGGAGTTGACAGACAAGCTGGAAGAAATCTTTGAGAAGATGAAAGAAATCGAAGAAAATGCCCGCCAGTTGCTCGAAGAATGGGACGAAGAATCTATCACTCCCATTATCAGAGGGGCCATTTCCGAGATAAGGACAAAATTTGAATCGGATAAAATCTCTGAGTATCTCAGGGATGCAGAAAGCCATCTTGTTAAAAATATCGACCGCTTTAAAGCCAAGAAAAAGGACCAGAAAGAAAGAGAAATCATCGATCCCTTTTTAGAATACAAGGTTAATCTTCTCATCGATAATTCGGAACAGAAAGGGGCTCCCATCGTCCTGGAAACAAATCCTAATTATGTCAACCTGTTTGGATCAATTGAATCCACTCTCAACCGCTTTGGAATCTGGCAGACCGATTTCACCAAGATCAAAGCCGGCTCTCTGCTCAAGGCCAACGGAGGGTACTTGGTGATGAATGCCCTGGATGCCCTGGTAGAAATGGGTGTATGGCCCACTCTTAAGAGAACGCTTAAACACAGGAAAATGGAGATCCAAAACTTCACATCCCTCTATCTCATTTCCGCCAGCCGGCTTAAGCCTGAGCCGGTTGAAATCGCCGTTAAGGTGGTTATGATCGGAGATGCCTACATTTACAACCTCCTCTACTTCCTGGATGAGGATTTTAAAAAAATCTTCAAAGTTAAGGCTGAATTTGACTCGGAGATGCCCAAGGATACCCAGACTATCACCGAATACGCCAGCTTTATCAAGAAAATTACCGAGGAAGACAAACTTCTTCCTTTTGATAAGGGAGGTATCTCGGCCATCATCGAGTATGCCACGAGGTTAGCGGGAAGACAGAAAAAGGTCTCCACGCGTTTCCATATCATCGCCGATGTTATCCGGGAGGCCAGTTACTGGGCAAAAAAAGAGAAAAAAAAGATAGTGGAACGTTCTCATGTAGAAAAGGCCATTGATGAGCGTTTTGAGCGGGTTAGCCTTATCGAGGATAAGATTCAAGAGATGATCGATGAAGGGACTATCATGATCGACACCAAAGGCAATGTGGTCGGTCAGGTAAACGGCCTTTCCGTCTACAACATGGGCGAATTCGCCTTCGGAAAACCCACCCGAATCACAGCCCGGGCAGCTGTGGGAAGAGCCGGGGTTATCAACATAGAAAGAGAAGCCGACCTCAGCGGCCGGACTCATAACAAGGGTGTGCTCATTCTGGGCGGCTATCTTAGGGGTAAATATGCCCAGAGCAGGCCTTTCTCTCTTTCGGCTAGCCTTGCTTTTGAGCAGTCATATGCCGGCGTGGAAGGAGATAGTGCATCCTCCACCGAAGTTTATGCCATCCTTTCCAGCCTTTCCAATCTTCCCTTGAGACAGGATATTGCTGTAACAGGATCGCTCAACCAGAGAGGAGACATTCAGCCCATCGGCGGTGTGAATGAAAAGATCGAGGGCTTCTTTGAAGTCTGCAAGGCTAAGGGATTGACCGGCGATCAAGGCGTGATCATCCCCCATCAAAACGCTCAAAATTTGATGCTCCGCGGGGAGGTGATAGAGGCTGTCAAGGGAGGAAAATTTCACATCTATCCTGTTACGGCTATCGATGAAGGCATTGAAATCTTGACCGGAATCAAGGCCGGCAAGCGTAAGGAGGATGGCTCCTTCGAGAAGGATACAGTCAATTACCTGGTGGATCAAGAACTGGCCAGGCTAGCTAAGAGCTGGAAAACATATGCGGCTGCGGGCGAAAAGGAAAAAGAAAAATAATCCATTCAGGGGGTATAGAGGACGTTAGGAGCGCCGAAAAATTGCTTTCTCTATCACAAAACTTCTAATAATTCTCTTAAGTTCTTTTAAGTCTTTGTTTTCTTAAGTTTCGACACAACATAAAGAACGAAACACAATAAGCCCACTATGATCTGAGAAATAATTATAACCCTTTTTTCAGGGTCAAAAATCAAACCAAAAAGCGCAAGACCAATCCAAACAAAACCCATTATGGCGTAGGTGCCTTGATTAGATTTTATGTTCATAGGCTTTTACCTCCTAAGGGCTACAATGCTTAGCTCAATCATCCTAAGCTAATATAAAAAAAGAAGTAATAATTTTCAATAATATTCACATAAGTTTGCATTAATCTGTAGTCCATTTTGTTTAGAAGTTTGCAGTCGTCGCTTTCTGGTCAAATTTCTGTGTACATATTTAAATTTGTAGTCGGGCTGCCTCAATTATTTCATTTTCAACATATAAAGGCCCTTTTTATAAATAAAACTGAACTCATAAATCAGCCCTTTTTACAAATTATCTTTCTTAAAAACAGTAAGTTAGCGCGGCCCGAGAGCATTATTTCTCTCTCTTATTTCTCTATATTCTTTTCTTTATTTCTTTTCTATTTAATTCTTTATTTTATGAGAATTCAGGAAGGTTTCAATCCGACGTACCTCATCAGCATCTCTATCTCCTGAACGGTGAGGTAACGCCACCTTCCTCTCTTGAGTTTTCCTAAAGACAATCCGTCAAACCTCATCCTCCGCAATTCCTCCACCTTGTGACCGACAGCTTCGAACATCCGCCGCACTTCCCTCTTTCGCCCTTCGTGAATTTCAACGCGCAGGTAACTCTCCCCGGAAGAGACAGAGATGATCCTGATTTTGGCCGGAGCGGTCTTTTTTCCGTCCAGGATAATTCCTTTCTTTAACCTGGACAACCTTGAATAATCAGGTTTTCCTTTAACCTTTACCTGATAGACCTTTTTTATCTGGAAACGGGGATGAGTCAAACGGAAGGCCAGTTCTCCATGGTTGGTCAAGAGCAGCAGCCCTTCACTTTCATAATCCAGCCTCCCCACCGGAAAAACTCGGCTCTTCAGAGTGGGAAGCAGATCCTTGATAGTCGGCCTTCCCAGTGGATCTTTCATCGAGACAAGGTACCCAGGCGGCTTATTCAGCATCAGATACAAATTGATTCCTTCTTTCTTGACTTTCTTTCCGTCCACCTCCACCCTGTCCTTCCCAGCGTCAATCTTGTGGCCTAAGGTTAAAATCACCTCACCGTTTACAGCCACCCGCCCTTGTGTGATCATCCTGTCGGCTTCCCTGCGTGAGGCAATCCCTGCTTGGGCCAGGAATTTGTTCAGTCTCACCATCATGGTCAGTATTCTCTCCCCAAAAGATGAATATTTCCGATTCTCACTCTCTCTAAACCCGCCTCCATGGCCGCTTGCCTGCATTCTCGAGCGTGACCATGAGAGGTTCGGGGCAGATCCTTGAAATAAAAATGTGGGTAGAAACCAAGAAGGGCATAAGGAATTTCAGGGTTCAGCGCAGCAATAAACTGGGCTATCTTTGAAACCTCTTCTCTCTCCACATAACCGGGCACCAGGAGAGTGCTGGCCACAACCAGGGGAGGTTCTTTCCTCTTTTTAAACCAACTGGCAGCCAGCTCGAAGTTTTCCTTGGTTTGATTGTTTGGCCGGCCACAAAGAGCTACGTTCAGGTTTGAATCATATGTCTTCAAGTCAAATTTGACACAACCGCCGCTCTCGAGGGCCAGATCGAGGATTTCCTCCAAAAACCTGGGGCTCATGCTTCCGTTTGTTTCCCAACAGAATCTCAGAATCCTGCCTCTCTTTTCTGCCATAGCCAGGCGGGTGGTGTGGATAGAATGGGGAAGATTCGGCCCGGGATCTCCTCCGAAATAACAGACACAGGAGGTTTTCTCATCCACGATTTGTGCCAGCTCGGAGGACGATCGTTGCCTCTCTGCATCCTTGCCCTGTTTGTGGATCCAGTTCTGACAGAAAAGGCAATTAAAAGTGCAGCCATAATAGAAAACCGCCAGATTCTTGTAACCATACTCTGGTCCTTTACAGAAAGCATAATCTGGGAATCCGGAACCGGTTCCTCCAGCACAGACCCAATCGGCAACGCAATTGGTGGGCAAAGGGTCATAATACCAGGAGTAGCGTCCTTCTCGAGGAGAAGGAGAGAGCTTCATTCCGTCTCGGTTTTCCCTCACTCCACAATACCCGATTGAACCCTCCCCGATGAGGCATCGGTTAAAACAATAGCTGCAGGAAATTCCTCCTTCATCCTCAGGAGGCTCCGGAGGAAGGCCAAAGCCCTCTCTCGAAATCCTGTGAACCTTTTGGATATGAGGCTTCAGGGAATCAAAATTATCCAGGATGCAGGTCCGGCATAAAGAAAGGCTCTCAGATATGAGGCGGCTGTCTGTGCCGCAGCGGATGCATTTGGCCATGATGAAGAGATCTGTTAAAAGTAGAAGCTCAACCCTCCTACGAACGTGAAATCTCCGATTTTGAACTCCTCTTCATCGATGTCCAGATTAACATGATGATATTTGCCCTCAGCTACGAGCGACACTCTTCCCAGATTCACCTCCACGCCTAAGCCAATGTTATATCCACCGCTCCTGTCTTCATCGATGTTATGGACATCGGCTGAGTAGTAGCCAAAACCGGCTGTGATATAAGGATCGAACAAAACCAGCGGAAAAAAATATTTGAAGTTCAGCCCTATAAAGCTGTAATCGACCTGGCGCTCTCCCCAATCGAGACTCAAAATATCGGAAGGATTCAGGTTGTGCGCCGCCTGAAAGTAGCTCGCCTCTACTCCGACCATTAAAACTCTTATCCCAGCACGCAATCCGTAGACAAAAGTGGAGTCTGTATTGAATTCTACACCCTTAAGACTGGGCTTTTGGGCGGAATATCCCGCCTGAATTCCCAAATAAAATCCTGTCTCGGCAAATCCTTCGGAAACAAAGAAAAGACAAAAAAGAAAGGTTAAAGCCAAGATAATTTTTTTTCTCATTTTTTTCGCTCCATCCATTTGATATATTCTCCTCGCTACATACCTTTAGGTATTATACTCGAGGTTTGGCCAATATCTCCATGATTTTGAGATCAAAAAA
Organism: uncultured Eubacteriales bacterium; assembly: GCA_964449165.1. Taxonomy (GTDB): domain Bacteria; phylum Acidobacteriota; class Aminicenantia; order Aminicenantales; family Aminicenantaceae; genus CAYSCW01. The sequence continues at coordinate 19,343 of CAYVAT010000006.1, read as the reverse complement.
ATTCTGAGCATTGGCCGCACGCAGTAAAATAGCTGTATCCGCTCCTCGACCAGTTCCTCCGACGGATATACAAGGTTCTGCTGCAGGAATGAGTCCGGCGTCAGCAGCCATGAGGGCGATTTCCACTGCCACCTTAGTCCCTTCACCGAAGAGCCTCAGGGTATAAGCGATTATTTCATCAAGCTCATAAGTGTCCAATTTTCGCCTCACCGCGCGGTTGAGTCCTCCAAAAGCATGCTGACAGGTCAGCAGCTTGGCTCCTGCTTTTTCAATTTTCTGTTGGTACTCAGGAAGAAGTTCCTGGAAGTTGGGTTTGACAAAACCCGTGGAATGAGTGACCACTACCAGATTCCTTGAAGCAAATAGCTGAGAAGCCGTTGCCCCTGTTCTTCCCGTTGTTGTGGCCACCACGATGTTTTGAATATCGAGCTCATCTGCTCTCCTGGCGACGCTTTTCAGAGTCTGATCAGTATTCTTAGGACCCGGCCTGGGGAAATAAAAGCAGGGCACAGGTTCTACTAAAGAATGTTGCATTTTTTCGTCAGACATAAATGATTCTCCTTTTTCCTACCTTATACTTATTTATCGCGGATTCCGACTATGGCCACTTTGACCAAGGCTTCACTTGCCTGATGTTGGAGGCCGGAAATATCCCTGTGGCGAAGCCGGTTATCTCCAAGCACCAGAGCTTTCATTTTTTTCTCATTTTGTTTCCAAGACGCCTTCTTGTCAAGTTCTGGCCTCAAGCTTCATCTTGAAGAAAAGGCTGTCATCCCCAAGATCGTCCTTATTAAGCGGCGGCTGCTGTCCATCCGAAGCCCATGGTGGCGGGTGGGAGGGTCTTGGCGAGGATGGGCAGCAGCCGCTGCTGTTACCATCAATTTCAAAACCTTTCCTTCATCTACCCGTATAATATATAATGTAAAGGCTCCGAAACACAGGACTACTTAAAAATGGCAAAAGTGAATGTCTTCGAATCTGTCTCCATGGCCATGGGCTCTCTGTGGGCCAACAAGCTGCGTACCTTCCTGACCCTGCTGGGCATCATCATCGGCGTTTTGACCATCATTGCCGTTGTCTCTATCATCCAGGGGCTCAACAATTATGTGTATACGAAGATGGCATTCTACGGGGCAAACGATTTTTCTGTGACCAAATTCTCCATGGCTATCAGAAGTCTGAAAGAGTTCCGCGAACAGATGAAGCGGAAGGATTTTACTCTGGACGATATGAGAATTGTCCGAGAGCAATGCCGATCCTGTGAATTGGTAGGAGCCACCACCACCACAAGCCGGATAGTAAAGTACAGAAATCAATACCTCAAGGATGTCACCATTAGAGGGGTCACTCACTTGGAGCACATGATCGGCTCTGTTGAGGAGCTGGATAGAGGACGACACATTTTAAAAGAAGAGGAGGATCATTCCCGATACATTTGCGTTATCGGAGCTGATGTGGTGGAGGAGCTCTTTCCCTACCGGGATCCCCTTGGAAAATGGATCAAGGTAGGCAACGACAATTTTCGGGTGATCGGGATCGGTAAGAAGAAAGGGAAGCTCCTGGGAATGAGCCAGGATGACTATGTCCGCATTCCCATCACCACTTTTCAAAAGATTTACGGTTCCCGCCGAACCATCCAGATCACAGTCCACACGAGCTCTCAAGAACAGATGCAAAAAGCCCAGGAAGAAGTAAGGACCATCCTTCGCTCCCGGCGTCATCTTTCCTTCGGCAAACCCGATGACTTTTCATTTCGCAGCTCCGAGACCTTTATCCAGTTTTATAAATCCGCCACCACCAGCATCTACTTTGCTATGATCGCCATCTCCTCCATTGCTCTTCTGGTAGGAGGGATTGTGATCATGAACATCATGCTGGTCTCGGTGACAGAAAGAACCAAAGAAATAGGAATCCGGATGGCTGTGGGTGCTCGGAGAATGGATATCATGTTCCAGTTTCTTATCGAATCAGCCACCATCTCAGTAACAGGAGGGATGATCGGCATTCTTCTGGGGTTTATCATCGCCAGGATTGTGACTTCTGCAACCTCTCTGCCTTCAGCCATCGAGCCTGCATCCATTATCATCGCTATCTTGGTTTCTACCTCAGTCGGTCTTTTCTTCGGCCTCTATCCTGCTGGCAAGGCCTCAAAGCTTGATCCCATCGAATCTTTAAGAGCAGAACAATGAGACTGGGAATTTTAAGAGAAATCTCCGCCATGGCTCTGGACTCTATAAAAACGCATAAGCTTCGTTCTTTCTTGACTCTCTTGGGTATCGTGATCGGGGTGATGACCGTTATCGGCATGGTTTCCATCATTCAGGGGCTTAACCGCTCTTTCCTCAGTGAACTCGAATCTGTAGGCTCAGACTTGATCTTGGTTTCCAAATACGAGCCAGGCATCCAGATCGGCCGCCTCTCTGAGGAAGAAAGGAAGAGAAAAGACTTGACATTTGAAGATGGATTAGCCATCGAGAAAGAAAGCTCTTTGATCAGGGCAGTGGCTATGGATCTGTTGGCTGATGTCTACGAAAGCATCACCATAAAATACCAGAACATCAAAACCCAAGACGCCCTTGTCATCGGAATGAACGAGAAATTCCCCCAGGTTCTCTCCGTCTATCTTCCTGAAAAAGGAAGATTCATCACAGTATCGGATGTGCTTCACAGCACCAGAGTCTGTGTGCTTGGATCAGAACTGGCTGAGACACTCTTCCCACACACCCAGCCTCTCGGAAAAGAAATAAGAATCGGGCCGGAAAAGTTCGATGTTGTCGGCGTACTGAAGAAGCGAGGGAGTATATTCGGTCAGAGCCGGGACAATTTTGTCGGCATCCCCATAACCACCCTGATGAAATATTTCCCCTATAACCTGGAAAATTTAGAGATTATTGCTGCTCCCAGAAAACACGGCTATCTCCCTGATGCTATGGAAGAAATCATCAACATCCTGCGCAAAAGACGAAAAGTCGGATTCGGGAAGCCTAACGATTTTGCAGTTTACTCCCAGGAGACCATCGTCGGCCTTTACAATCAACTCACAGGTGCTGCTTACCTGGTTATGGTTATTATCTCCTCCATCGGCCTGCTAGTTGGCGGAATCGGCGTGATGAACATCATGCTGGTCTCGGTGAAAGAAAGAACCAGAGAAATCGGCATCCGCAAGGCTATCGGCGCCCGCTCCGGGGATATCCTTAAACAGTTTCTGATTGAGGCTGTTTTTCTGACGGGAGTGGGAGGCATCATTGGTATTCTTATCGGCTTCAGCATCGCATTCCTGGTCAGGGCAGCCACCCCGCTTCCCGCCTCGGTAACCCCCTGGTCTGTGATTCTGGGAATGTTCGTATCTATTTCAGTGGGACTTTTCTTCGGAATTTTCCCTGCCCGAAAAGCTGCCAAGCTGGAACCCATTGTCTCCCTCAGATACGAATAAAATTGGGATCAGCCCCGAGTAAATCTGGCCCTCCTAACTTTCATCATTTCTCATTAATCCTGCATTTTCAATCATCCTCAGGTGTACAAAACGCTTGCTAAACCAAGATTTTGTTTTAATCCAATCTTTTCCTGACGAATTCATACGCTTTATCTAAAGCGTGTTGAAGAGTATCGGCATTCTCTCCAGCAACTTCCACCAAGGAAGGTCGGCCTCCTCCCTTTCCCTTTATAACAGATGAAAGCTCGGGAATGAGCTCTCTCAAATCGATGTCAACCGCATCCGATCGGGCAAGGACCAGATGCACACCCCTCTCGTCCTTCACTCCATAGAGAACCACACATTCTCCGGCCCTGATGATATTTAAAGCCAAGTGTTTTATCTCCTCCCGGCTTCTCTCTGTGTATATATTTTTAATGATTTTTCCCTCGGTTTTGTGGATGATTTCCCTGGCTTCATACTGGAGCAACTTTTCTTGAAGCTTTCTGTTTTTCCTTTTTTCTGACTTCAAATCTGCAAAAAGCTTCTCAACAGAATCGAGAATATCCCTTCCATGAGCTGTCAATCGATTGGAGAGTTCGCGCAGGCTCCTGTTTTTCCAGATGTAATCATCCAAGGCTCTTTGGCCGCAGATAAATTCAAAGCGAATATTGTCTCTTATCCTTTCCCACCTTAAAATTTTAATCAGCCCCACCTCTCCTGTTCTTTTAGGGTGGGTGCCTCCACAGGCGGAATAGTCATAATCCGCGACTTCAACGATCCGCAACCGACCCGTCTTCTGGGGAGGCCTTCGGAGAGGAATCCTCTCAACCTCTTTCTCATCGATAAAGTAAGTCTTGATCTTCCTGTCTTCGAACACTCTGGCGTTGGCCCTCTTCTCGACTCTTCCAACATCTTTTTCTCTAACCTCCCGCAGATCTATCTCCACAGTGGAGATCTCCTCTCCCAGATGGAAAGAGCGGGTCGCTGCCTGGAACAACTCATAGAAACTCTGGGAAAGAATGTGCTGGCCTGCATGCTGCTGCATGTGATCGAAACGGCGCTCCCAATCTATTTTTCCCACCACCTTATCCGATGACACCTCTTTTTTGATGAGATGAAGGATCTGGTCATCCTCTTCAACAACATGGACAACTTCTACTCCGTCTATGGTTCCTCTGTCAGCCGGCTGTCCTCCTGATTCGGGATAGAAACAGGTCTGATCGAGAATTAAAGCAGGTGCACTTTTATATGTCAGCCTCTTTACAACTTTCGCCTCAAACTCTGTGCGGTATGGATCTTCGAAATAGAGCCTTTTAGTTCCTTCGCTCATCGCATTCTCCTTTCCTTTCTTATTCTCTGCTTATTCTATCCTAACAGATAAAAAAATGAACATGAATACAGTGCAAGCAATAAATGAGATTTAATCTGCATGATTCCTCCGGGATTTTTCGAGGTTCTCTGATTTATATCAGAGAGGTCATTTCAGAACAGCCAATACACGCTGGGTGAGTTTGAAATGGAGTTTTGCCGTTTTGTCGAGGACTTTTTCTCCATGCTGTCGGACGAGCCTTACAGCCGCCTCTTCAGCAAGAGGAGAAGATCCTTTGGGAAGATCCACGCCCATATCCTGGGAAAGAAAATGGAGCCGCCTTAAGAATTCAGCCCTGGCAAGAATCGATGCCGAAGCCACTGCCATATCCTCTTCCGCCTTGGGCTTCTGGATGAGATCGATATTCTTTCCCTTCTTCATCAAAGCGTTAAGCACATAAAGCTTGTCTCCAAACTGGTCAGTGATAGCTTGGGCGCAGTGGACCTCCTCCAGGATATTCTCGATGGCCCGAGAATGAGCCCAGGCCAGGATTCTGTTCAAGTTTCGTAGCTTGCCATAAAGTTCATTGTATTTTTCAGGCCCAATAGCCACCAACGAATGCTTGTAGCCTTCTTTGATCAGGCCGGCGAATTCACGAACCCGGTTGTCAGAGAGTCTCTTGCTGTCTTTAACTCCCAGCTCTCTGAGGACTTCCTCCTGCTCTTCCGGGACGAAAACCCCGGCCACAACCAGAGGTCCAAAATAGTCCCCTTTTCCCGATTCATCTGTGCCGATATGGCCCTTCTCCGGGGGGAAAAGGTCTGATTGTCTCATGTTTCCGCTATTGCAGGAGATGGCGGGATTTGGCTTCCTTGATCAAATCATCCCTAAAATCAGGGTGGGCGATGTCGATCAAAGCCCTTGTCCGCTCCTGCAGATTTTTGCCGTGAAGGTAAGCCACCCCGTATTCTGTGACCACATACTTGACATCCGCCCGCGTGGTGACAACACCTGCTCCTTTTTTCAAGAAGGGAACGATTCGTGACATCTCTCCTCCCTTGGCTGTGGAAGGAAGGGCGATGATGGGTTTTCCTCCCTTGGAGTGAGCCGCACCGCGGATGAAATCCACCTGTCCGCCAAATCCGCTGTAGATATAAGTTCCGATTGAGTCAGAGCAGACCTGACCAGTGATATCCACCTCGATGGCGGAGTTGATAGCCACCATGTTGTCATTGCGGGAGACGTTGAAAGGATGATTGGTATAATCTGTGGGATGGGCTTCAAAAATGGGGTTATTGTCGGCAAATTCGTAAAGCCTGTCCGAACCCAGCAAAAATGTTAAAATCACTTTATATGGGTGGAAGGTTTTCTTGGCCCCGGTGATCATCCCTGACTCTATCGCCTCCATCACTCCATCGGAGACCATCTCAGTATGAATGCCCAGATCCTTTCTCCCCTTCAATGCTGAAAGAACAGCATCTGGAATCCCCCCGATACCCAACTGCAGGGTAGATCCGTCCTCGATCAATTTGGCGATAGAATGCCCGATCTTCCTCTCCATTTCAGTGAAGGGTTTTTTCTGAAGCTGGGGCAAATCTTCAGAGACCTCCACGATCTTATGGACCCGGGAAATATGGATGAAAGAATCTCCCAGCACTCGGGGCATTTTCTCGTTCACCTGAGCCACAACCACCTTGGCCGTTTCCACGGCCGCCTTGGAGGCCAGAACTTCCACTCCAAAACTCATAAAACCATGTTCATCGGGAGGCGAAAGATGTACCAGGACCACATCTAAGGGCATCTGATGCGAGTAGAAAAGATCTGGAATTTGATGAAGGAAAATAGGAACATAATCTGCCCTTCCCTCGTTGATGGCATCTCTGTCTGCCGGACCGACAAAAAGAGAGTTATGGCGAAAATGGCCCTCCATCTCAGGTTTGGAGAGTGGATCTTCCCCCATAAGAAGGACATGGACGAGTTCCACATCTTTGAGCACATCCTTCCTTGAAGCCAGAGCCTTCATCAAAACATATGGCGTTGCTGCATTCCCGCTGATGTAGACACGATTTTTGCTTTTGATGGCCGCAACAGCCTCTTCGGCAGTGGCCAGTTTTTTCTTGTAATCATCTATCCAACTCATCTTGACCCCTCTTTAAAGAGGTATGGGGACTGTTCGAGGAACGGTCCCTACTTTCTTTTCTTATTGCTCAAATATTCATGAATCGAACCGGCAGCTATCCGTGCATCTCCCATGGCTAATATGACGGTTGCTCCGCCCCGGATAATATCTCCTCCCGCATAGACACCTTCCATGCTGGTGGCCATGGTATCCCAATTCACTTCGATGTTCCCCCATTTCCCGACTTTAAGCTGAGGGGTAGTCTGGGGAATGAGAGGGTTGGGACTCTGCCCGATAGCTACCACCACTAAGTCAACTTCCATTGTAAACTCTGAGCCCTCGATGGGAACCGGTCTACGTCTACCAGAAGAGTCAGGTTCTCCCAGCCTCATCTGGATACACTCCATAGCCCTGACCTTTCCCTTATCATCTCCGATATACCTTACCGGCGCTGTGAGGAAGTGAAACTCAATGCCTTCTTCCTCGGCGTGCTTGACCTCCTCCACCCTGGCCGGCATTTCCACCCGCGAACGCCGGTAGACGATGGTGGCCTTCTCCGCTCCCAGTCTCTGAGCAGTACGGACCGAATCCATGGCCACATTCCCTCCGCCGATGACTGCTGCTCGCCTGCCCAGATAAACAGGAGTATCGAATTTGGGAAAATCGTAGGCTCTCATCAGGTTGACCCGTGTCAGGTACTCATTTGCGGAATAGATTCCCACCAGGTTTTCCCCGGGAATCCGCATGAAACTGGGCAATCCGGCGCCCGAACCTATGAAGAAGGCCTCGAAGCCTTCCCTCTTCAGGTCATCGATGGTGGCTGTCAGGCCGACGATAAAATTTGTTCTCAGTTCCACCCCTAATTTTTTCAAATACTCCACCTCGGACTGAAGGGTGCTCTTGGGAAGCCTGAACTCAGGAATGCCGTAGACCAGAACACCTCCAGCCTCATGGAGGGCTTCAAAAATGGTAACCCGGTGTCCCTTCATGGCCAAATCTCCGGCAGCGGTCAGGCCTGACGGTCCGGCTCCGATGATAGCTACTTTATGCCCAGAAGAAGGGGGGATAGAAGGGATGTAAACTTCTCCTTTGATTCTTTCGTAATCGGAGGCAAACCTCTCCAGGTTTCCTATGGCCACGGACACTCCTGTAGCTTTCTTGGTCGTGCATACGGCCTCACACTGGCTTTCCTGGGGACAGACACGACCACAGATGGCGGGAAGGCTGTTGGTCTCTCTAATCTTGCGAACGCTCTGGACAAAATCACCGATCTCGATGAGCTTGATGAAAGCAGGAATATCAATGCCCACCGGGCAACCCAGAACACATTGAGGGTTGGCACAATCCAGGCAGCGTTGGGCTTCTCTGACAGCGGCCTTCTCATCCAGACCAAGATTCACCTCATAAAAATCTTTGTTCCTCTCTTCCGGTTTCCTTTCCGGCATCTTCTGACGACGCATCTTCATTCGTTCCTTGGCCGGGATAGATTTGCGCAATTCCCTTCGCCATTCTTCGTGAAACCCTTTTCTCAGCCTTTCTTTTACTTCAGGCGAGAGTTTGTTTTTTTCAGCCATGTTTTCCTTACTTTACTTTATGGAAAATTTTCTCTTTCCCAGTGACAGAGGGATTCGATCTCATCATCAAAATATGTTTTGCGTCTTGAGAAAAGCTCTTTCCAGTCCACAAGATGCCCGTCAAACTCAGGCCCATCCACACAGGCAAACTTTGTCTGGCCATCCACACTTACCCGGCAAGCCCCGCACATCCCCGTCCCATCGACCATGATCGGATTAAGGGCTACCAGCGTTTTTATCCCTCGAGACCTAGTAGCCTCCGCGCAGGTGTACATCAAGTAGGTACAGCCCACAGAAAAAATTCTGTCCACTCTTTTCTTATCCTTCAGGATTTTCCCGAGAACCTTGGGGATGTAATTCTTGCAATCATAATAACTGTCCCTGGCGGAAATATAAACTTCATCACTCACTTCTCTGAGTTTGTCTTCCCAGTAGAGCAGGTAGTTGGCCTTGACATCTATCAAGGTGATGACCCTGTTTCCCGCCTCCTTCATGGCTCTGGCCACGGGATAGATAGCTCCTATTCCAAAACAGCCTCCAGCACAGATGACGGTACCGAATTTTTCGATTTCAGAGGGTTTACCCAAGGGCCCTACGAAAACAGGAACTTCATCTCCACTTTTAAGCCGGGCAAGCTTATGGGTGGAGGTCCCTACCACCATGAATACTGAAGTGACAGAGCCTTCCTTCTTGTCCCAATCAGCAACGGTCAACGGAATCCTTTCTCCCCGTTCATCTGGCATGATGATGACAAATTGTCCGGGCTTACACTTTTGGGCTATCTTCGGCGCATGAACCTTAAGCAGGTGGATATTGGGCACCAAACGTTCTCTCTTCAAAATCTTGGCCATTACTTTCCTCTTTTTACCCTGACCGGTATGGGTCCTAAAGACAGTGATTGCGTAGAAGGAAAGGACATAAGACCAACTGCCGAATGATCAGAGCCATCATTCCAGAGAATGCTTGCTTTCATTCTTCCTTTAGGGAGGGATATGGAAATTCTGACCAGGCCTTTGCATTTTCCATCCGGAGATTCTACTACGATTTCCTCTCCTTCCTTGACCTGGAGTTCTTCGGCATCCTCCGGGGACATCCTGATCCACCTGGGATCCCGGATGATACCCATACCTCTGATTTCCTCTGAGAGAGGAAGATTCCTGTAGTAATCTAAACTGTAATCAATCATAAGAAAGTAAGGATATTTCCTGCTTGTCTCTGCCTCGGCGGGAGCCGCTCCAGGTAACAGAAACTTCTTTTCTCCCTCTCTCTTTTCCTGAATAAAGATTTCTCTTCCCTTCTTGAGAGGAGGGTAAGAAGCTTTGGCTAATCCTGGGATCAAGCCGGATATTTCTTTAAGAATCTGGGAAGACCTCTTGTAGGCAAAATTTTTCTTTCCCATCTTCTGAGCCAGTTGGGTAACAATCCACCAGTCGGGCCTGGCCTCACCCAACGGTTGCACTATCTTTTCCGTTTTTTGAAGTCTTCCTTCTGTGTTGATCAGCACTCCCTCTGTCTCTACAAAAGCGGTGGCAGGAAAGACAACATCGGCCTCCTGGGTTTTATCATTCATGAAACTGTCTTGAACCACCAAAAATTCAGGCTTTTTCCTTCCCAAGAAAGGAATCGGTCCCGCAAGGTAGAGGGCCTTCACCTCGCCGCTGGTAGTTCCCTGGAGGATCTGATGAACGCCCTTGGTATTAGTGGGAAAATGCCTGCTGATTTCATCGGCACCTCTCAGGTTGCTTTCCAGCCCCAGCGGCACAAGCTTGCCTCCCGTGAGAAGGGCGAGATTCCAGAGGGAGACCAAGTTCTCCTGACCGGAGGGATATCGGGTCAATCCGGAACTGAAAAGAAACACGGCCGGTCCTTCCCCGGAAAGAATCCGGGAGGCCTCTCTCAAATCCTCCTGCCTGACACCGGTTATCTCTTGAGCTCTGGAGGAATCCAGTTTATCGATAAAATTTTGGAAGGCAGTAAATCCATTGATTTGAGAAAAGCTGTGCGGGCCGCTGATTTCAAGCCAGTATTTGGAGAGAAGCTGCAAGAGGCGAGATTCAGATCCTGGTTCGATACAAAACGAAAGGGAAGCGTAGCGGTTGAAGAATGTAGAGAAGTCGGAAGCGACGATGAGTTTGGCCCCTTTTCTGACCGCCTCCAAAATTTCAAGCCAGACAATAGGATGAGAAGCAATAAGTTCCTCATCGAGGACAAAGACAACCTTCGCTCGGGAAATATCTCTGATTTTGAAATTCAGAATTCCGGGCAGACCATTCCTCTCGGCTACACTCGCAAATGCAGCAAAAGGAGAATGGCCCGAGCCATGCCAGATATTTTTGGTATTAAGAGCTTCCCGGGCAAACTTATGGAAAACATAAATATCTTCGCAGCTTAATTGAGAAGAAACAACCAGAGCCAACTCTTTTCCCTTGTATTTTTTCAACCCCTGAGCGGCAATGTCGAGGGCCTCATCCCAAGTTGTCTCCACCAGCTCTCTTTTCTTTCTGACCATGGGCTTGGTGATTCTTCGAGAACTGTAGACAAGGTCCCTGACTGTGAACCGACCTCTGAGGCAGGCCTGCCCCCTATTCACAGCTCCTTCCATCCAAGGCTTGGAACTCAGGATTCTATCCTGGCTCAGATTCATGCTGAGAGTGCATCCCATACTGCAGAAAGCACAGATGGTACGGGCCTCAGCATCCGGCAGGACATCATATCTTATTCCTCTCTCGAACAGCGCCCCGGTCGGACAGACATCCACACAGGCTCCACAGAACTGGCATCCCGCTTCGATGAGGGGCTTATCCAGGACTGTACTCACAACAGCTCTGGTGCCTCGATAGGTAAAAGAGATGGCAGAAGCTCCCCGCACATCCTGGCAGACTCTCACACACCTGCCACAGAGAATGCACAGGTTGTAATCCCTGTCCAGGAATGGATCTTGTTTCTTTACCTCCAGATGGCGATAGAGAGAAGGGTAACTGACTTTATCCAGGCCCAAATATTCGACAATGTCCTGAAGTTCGCAACGGCCGTTGTTGGCACAGAGGACACAGCCGGTTACTTCCCCCACTTTGCGGATAGTGGACTTGTATTCATCGCAGTTTTCCTTCTCGCTGCAGATCAGGCAGGCGTTGGGATGTTCAGAAAGGATAAGCTCCATGATCTGCTTTCTCCACTTCCGAAGCCGCGCTGTATCGGTCTTGATTTTCATCCCCTCTTCCACATAGGTGCCGCAAGAAGGGGGAAAATTCTTTCGGCCCTCGATCTCCACGATACACAACCGGCAGCCGGTGAAGGGATCAAGACGGGGATGGTCACAAAGAGAGGGAATGAAGATATCGTTTTCCCGAGCCACCTCCAGAATGGTCTTATTTTCCTCTGTTTCTATGCGTTTCCCGTTGATAGTAATCTTCATTTTCTGACTCTTTGCTTGGACACTTTCCTGAGGATTCTTTCCTTTTTCTTTCCTGTGTATTTGGAAACAGCGCTCACTTTAGGCGGACAGACGTCAAAACATGCTCCGCACTTGATGCAAAGTTCCTGGTCGATGACATGAACCTTCTTCCTTTCCCCGCTGATGGCTTCAACCGGGCAGTTCTTCAAACACAGAAGACAACCCACGCACTTTTCCGGTTCTATATGATAGATGATCAAATCCTTGCAGACTAAAGCAGGACAGGCTTTCTCTTTTATGTGAGCTTCATACTCATCCCGAAAGTAACGAAGAGTGGTCAACACAGGGTTAGGAGCTGTCTGCCCCAATCCGCAAAGAGAGGTGGATTTTATGTTTTTGCTCAAGTCTTCGAGTGTTTTGAGGTCATCTTCCTGACCTTTTCCCTTGGTGATACGGGTAAGAATCTCCACAAGCTGCCGGGTGCCCAGGCGGCAGGGAACGCATTTGCCACAGGATTCTTCCTGAGTGAAATTGAGAAAATAGCGGGCAACATCCACCATGCAGGTCTCTTCATCCATCACAATCATTCCCCCTGACCCCATTATCGAGCCTGCCTTTGCCAAGGAGTCATAATCAACCTGGAGATCGAGCTGGCTGGCAGGGATGCATCCTCCTGATGGACCCCCTGTCTGTATAGCTTTGAACTTCTTGTTATCCTTTATTCCCCCTCCAATATCATAGATGATCTTTTTGAGTGTGATACCCATGGGAACTTCGACCAGGCCCGTGTTGTTGATCTTGCCAACCAGGGAAAATATCTTGGTTCCCTTGCTCTGCGCTGTCCCTATTTGGGAATACCAGTCAGCACCCTCCTTAATGATCAGAGGGACATTGGCCCAGGTCTCCACATTGTTGATGTTTGTCGGCTTTCCCCAGAGCCCGGATTGAGCCGGAAAAGGAGGCCTCTGCCTTGGAAAAGCGCGTCGGCCTTCGATGGAAGCCATCAACGATGTTTCCTCACCAGAAACAAAAGCTCCCGCCCCTTCAATCACATGAATATCAAAGTTAAATTCTGAACCAAGGATGGATCGATCCAGCAGCCCCACGCTTCTTGCCTGTTCCAGCGCCTGCTTGACGTGTTTGACAGCCAGAGGGTATTCCATTCTTACATAAATAAAGCCCTCTGTAGCCCCGATCGCATAGGCTCCGATGATCATGCCTTCAATGACGCTATGGGGATTCCCTTCCAACAGGCTTCTGTCCATATAAGCCCCTGGATCCCCTTCGTCGGCATTGCAGATGATATATTTAACGTCAGATTTTGCAGCACGACAGATTTCCCATTTTCTTCCTGTCGGAAAGCCGGCCCCACCTCTTCCTCGTAAACGGGAGGCTTTGACTTCTTCAATAATCTCTTCAGAGGTCATGTTAAAAAGGGCCTTTTCCAGAGCTTGATATCCATCCAGGGCAACATAACTTTCAATGCTGGTGGGATCCACTCTAAAATTGTTTTGGGTGAGGAGGCGGAGTTGCCTCTGGTAAAAAGGAATCTCCTTTTGTTTTTCCCACTTTTTCCCTGTTTTTGCATCTTCATAAACCAAAGAAGGAATAACTCTATCCTTTAATACTGTTTCATCGATAATCTTCGGGACATCCTCAGGCTGGAGATTTTTATAAAAAATCCCATCAGGATAAATGATGATGTTGGGTTCGAGCTCACAAAAGCCATGACAACCCGTAATCTCCAGCCCCACTTTCTTTTTGAGCCCTCTCTTTTCGAGCTCCAATCGTGTGGCTTCAATGATAGAAAGGGATCCGCTGGCCTGGCCGCATGTTCCAGAAGAAACGACGATCACCTTCTTGTAAGGAGGATGTGAGAGAAGAATCTTCTTCCTCCAACTTTCTAGTGCTTCTGGATCTTTGATCTTTTCAGTAATCACTTACGCCTCTTGATATTCACCGATAATCGCATTCACTTTTTTTAAAGTCGTGTGAGAATAATATTTATCATCCACGACTACCACCGGGCCTATAGCACAACAGCCAAGACAGTTCACAGTCTGAAGGGTAAACTTACCATCCGCCGTGGTGTGCCCCACTTGGGTGCCGAGCTTGCGTTCCATTTCCTCAACAATCTGAACGCCTCCTCTGACATGACAGGCAGTCCCTAAACAGACCGTTACAATGTGTTTTCCTCTGGGCTCGAGGCTGAATGCCTTATAGAATGTTAATACTCCGTATATTTCACTTTCAGATATCTTTAAGTATCGGGATAACTCGGATATGGTTTGGGGAGGAATATAACCGTATTTGTCATGAATTCTGTGAAGGATATGGATAAGGTTCCTCTGGTCCGGGCTGAATTCTGTTAATATGTCTTTCATTGCCTTCCTTTGATTATTCAAGCACAATGCTCTCTTTGTAATCCAATCCGAATCTCTCCGCAACAGTTCTTCTGACTATGTTGCCTTTGTGGACATAAACACCGCTGGCTAAAGTACGATTTCTCTTGATGGCCTGTTCGACACCCATCTCTCCTATCTGCAGAAGGTAAGGAGTTACCATATTAGATAGAACTTTGGTCGAGGTGCGGCTGACCGCTGAGGTGATATTGGGCACACAGTAATGAATCACCCCGTCCTCTACAAAAATTGGATGCTCAAGAGTGGTGAGACGGCTGGTTTCAATGCATCCACCTTGATCGATGGCCAAATCGATGACCAAAGAGCCCTTCTTCATGCCCTTGACCATTTCCTTGGTAACCATGATAGGAGCTCTCTCTCCAGGACGAAGCACGGCTCCGATGAGGACGTCCGCAATCTTGACCATCCGAGCAATATTGTACTTACTGGCCATGAGAGTGATGACTCGGCCAGATGTCATTTCCTCCAACTGTCTCAGCCTATCCATATTATGACCCAGGGCTATGGTATGAGCGCCGGCTCCCAGCAAGGCACTGACAGCGCTTCGGGCCAGGACTCCGCTGCCGATGATGATCGCTGTCGCAGGTGGTACAGTCACCACCCCTCCAATGATCACTCCGCGGCCGCCCTGACTGGTTTGAAGATAATGTCCCGCTATGGCAAGACACATCTGTCCAGCGATTTCACTCAAGCTCTCGATAAAAGGAAGGCTCTTGTTTTCTTCCTGAACGATTTCATAGCCGATGATGGATACCTTTTTCTTCAGAAGGCCCTCTAAAAGGCTTTTTTTAGCTACAGCCAGATGATGAAATCCGAACAGAATCTGGCCCTCTCGTGCCAGGCTGCATTCCTCTTGATTGAGAGGGGATATATTTAAGACCACATCCGAGCGTCCCAGCACTTCATCCTTGGTAAAAACGATTTTAGCTCCCTGAGAAGTGTATTCCTCGTTGGAATAACCTGATTTCAAACCAGCACCAGCCTGGACATAAACGATATGCCCTTTCTCTGTAAGGAGGGAAACACTGCTCGGAGTCAGTCCTGCCCGGTTTTCGATTTTGCCACTTTCGTTGATCACGCCTACATTCATCACATCCTCCTCCTCTTAAAGACGGATTATATTAACAAATATTTTTTTTGAAAACAACAAAGAAAAGCAGTTCATAAGTATCCTTAGTTGCGCGATAGCTAATGATCAGGGATATAATCAGTCACAGCGGCGGTTCCTGTCCATCCGAAGCCCATAGTGGCGGGTGGGAGGGTCTTGGCAAGGATGGATGGAACCGCCGCCTTCCTTCCTAACTGAACGAAATATCTCCGTTCATCACAATATTAAAAATGCTCAGGAAGGAAAATAAGCATTTCCTCTTTCCGTCAGCTATGTGAAAAGCAGGAGTGTTAAAAAGAAATAGATAATATACAGAACGAAAAGAACAGCGCCTTTTGTCTTTGTCAGACGACAGCCTATACGGACACTGACCAGCATCACAACGACAATCAAAATCATATAGGGAAAAGTGAAGTTGATCACTCTAAGATTGACTGTTATAGGGTTGGCAATCGATGAGACACCGATAATCCAGAGAATGTTGAGGATGTCCGCTCCTATGATATTCCCAACAGCAATTTCTCCTTCTCCTCGGCGGGCGGCAGTGATACAGGTGCTTATCTCGGGAAGTGATGTTCCGATGGCGATAATGGTCAATCCGATGATAGTCTCAGAGATGGCAAATTTCTGAGCAATATTGACTGAAGACCAGATCACCGCCCGGCTGGATAGGACCACTCCTGCTATGCCTATGAGGAATAAAACAAGCGGCTTCTTCATAGATAAAGCCGCCTTTGGAGACTGGTCGGCTTTTTCTTCCCCAGGTGGAATAGTTTTTTGCTCGACCAGACGGCTTTCCCGCTTTCTGATGATATAGATGTAATAAAGACACAAGATGAAGACGAAAACAATTCCCTCCAGTCTGCCCACTGTTCCGTTTCTAGCCAGAAGATAAGCCATCACATCGATGGAAAGGAGGAATACCGCGGCTATTCTCAGCAACCGGCAGTTGACCATGATCGCCGATGCAGAGAAAACAGCAGCCAGGGCAAGGGCCAGTCCATCATCGCAGATAACAGAGCCAATGGCATTTCCCAAGGCAATCTCAGTATGCCCCAGGAAAGCTGCCTGAACAGAAACCGCAAACTCAGGAGCGGTGGTGGCCAAGCCGACCAGTACGATACCCACCACCATCTTTGGAATCCTGGTCACGTGAGCTATCCCTACAGCTCCTGAAATGAAAAAATCGGCGCATTTAAAGAGCACAGCAAAGGAAAAGATCAACAGGGCAAAGTACAGAAAGATCATCTCATATAATTATCTCTGATAAACGACTTCTCCATCAAGAACAGTGACCATCACATTCGCTTCCCTGATCTCTTCTGGAGGAATAGCGAAGAGATCCCGATCGATGACCACCAGGTCGGCCAGCTTGCCGCTCTCTATGGACCCTTTCTTTCTCTCTGCGAATTCCGCATAGGCTCCATTGATAGTGTAACCTTTGATGGCCTCTTCCAGGGATATCTTCTGTTCAGGAAACCAACCCTCGGGATTCTTCCCATCAAGAGTTCTCCGGGTCACCGCAGCATAAATCCCGGAGATTGGATCTAAAGGAGCCACAGTCCAATCTGAACCGCAGACCAGAAGCGTTCCTGCATCGATAAGCGATTTGAACGCGTAGGAAGTCCGGCACCTTTCATACCCGATTTTCTTTTCTGCCCAGCGCCCGTCATCGATGGCATGGTAAGGCTGGACAGAAGCAATGATATTCAGTCGAGCTATCCTTTCTATATCCTCGGGAAGAAGATGCTGAGCATGTTCAATCCGCCAGCGCCGGTCTCTCGGACCGTTCTCCTGGATGACTTTCTCGAAAATATCGAGGATGATATGGTTGGCTTTATCGCCGATGGCATGGGTGGCTACCTGCAGACCGCCTTTATCAGCATTGAGGATACGCTCCTCCATGATTCCTTCCGGGAACATCTGAGAATGGAGGATACCTCTTTTTGTGGAGTCATCCGTGTAAGGTTCGAAAAACAAGGCCGTGGAAGAGCCCAAGGAACCATCAACAAAACCTTTTAGGCCCGCTACCCTGAGAAAATCATTTCCGAAAGGAGATTTCAGTTTCAGTCGGACAAGAAGCTCAACCTCAGTGATGGGAATATAGACATACAGACGCGCCAGAAGCTCCTCCCTCTTTTGAAGCTCCTGGTAAACCTCGAAATTTCCGGCATAGGCCATATCATGGACAGAAGTTACTCCCATTTCGTTGGCATGCTTGATTGCGGCTTTGGCCGCGCTTATCTTCTGGACAAGGGAAGGCTCAGGGATGTGACGCTGGACGAGATTGATGGCCGCATCTTTAAGAATGCCTGTTGGTTCTCCTGTGTCCGGGTCTTTGAGGATAACACCACCCTCGGGTGATTGGGTGTCTCGATTGATGCCCGCCAGATTCAGAGCCAGGCTGTTGGCCAGGACCATATGTCCATCAAGCCGGTTGACACACACAGGGTTTCGAGGCGTGACCGGATCGATCCATTCCTTTCTGGGCAGTTCCGGAGGATTAAACTGCTGATGATCCCAATCCCCATTGAGAATCCACTCCCCCTCTCCCAACTCCCTGGCTTTTTCTTTTATCCGGGCTGCAAATTCCTCCTGGCTCTTGACATCCCTCAACTGGATGCTGGCCAAGGCGAATCCGCCATCGAGAAAATGAGTATGACTGTCGATGAATCCAGGAAGGAGAAGGCCTCCCTCCAGATCGACAACCCTGGTATCAGGGCCGATGAGTCTCTTTATTTGCTCTGAAGTGCCCACTTCTAAAATTCTCTTCCCCATGACAGCCACACCTTCAGCCTTCGGATATTCTGGATTAACTGTCCATACAGTACCGTTGAGCAATACCAAATCGGCCATGTTTTTTTTCGATGGATTGCTGTAGGATAGGACTAATGAAAAAATGAAAAATATGACCAAAGCATTGAATACCTTCATGGCCGCCTCCTGTGGAAATTAGAGAAGACGTTATCGATTTCAGAAGATCTATGCATGCTCCTGATTTCCTTTGTCCCTGATTTCTTTCATAGATCTATTTTTACAAGATCCTGAGGAATGATCAGCTTCCCTTCAAAATTTTCCCGTATTTCTTTCTCTATCTCAGCAAGAGAAAAATCCAATTCTCCAAAAAAGTGGCAGGGGATAAGGCATCTGACTTTTGCTTCCTGAGAAAACTTCCCCAAATCCAGAGAATGTGTATGCATCTTCTTGAGAGAAGGATATATACGGAAAAAGCGAGAAGGAGCACTGCAGTCATGGATGAGATAATCGATGCCAGTTGAAGATTTGAAAAGAGAAGGAAATAAAGGAGTATCACCTGAGTAGGTAAGATCTTTTCTTTCGTCTTCGAATCGGAATCGGTATGCGAGCGAAGAAGAATCATGAGGGATTCTCATTGCTGAAAAGATAAGGGAAGAAGACAAGCGATAAATCTTATTCTCCTCTGTATTCATGAAACGAATTCTTGTCTTAATCTTTTCCTCTCTCAAATGGAACAAGTCCAGAAGATCCTGACAGAATCGGATAGTTTCCTCCGACCCATAAAGCTCCACAAGACATTCATCCAACATCAGGCTGTGAACAAAGGAAGGCAAACCATAGATATGATCAGGGTGGATATGCGTGACCAGAATGGAGGTGATACTGCGCGGATCAAATCCCAATCTTTTGAGTTTCTGAATAACCCCCCCGGGGCAGTCGATTAAAAGCAGTGCCTCTTCTGAGGAAACGGCCAGAGCTGTATTGTCCCTCTTCTCTGTAGCTACAGAACCTCCTGTTCCTAGAAAACAAAGCTGGGCCATCTTCCTCTCGACTAGAGTCCTTTATAAATGAAAAAGAGAGCAAAATCAAATTTCTGTGATAGGGGTGAGGGATGGGGGATCGTCAGCACGCTGATTTCCCCAGCGAGGAAATCAGCTCCATTTCCGTGATAGCAGCTTTTTTCTTTTTTAGGATGGGTCCTGTCAAGGGGTGTCCCCCGTCCGTCCTCGCTCCACCCATCCCCC
>CAYVAT010000005.1:16555-135116 GCA_964449165.1 uncultured Eubacteriales bacterium | reverse complement strand
ATTGGAGTATTATCAAAGAGATAGATTTAAGCAGACCCGATTATTTCATGGCCTCGAAAAATTATAAGCAGATTGCCATTGATCGTGGCTGGTATAACCCGGAAAGCGGTGAACCGTTTATCTGGCAAAAAGCCTACACGCCTCCTCCAAGAGAATGGGCAATCAGCAGGCTTTGGTTGTTCTATTCAACGTTTGCGCATCATTTCAAAGAGTGGCCGGATAAGAAGCTGACCCATCCTTACCAGGGATACGACTCCTATCATCAATATATTGAAGACATTTCTATCTATCCATTCTCTGTAAAGCCGGAAGAAAAACTCACAGTTCAGGATGTCATCGCCTTTCAGCGCTCTGTTTTCAAAGGGACAATCTACGATATGACTGCTGATTTCGATTGGCTCGTTCCGGATGGAAAAGGGAGAATGAAGAAAAGTCCGCTCGCCACTCCCTTCCCTACCCGGGATATGCGAGAATTGTTGGACATTGTGTATCGACGGATGGTCTCCAGAGGCGGCTACGGTATGGTCGCCCAATTGAGAAGCTGGCTTCCGGATCCGATCGGCGGCGTCTACTGGTTTTATCTCGATAATCAGCATGTGAGCACATATGTCCCAATTTATGCCGGTGTGCAAGAAATTTCGCCTTATTACAACACCTACGATCCGGATAAATTCGAAGAAAATTCGGCGCGTTGGGCAATCGATTTTGTCGATAATTTGCTTTACTTAAAGTGGCAAGAAGCAATCAAGGATTTAAGAAAAGAACGCGATCCATTGGAGTCAAGTTTCTTTAAAGAACAGGCCTCCCTCGATGCAAAGGCACTCGAGCTGTATAAAAAAGATCCCGATCAAGCAAAGAGGTTTTTAACTAGCTACACGAATGAAAAGATGGAACAGATAGTTGAAATGTACCGATCTCTTCGAAAATTACTGATCACAAAATATACCAACAACAAACAGGGACTATAATGAACGATTAATGAAAATAAGAGCTCATTATAATCCTGGAGCAAGATATCCCCGGTTAATCAGGCGCACTCTTTCGGGTTCCATCTTGATTATTGTCCGATCATAAGTCATCAAACCGTTCACTTCAATTTCGACATCAGTGAGCTGGGTATAGACTGCTGCACACAATCCATCTCTAAAAAGGGGCCATAATTTACGGGTAAGTTCTTGATAAGCAAATGTCAGATCCTCAGCATTTTCAAAACCACGATAACCCCAATTCTCTTCCTTGCGCCATGTATGGCCTAAAAGAGGTAATCCCAAACCTCCGTATTCACCCAGTGCGGCTGCACGGTCACCTTCATTAGGTGGAGCGGCAGGCCCCGGATAGGAGTGAATATCATGTATATCTCCACAGCCTCTATCTGACCAGCCACTGGCGCTGTTGACTAACCGTGTTGGATTATATGCTTTTATCCACTGCGTGATTTTTTCTGTTTCAAATTGTCCCCAACCCTCATTAAACAGCACCCACATAATAATACTTGGGTGATTATACAATCCATCAATCATACATTTTAATTCTTTCTTAAATTGAACGGCAGACTCCTTAGATCGTAGAATATCTGGGTCTTCCGGCCCGATATACTCATCGCCCGATGGCATATCTTGCCATACTGCCAATCCCAGCTTATCGCACCAGTAATACCATCTCTCGGGTTCTATCTTTACATGTTTACGAACCATGTTGAAGCCAAGTTTCTTAGTCACCTCTATATCATAGTGCAACGCCTCATCAGTCGGTGCGGTGTACAATCCATCGGGCCACCAACCTTGATCCAGTGGACCATGCATAAAAATGGATTCATTATTCAGGAATATCCTAGTTATACCTTGCTCATCTTTTCCCAGGGCAATCTTTCGCATGCCAAAGTAACTTGATACAAAGTCAATTTGCTTTTCCTGATCATTAATCAGTGAGACTTCTAGGTTATAGAGGAACGGTGAATCTGGAGACCATAACGCTGGATTTTCAATATTCGCAACAATTTCCTCGCCCGGGATACCTTCTACCTCCGCCTGAATCTGGTTATCATCTTTTATTCTTACTAGAACAGAATAGCCAGGGTTTATTCCAGGACAAAAAGCTGTGATTCTCACACAACTCTCATCAACATCCGGAATAATTTTCAGATATTCAATATGCATAACTGGAACAGGTTCGAGCCAAACCGTTTGCCATATTCCTGTAACAGAAGTATACCAGATCCCTCTCGGCTTCTTTACCTGCTTGCCTCTGGGTTGAAAGCTGCTATCGACCGGATCCCAAATCCCTAGAACGATTTCTTGTGATCCAGATTGATCGAGAAAATCAGTAATATCAAAACTGAACGCATCATATCCTCCACGGTGTTTTCCGACCTCCTTATCGTTAATCCAGACGGTTGTTTCCCAGTCAACAGCGCCGAGATGTAAGATGATTCGTTGCCCTTTCCATCCATCAGGAATCTCGAATGAACGTTGATACCATAATTTATTTTCCCCGCCAACAGGCTTTTTTATCCCCGACAGTGCGGATTCAATCGGATAAGGCACGAGGATTTTCTGGTTAAAAATATCGGGCTTGCTTTCTTCTTTTGGACGAATGGCATAATTCCATAATCCATTGAGGTTCCTCCATTCTTTTCTAACCATTTGAGGCCGAGGGTATTCAGGAAGGACTTTATCACGATTAACATATTCGGCCCATCGAGTCATAATGTCTCCTGGAGCTGGAGACCAATCGGGCTGTTTTGTACAGGATGCGAGTAAAGTCACGATTGAAATTCCAATAATCACAGTTAATCTATGCATATCGGTCTCCTCATTATATTAAATTATTCAAAAAAAATGGAAGAAATTGCATTTGTTTTCGTCTAATTATTATTAAAGTCAAAATGTGGTTTTGCGCATTCAAACCGAATGACGTGGGAAACGAGGCCGTTCAGTAAGTTTCCAGATAGATCGATCCTGGAAAAAACGTTCGGCAGGAAAAAATGAACCAAGAATCTTTCAGGTGAGTGACCATGCGAAAACTATGCATCTTTATGCTTACGGCTTTCCTTGCCTTGGTTGTTGGCTGCGGAAAATCCGGGGATAGTGACCCTGACAGGGGGACGAACTCGCCGGCAAAACTTCAAGCCGAGAAGGCCCAGGAGGAACGCGCTGTCCAAACCAAGCCCGGCCAAAAGCCCGGATCCAAACCACAGAGAGGAAAGGATATCGACGTTGATAAACTCGATATTCCAGACAATTTGAAAGAGGCTATTAAATCCGGCCGCATCCCAAAGGAAAGGATCCAGGAAATTCTGGCTCAAGTCCGGAGGAGTGAGGTTGCCTCTGTCCCGGTGAGTGTGGCACCAGTCCAGAGGAAAAACCTGAACTCCTACCTTGTCCTCAACGGCATCGTAGAGCCGGAAAGAAAAGTTGAGATATTCTCCCGTCTTTCCGCCTATGTCAAAGAGATTGTGAAAGAAGAAGGCGCCTATGTTAAAGAAAACGATGTCCTGGCTCTTCTCGACGACACGGAAATCAAGATCAGCTTTGAACAGGCCAAGATTGCACTGGAACAGGCCAAGCTGAGCCTGGAAGAGGCCAAAGCTAATTACCTGCGCTATCAGGAACTGATCAAGCGTGAGCTCGTTTCCGAACAGGACTTCCAGACTCAGGAAGCGGAATATAACCAGCGGAAACTCGACTATCAGAACCGCATGGAGAATTATAAAAACCTCCAGCTTCAACTGAACTGGACAAAGATCCGGGCTCTTTCCGAAGGCTATATAACCGAGCGCCTTATTGAAGTGGGCGATCGCGTCAATGCCAACCAGCAGGTTTATACCATCGAGGATTTCAAACCCCTGCTGATCCGTGTCTCCGTCCCTACATCCGACGCCATCAAGCTCGAGACTGGAATGGCTGCTGAGGTGATGACAGAGATTTTAAAGGGGACAGTGTTCAAAGGCGCCGTCAAATTGATCAATCCACGGATCGACGTCCAGACGGGAACTGTTAAAGTCACCGTCGAGGTCCTCGACGAGTCCCTCCGCTTGAAGCCTGGTATGTTCGTTGAAGTCAGAATTGCCATCGGGACGAAAGAAAACGTCCTGGTCATCCCGCGCAAAGCCATCCTCTATAAACAAAATAAGACCTATGTCTTCGTTTTGAACCAGAATCAAGTCTCCCAGCGCGAGATTATTCTCGGGCTGAACGAGGAAGATTATGTGGAAGTGACAAGCGGACTGGATCGAGGTGAAGTTATCGTGGTGGTCGGAGTCGAAGGGATTAAAGACGGTCAAAGAGTTGACGTTATCCAATGAAAATCGTTAAATTCTCCATCAATCATCCTGTGACTGTCTTCATGTTCACCGTAGCGGCGGTCATCTTTGGCTTTATTTCCTACTCAAAGCTCAACCTGAATCTGCTGCCAAAAATTTCTTATCCTACCCTTACTATCAGGACGGAATACCCCGGCACAGCACCTTCAGAAATAGAGAACATCATCTCCAAGCCTATTGAGGAAACTTGCGGAGTTGTCGACAATGTCGTGCGCATCTCCTCGGTATCCCGTGCGGAACTCTCCGAGGTGACGGTCGAATTCGCCTGGCACGCAAACATGGATTTCGCCACCCTGAAACTCAGGGAGAAACTGGATCTGCTTCGCCTTCCGGTAGGCGCCACCAAACCAGTCATCCTTCGCTACGATCCCAACCAGGAACCCATCATGAAACTGGGATTGACCGGCAGC
Source organism: uncultured Eubacteriales bacterium (assembly GCA_964449165.1). Classification (GTDB taxonomy): domain Bacteria; phylum Acidobacteriota; class Aminicenantia; order Aminicenantales; family Aminicenantaceae; genus CAYSCW01. The sequence goes on along the minus strand of CAYVAT010000005.1, from coordinate 130,385 downwards.
ACCGATCTGGCACGCATCCGTTACATTGCCGAGAGGGAGGTCAAACAGGCCCTGGAAAGTGTTGAAGGAGTCGCGGCCTGCTCTATATCCGGCGGCCTGGAGGATGAAATCCACATCGACCTCGATGAGCAGAAGCTCAGCCTTCTCAATATCCCCATCACAACCGTAGCCAACAGGCTGGATCAGGAAAACGTTAATCTTTCAGCCGGGATTCTGAGACAAAAGGATAGCCAGTTTCTGGTTCGGACCGTCAATCAATTCAAAACCGTTGATGAAATCAAAGACATCATCATCGAAAAAAGGGGCGATGTCCAAATTACCCTGGGCAGCCTGGCAGAAGTGTATCGCGGCCACAAAGAGCGTAAAGTCATCTCGCGCATCAACGGCCGGGAATGCATCGAAGCTGCCATCTACAGGGCAGCCGATGCCAACACGGTTTCGGTGGTAAATGCCGTCACCGAAAGGTTAAAGATGGTCCAGGAGAACATCCTGAAACCGCGGAATATGGACTATCTGATCATAACGAATCAGGCCAAATTTATTAAAAATACCATCCAGGAAGTCAAGCACACTGCCCTTATCGGGGGTATACTGGCCATCCTTGTCCTGCTTTACTTCTTGAAGAACCTGCGCAGCACCCTGATTATCGGGGCTGCCATACCCATTTCTGTTATCATCACTTTCTTTTTAATGTATTCCTCCAATATCTCCTTGAACATCATCTCGCTTGGTGGATTAGCGCTCGGGATCGGGATGCTGGTGGACAACTCCATCGTAGTGCTGGAGTCCATCCAGCGTTACCGTGAAAAGGGCGTGGACCTGTACAATGCCGCCCTTCAGGGTACATCCGAGGTGGCCGGAGCTGTGACCGCCTCCACGTTCACTACTGTGGCAGTATTTTTCCCCATTGTGTTTGTGGAAGGAATCGCCGGCCAGTTGTTCAAAGACATGGCTCTCACAGTGACCTACTCCCTGCTGGCTTCTCTTGTTGTTTCCTTGACACTCGTTCCCATGCTCAATGCAACCCTGCGCAGGGAAAATGCCCGACAGTGGCTGACAGGAGCGTTGAAGTTCCTGTTCAAACCTGTGGACAAAGTGTACAACCAAGTCTATCTTGGCTATAAAAAAGCTCAGGACATCTCTTTTGTACGAAGAAAAATCATTTTCGTGGCCGTCATCGCACTCTTTGCCATCGCCATTTTTATGGTCCGCTTCATGGGCAAGGAACTGATCCCGGTTATCTCTCAGGGAGAATTTATAATCAACGTCGAGTTTCAACCCGGAACTTCCCTCAAAGAAAACACTGCCACTGTTTCGGACATCTCCGACACCTTGAAAAAATATGACGAAATCGACAGTATATACGAGCTCATCGGAAAAGGATCCCGGGGGGGTATTTCCTTCCAGGAAGAGAGAGAGAACCTCTCCGAGTTCACCATACGTCTGAAACCAGGAATCCTGGGAAAAAAAGAAGACCGGATCATGGATCGGGTAAGAGCCGACCTGAAAAAGTTCCCTACAGCTAAAGTCAAAGTCTACAAACCGCGGCTTTTCTCCTTCAAGGCCCCTCTAGAAGTAGTCGTCTCAGGCAACGAACTAGACAGGATCAAGCTGGTTTCCGACGAACTCCTGGAGAAGCTCCGCGGTGTGGAGGGAATTATCGATCTCAAGTCCTCCATGGAGGAAGGTTATCCGGAAATCCAGATCATCTTCAACCGAGCTGTGCTTGCTTCCCAGGACATGACCATCAACTCTGTGGGAACCCAGATCAGGAATAAAATCGAGGGGGAGGTCGCCACACGCTTCATAGAGAGCGACCGAGAAGTGGACATTCGGGTTCGCCTTTCGGAGGATTCCCGCGACCGCGTCGAAAAGATCAGCCGGATCGATGTCCGCAACGGCCTGGGGATGATGGTTCCCCTGAAAGCACTTGCCGAAATCCGCATCAAAGAAGGCCCGGCGGAAATCCGCCGTATCCTCCAGCAAAAATCCGCAGTCATCACCGGCAATATCTCAGAAATCTCCCTGGACGCCGCCAAAGAAAAGGTCATGGCGGCAGCGGCGGCCATAGACTGTGGTCCCGAATGCTCGATCTCCCTGGCCGGACAGAGCATGGAACAGGATGTGGCCTTCTCTTCCATGATTTTCGCCATCTTTCTGGCCGTTTTCCTGGTTTATCTGGTCATGGCCTCCCAGTTCGAATCCTTCAAAAAGCCGTTCATCATCATGTTCACCATCCCGCTCGGTATTACCGGAGTGGTGATCATCGGCCTCGCATCCAGTATGTCCATCAACGTGATAGTGCTCATCGGCCTGATCATTCTCTCAGGCATCATCGTCAACAACGCCATAGTGCTGGTGGACTACATCGGACAACTGCAAAAACAAGGAATGCCCAAGGTGGAAGCCATCAAAACCGCTGCCCAGGTTCGGTGGCGGCCTATCCTCATGACCACGATCACTACAGTGCTTGCACTCCTGCCCATGGCGCTGGATTACAATGAGGGATTCGAGATCCGTATACCTCTGGCTCTGACATTGATCGGAGGATTGATCTTCGGGACATTTCTGACCTTGATCTTTATCCCGCTGGTCTACAACATGGTGATCAGGGAAGCCACGGCTACTGCAGAGCAAGAAAACCGTCTGATGAGCTTCCTGAAAAGTGTAAAAATGGGTCTTGCACCTAAAAAAGCTAACCAGAAAAAATCATGAATTTACCTGAATTTTCCATTAGAAAACCAGTTTCTGTCATCGTGGCTATGCTCATTTTTATCACAATCGGGGTGATCTCTATCCTCAAACTTCCCCTGGAAATGATGCCTGATACATCCTTCCCCGGACTCATGGTCCAGGTCCCCTACCCCTCCTCTTCTCCTGAAGAGGTGGAACGGACAATCACCCGGCCCCTGGAAGACACGCTGGCCACCATCAACAATCTGGATACCCTCAGTTCCACATCCTCATCGTCCTCTTCCCGTATTCACATACAGTTCAAGGGGGGCACTAACATGGATCTTGCCACCATGCAGATTCGCGACAAGATCGACCAGATCCGGGATCAGTTGCCCGACGATATTGAAAACATCCGCATCCGCCGATTCTCCTTTAATGACCGGCCGGTGATCAACTTCAGTGTGGCTTTACCCGGCGACCTGGAAAACCTTTACTACTGGTCGGAAAATTACATCATGCAGCAGCTCGAACGGATCGAAGGTGTGGCCAACGTCGATATCCGGGGAATCCGCAACAAGGTTCTTACCATCTACCTTAAGCCTGAGGTCTTTTACTCATCCTCGATCCGGATTACAGACCTGATCGATACCATCCGCAACAACAACGTCAACATCTCGGCCGGATACATAGAAGAAGGCCCCATGCGCTATGTGACACGCATTCCGGGCGAACTGAAAATCCTGGAGGAGGTAAAAAACCTTCCTGTCAGCGACAAGGGACTGACCATCTCCGACGTTGCACGCGTAACCTATGATTATCCTGTTAAAGATGACTTTAATCGCTTGGACGGGGTCGAGACCGTGCGCTTTCAGATCTACCGGGCGTCCAACGCCAATATCGTGGATGTGTGCAACAAGGTTAAATCAACCATGGAGCGGATTAAAGAGACGGAACCCGCCCTCCAGAATATGAACTTTATTTTCTATCGCGATCAATCGGAGGACATACTGGAAAGCCTTAAGGACTTGACCCTTTCTGGGATCATCGGCGGTCTTCTGGCGATTTTTGTCCTGCTTTTCTTCTTGAGAAAATTCCGAACGACCATCATCATCGCTACTGCTATTCCCATGGCTATGTTGTTCACCTTCAGCTTTATGTACCTTTACCGAGCAGTCTTCCGCGCCGACATTTCCATCAATATCATCTCTCTGAGTGGCTTGATGATGGCGGTGGGTATGCTGGTGGATAATAGTGTAGTAGTCCTGGAGAACATTTTCCGCCTGCGACAGGAAAAGAAATACTCTCCTCTGGAGGCGTCAATGACTGGGGCAAGTGAAGTGGCTCTGGCTGTTACTGCTTCCACCTTGACGACTCTGGTTGTATTTATTTCGCTGACCTTCATGTCGCAGTCCGGATTCGGGCGCTTCATGAGGGACTTTGCCCTGACCATTTCCCTGGCCCTTATCGCCTCTCTGGTCGTTTCTCTCTCCTTCATCCCGCTGGCGGGAAGCCGTCTGCTTTCCGGAAAGGCCAGGGAGAAAGCACGCTGGCTGATCAAGTTGACTTCGATCTATGAGCGTGTTATCCGCTTTACCATCAAGAACTGGAAAACCAAGCTTGTGGTGACCGGTCTGGCTGGGGGGATCTTTTTCAGCTCATACCTAATCTTTAAAAGTATTGAACGAGAGTTCATGTTTAGCAGCGACGAGCGGGAAATCGATCTCTCCGTCTACATGCCGCGCGCCTTTACTCTGGAAGAAATGAAGTCTCTCTTTAAGCACTTTGAAGAGATTCTACTTCAGCGGAAGGAAGAATTGGCCATCAAACATCTGACAACAGATTTCGGCACAAGGTATTTGCGGCAAGGACGCTTTCGCGGATCGCTAGAGCTGGCGCTAGAAGAAGAAGGGCCTTCAGTAATCGAGATCAAGGAAAAACTCAAGGAGCTGCTGCCCAGACGGGCCGGGATCGAGTATGAATACGCCCAACGCTTCGGCCGGGGAGGGCATTTCCATGGTATCTCAGTGGAGCTTATCGGGCTGGACTACACCAAATTGACCGAGCTTGCTCCCACGGTCATAGAAAAACTCAAGCCGATCAAGAATGTGGAGGATATAACCAGTGACTTAGAGGGCGGAGACACACAGCTCATGGTCCAGGTCGACCGCCAGAAAGCGGAAAGTTCAGGGGTGAGCAGCCGTATGGTGGCACGGACCATCTCCTCATCTATTTCCGAACGTCCCATAGGCAAGTTTAAGACTGAAAACCGCGAGATCGATATCATCCTCAAGATCCAAGGAGAGGGCGGATTCAGCGAAAAAGACTTGCGGAACATCAGCCTGCCGACCCAATCCACACGGATTCCCATCTCTGCTGTTTCTACCTTCTCTTACCGGATGGGATCAACCTCCATCCGTAAGGAGAACAAAAAATCCAAATTGATCATCCGGATCAACACAAAATCCCAGGGGATGATGGCCATATCCGAGGACATACGCAAGGTCATGAATACCATCCGATTCCCTGAAGGCTACGCCTGGAGCCTGGGATCAGGGTGGAGGCGTTTTCAGGAATCTCAAGGTGAATCCAATTTGGCGATCATTCTCGCTATTATTTTTATCTATATCATCATGGCCTCGCTTTTCGAATCGTTCATGCATCCTTTCACCATCCTTCTGACCGTGCCGCTGGCATTGTTCGGAGTGGCCATCATTTTCACCCTCACGAATATCACTCTGAATACAACTTCCTATCTTGGACTCTTAGTGCTGTTCGGTATTGTTGTTAACAATGGAATCATCCTCATCGATCATATCCGGACTCTGCGAAAATCCGGGATGGGAAAGAGCGAGGCCATCGTGCAGGGAGGCAAAGACCGGATGCGCCCGATTATCATGACAGCCATAACCACCATTTTCGGCGTCCTGCCGCTGGCTCTCCCCTTCCTGCTGCCCCAGCTCTTCCAGGCGGCGGGGCGGAGAGCACAGATGTGGGCGCCCATATCCGTGGCCATCATCGGCGGGCTGACCACATCCACCTTTTTCACTCTTATCTTTCTTCCCACTTTTTATTCCATATCGGATTCTGTGACTACCAAGGTAAAGTCCATCCTCGGCTTTAAAAACACAAGAATTTAATTTATGCCCAGAAGCACTCTTCAAGCCAAAGAGAAAAGTCTATTCCTTATCTGTCTTCCAGCTTCAAAGGCTTGAAAGGCTTAAATAAAGAAAAACCGGATTCCTTCAGCAATTTCTTAAAATTTTCGATATCGGTCTGGTAAAAATCATTTAGTCTTTTCAGGAAAGTCTCGGCCTCGACCTTGACTTTTTCATACTTCACTGTAGCTGCCTGGCCGATTGGCTCATTTCCCGCTCTCACTATCATCATTACAGCCCTCATGACCTGGCTTCTCAGCCCTGCTGATCGGTCTGCTATTCCCTGTTTTGGCGGAGTCGGATTTAATGTTTCTGACAACTCTTTCAGCTTTTCCTCAAGGTCCCTGGCCGCTTTAACCAGGTCTTTCGTCTCCGGGGTGCGGTTTGCTCGAGCTGCTTCTATAACAGTTCGGATAGCCTTCTTTGTTTCCTCTACCCGATTCCCGGCTTCAGTGATAGCAGTGGATAATTGTTGTGCCTTTTTACCCATCTCATAATTGGCTTTAAGGACATCCATATCCACTTCAAAGCGAGGATCACTTTTAACAGTGAACGCCTGGCTGACTTCCTGTCCATCATATTTGATCTTTACCACATACTCTCCGGGCAGAACTGTCAATCCTCCTCTCATCCTGAAACCAAAGCCTCTCGATTCTCTCGAGTCAGCTGCCTGAGGAGGTTGCTCTCTGAAATCCCAGAAAATGCGGTTTATTCCTTTAATTTCAGTTCCCTTCAGTGTTCTTATTGTTCTCCCCTGACTGTCCTCTACGGTTATAGGGACCCTGGAGGAGGTAGGACGTGGCATTTCCCCAGGACGTGAGGGAGCCATCCTGCCCATCTGTCTCATCCTTTCCGCCATTCTTTGCCTCATCTCATCTCTCTGCTCAGATTCAGGCTCCTTCTCTTTGTGTTCTACAGGAATGAGATAATAGGTTATACAAGCACCTGCTTCTTTATTCTCACCCGCAAAAGCAGTATCACCGGGACTCAGGTAAGAACTCAGGCGCCCTTGTTGGTATTGATAGGCATCCTGAACTTTAAAGAGATGGAGCTTCTTCTTGATCAGATCCTCCGATATTTCACGAAGGGGTGAGATGTCATCGATGATATAAATCGACCTTCCGTGCGTTCCGATAATCAGGTCATTCTCGCGCGGATGCACCGCCAGGTCCCGTACGGGCACTGTTGGCAGTCCATTCGTCCATTTCATCCAGTTTTTGCCCCCGTTGAAGCTGACATAGAGCCCGAATTCTGTTCCCAGAAAGAGCAGGTTTTTATTGACTGTATCTTCCTCAATCACATGCGCAAAGCCATCGATCTCGGGGGTGGCCAGACTTTTCCAGGTTTTTCCAAAATCATGAGTTACATAGACATAGGGGGTCCAGTTGGATCGGCGATGGTCGTCAAAAACAACATAGGCCGTGGCAGCATCAAATTTCGAGGCTTCCACATGAGGAATCCAGGTCGCAGGAGGAACTTTCCCCTTTTTTCCACTGGTCAGCTCTCTGGAGACAAGTTGCCAGTTTTTCCCGCCATCCTGAGTCAGCTGAACATTACCGTCATCGGTTCCGACCCAGATCACACCTTCCTGCACAGGGCTTGGAGCGATGCACATGATGGTTGTATGGTTTTCTGCGTTGGTTACATCGAGTGTCAGTCCGCCGCTTTCGGCCTGTTCCTGCTTCTCAGGGTCATTCGTCGTCAGGTCCGGACTGATGATTTCCCAAGTTCGCCCTTTATCCTGGCTGCGGTGGACAAATTGACTCCCGAGATAAATCGTAGCGGGCTTGAAGGGATCGACGGCAAACCCCGCATTCCAGTTGTACCTGTGCTTGACGTCGGATTCGGTTGGAACGATACTGCGGCTTAATCCAGTTGATGTGTCAAAATAATACAGGTTTCCGCCCTGCGACATGCCGTAACCCGCTCCCGGTTTTTCAGGGTCTGGTTCGGTATCGAATCCGTCACCTCCGCCTACAGTCTTCCACAGATAACTGGAGATGGCCCTTTCCTTCAGGCCGAATGCCGGCCCCATCCAGGATCCATTATCCTGGAGGCCGCCGTAGACATTGTAAGGAATTTCCATATCGAAGCTCACATGGTAAAACTGGCCTATTGGCAGATTCTCCACAAAGCGCCAGTTCATACCACGGTTATAACTGATCACTACACCGCCGTCATTGCCGACAATCATCATATCTCCGTCGGGATGAATCCATGCGGCATGGTAATCGGAATGGGACTGGCCGAATGAGGCCAGGGATCTGAAAGTTTTTCCCCCATCCTCGCTGATCATCATCCGTGAATGAAGCATATAGAGAATATTCTCGTTGACTGGATTGACCCAGATCCTTTGATAATAAAAAGGACGATTGCTAACATCGGATTGATTATTGACAATTTGCCAGGTAAATCCTCCATCACTCGATTGCAGGAGAACATTCTTCTTGGCCTCTACCAGAGCATACACTATATTTGGCCTGTTAGTTGAAAAATCAATTCCTATTCGGCCCAATTCACCTTTAGGCAAGCCATCCTTATCTGTTAATCTCTTCCACTCTTCGCCACCGTTCACTGTGATATAAAGACCACTTCCCGGGCCACCGGATTTAAAAAACCAGGGCCAGCGGCGATGCTCCCACATAGCGGCGATGATCTTGTTGGGATTCTTTGGATCCATTGCCATATCTGCCACACCAGTTTTCTCATCCACGAAGAGGATTCTCTTCCAGGTCTTCCCGCCGTCCTCAGTCTTATAAACGCCTCGTTCACTGTTTTCTCCCCAGGTTGTTCCCAAAGCACCAACGTAGGCGATATCCGCGTTATCTGGATGCAAGATGATCTTGCTGATCTTCTCGGACTTTTCCAGACCGAGAGATTTCCAGCTCTTCCCTCCGTCTACCGTGAGATAGACGCCCCGACCAACTCCGACGCTGTTGCGAACAGCCGCCTCGCCCGTGCCAACCCAAACAATGTTGGGATTGGATTGATTAATGGCGATGGCACCAATCGAAGAAACGGGTTGCTTATCAAAAATGGGTGCCCAGGTTAGGCCTCCGTCGACGGACTTCCAAAGTCCGCCAGTTGCCGCTCCCACATAGATGATATTGGGATTTGATGCAACTGCATCAATAGCCCCAATGCGTCCGCTCATGTTTGCTGGGCCAATACTTCTGGCTTTTAAGCCAGTGAACAATTTTGAGTCAATATCGGCGAATGAAGCCTGACCAAATACGAAAAGAAAGACAAAGAAAAAGATGAATACTTTAATCTTGAGATGTCTCATTTCATTCCTCCTTAATTTTTAAGGCTACCAACTCCCTTTTATGAATGATCTATATAAAATCATGTTACTGATTTAAACGCTAAAAAAATTATCTCCGATCAACCTACGGAACAAACTCACTTTCAAATTTTTTATAACTGATTGAAATACCGGCCCAGCTTGACCGGTCAATTGTCGTCTCCATGTTAGGCAGACTTTCAAGATAATCAAGAAATTCTCTGATACCCCACTGAAGCCTTCCAGCAACATTATGAGCGGTAAAACAACCTCCCACTTCAAGCTTCGGCAAAACCGCTATGAGATAATTTTTGTACCATCCCTTATCTGCATCACAAAAGACAAAATCGAAAGGCCCCTCAAGCTGCAGAACGAGTTCATGGGCATCCGCGAGTCTAGTGTCGATGTAATCGGAAAGGCCGGCTTGCTCAAAATTCGCTAAAGCTTGCCTGTAACGCCTTTCATCAATTTCGATTGTGATCAGTTTGCCGCCTGTTTTACTGAGTGCCCAGGCAATCCATATGGCAGAATGACCTGTTGATGTTCCGATTTCAAGCGCCTTCGCGTAGTTGTTCTTGACGATAAGATCATAAAGGATTTTCCCATCCAAGGCAGAAACATTCATATCTCTCCATGAATACCTGTGGCTGTCGAGAAAATCTCTAACTCTCTCATCAAGGCTCTGGTTTTCCACTTTCTCTGAGAAGAATCCGGCAGCAAAAATCAGCGCGCCTAAAAATAGGCATAATGAAATAAACAGAAAACAATACTTAATTTTGTTTTTCAAATCAACTCTCCATGCTTCTCATCTGGGGAAGTCTAAAAAATCAAAAGGTTTATTAAATCCTATTCTTTCATTATCTTATAATTAGAACGTTCTTCCTCAACTGTCATCCTTATCTTCTTGATAAATATTCCTCCATCGATCCTCGCTTTTGACTTTTTCAAGACAAAATATCCTTCTGGAAGAACCTGAAAACTCATTTCTATCTCAAATTCTTTGATATGCTTAGGATTTTTTGAAGGCTTCAGTTTGACCATTAAAACATCGAAACTTTCCTTATCGATATAGTATACACCCTCCCAAAGGTCTTCGCTTTTGATTTTTGTCATGGATTCAAGAACATAGACCTCCTGGCCTCCAATATGAGAACTTTCCAGCATGATAAAATCATATTTTTTTCTTTTTTCCTCATTGAAGGGAAAAATCTCATCCCGAGACAGTTTTATCGTCCCTTTGTCTTCTTCCTTTTCAGTCTTATGCTTTCCCTCTTCAGATTTCTTTTTATCTTTTTCCTTTTCTGCCTTTCTGATGTATCTTTCTGTAATATCTTTTGTCACGCCTTTTTCTGTCTCGAGAACCTGAAGCACTTCATCGGTTTCCTCATCGTTTACAACTTTAAGTTTTTTTTCTATGACTGTCACCTTTCGAGGTAGCCAGTCTTTATCCATCTCTGTCTCGGTCAAGACAACTAAAGCCTCCCAGTTGTGATACTTGGGGTAAGAGTCCTGCCGCATGGCAACTTTGTCAATAAGGAACTCAAACTTGTCCTCTTGAACAAAGGCAAGAAAATGAAGACTGACGACTGCTCCCACCATCAGAAAAAAATAAATAATTTTTTTCATTATAGAATTCCAGCCCATGTTTAAACTTCTCTTCATGTGTAGATTTAACAGACTAACAAGAATCCCGTTTGTCAGTCTTTCAATTCCTTCGGTTTTGTCCGGTTTTCATCTGCTGTTGTTAAAAGTTATGGTCAATTCTAAGAACGTTTTCTTATTTCTATCTCCCTTTTATCCTCCTGTTAATCGATCAGATGCTATGCCAAAGCCCCTAGAAAGTCAAACGCATCCTCCGGTGAATACTTCTTCAGAGAACGCTATATAATCGTTTCGATAATTCCCAAAATAATAAATAGCAGAGGATTTCGAATCAGAAGGTAGCTGTTGTTCGACTAACTCAAAGATTATCGTTTTACTGCTGTGGAGGAGAGAATCTGGTTATCCGAACCTTTACCTAATCTGATGATTGTTCTTTCTTTACCACAACCAGCTCGTTTCCATCATAGCGAACAACCTGAGCGGGCGCACCGTCAAGATCAAAGCCGGCAGGACTTTCTTTACTGATCCAAACGATCTCAAAAGACCGCTCCTTCAGCATACCGGGGAATTCTCCCTGGCGGGAGCCGATTGTCAACGACCGGGATTCTTCGTTGTACTCGAGCGGAATCATGCTGTAGGCGCCTTTTTCATAGTTATAATTGACATCCTCATCCTCATACAAGGTAAACGCGCCATCTTTCCCGGTGTAAACGAACAAACGAATCGGGTCAGCAGGCTTCTCAGTGGTGTATTGAATAGCCGGACCAAAAGGAATGATCGATCCTTCCCTGACGAAAATCGGGATATCCGTGTAGGGCGCATCAGCCTGAATGGTCCTGCCGCCCTTAAAATACCGACCGGATTTTAAATCGTACCACCCGGTTCCGGCAGGCAGATACACCTGGCGTTCCCTGGCTTTATATTCTGTCACCGGGTTCACAAGCAGTGCAGGACCGAACATGTATTGATCGCTTATATTCAGGACCTTTTCATCCCGCCCGAAATCCAAAACTAATGCTCGCATGATCGTATAGTCGTTATGGATAACCATTCCTGCCAGTGAATAAATATAAGGCATTAACCGATAACGCAGTTTGTCATAGGCTACCATTGTTTTGTAAGCAGGATGATCATCCGGTGCGACATGAAACATTTCGCGATAGGGATATTGTCCATGCACTCTTAAGAGAGGGCAGAATGTGGAAAACTGGAACCAGCGGGTCACGAGCTCACGCCATTCATCCAAATCAGGGCCTGTTGCGTGTTCATAGCGACTTTCAACCGCAAAGCCTCCGACATCCGTAGTCCAGAACGGAATTCCGGACAAACAGAAATTCAAGCCAGCTGGAATCTGTGCCTTTAAATCGTACCATCTGGCTGCAATATCACCGCTCCAGGTTGCAGCGGCGTATCGTTGCTGTCCGGCAAAAGCCGAACGAGTGAGGATAAAAACGCGCTGGTTGGGACTGCTCTGACGCTGCCCTTCGTAAATCCCTTTGGCATTCATCAAAGAATATGTATTAAGGTACCGCGCAGCGGCTCCCATAGCTGTTGGGTGCATGCGTAGGCGTCGTTCCTTCTCCGAGAGATTGGATTGGATATCCGGCTCCGTAGCATCCAGCCACCAGGCATCAAACCCCTTCCTGAAGAGTTTCTCGTCCATCTGCTTCCAGAACAAATCCCGGGCTCCTTGGCTGTAAGGATCGTAAAAGGTTGAGAGATATCCTCTTCCTACCCAATCTTTTTGATTCTTCTCGATATTGCGCCTGTACAGCCAGCCCATATTGTTTAACTGCTTGTAGTGTTTCGTGCCAACATAAAATTTGGGCCAGACCGAGATCATAATCCGGGTATGAAGATCGTTGTGAAGTTCTCTGACCATACCTTCAGGATCAGGGAAGCGCAAGGGATCAAAATCGTGACTTCCCCACTTGTCCTCTTCCCAGTAAAGCCAGTCCTGGACGATACAGTCCAGGGGGATCTGGCGTCTGCGGAATTCTCTGACGACCGAGAGCAACTCCTCCTGCGACCGGTAACGTTCCCGGCACTGCCACAAACCCATGGCCCACTTCGGCATCATTGGCGCCTTACCGGTAATTTCACGGTACCCTCCAATAACCTGATCCAAATTGTCCCCGTAGACAAAATAATAATCAATCTGATCGGCCATCTCAGACCAAAGCGAAAGGGTATTCTTATTCTCTTTTTTCTCGGGATCCAAATGCTTAAATCCAATGAAAGCCTGGCCCGATCTTGGCGCCCACTCGATCCTGACAGGATAGCGCTTTCCGGCTTCCATCTGCAGGCGCATCAAGTGCGTCCAGGGCAGCCAACCCTGCCGCCATGAATCAACCACCAGTTTTCCATTCAGCCACATTTTTGTATAACCGGAACAATAAAGCCTGAATTTGTGAACCCCCGCCTCACGAGTCTCGATTTCACCGCTCCAGCGTACGCTGCCGCGGTTAAGATCGAAACCTTCGGGAAACGTGCCATAATCATCAATAAATTCATGTTCAATACTCCCTTCGATGCGTGAAGCGAGCAATGACTGGAAATCTGGAGCTTGATAATACTCAGCGGTTATTCCGTCTTTCTTTCCTTCTCTGTCATACAGGATTAGCGATTTTAACGTCTGATAGTCCCGTATGTCCCCAAATTTCGTGCGGGAATTGTTGTCCCACAAAATGCCGTAATTCCTGCTGGAGACCAAGAAAGGGAAAGCGGCAACGATATTATTCTGCCAGAGATCCACATCATGCCCTTTGTAGTTCATGATGTTATTCTGGTGCTGTCCTAGCCCATAGAATGCTTCATCCTCAGGTGAGTTAAAAATCTGCTGAATATGGTAGGTGTGTTCTCCCATGACTTCCGCATGTGTGATGATCTTTCCGCCTCCCATCTTCTCCTGCAGAATCAATCGGCCTTCCGCATCATAGAAAGAGACAGCGCCTTTATCCCGCTGGACCCGAACCGTTACTTTCGCGGTGGAAAGCACAATATGGTTTCCTTCCTCTTTTATTGACCACGGTACAGGTTCCCAATCGTTCTTATCAACCATCAGGCTCTGGCGCGAAGAGAAGGAATTTCCAGGCGCAGCGATGATGCGGATGATATTCTCAGCACACACTTGTATCTTCATCAGGCTGGGTTCGCTTTCCCTCTCTTTTTTCAGCTTGAGCAAGATGCCGTCAGCCTGTCTTTCAAAAGCATAATTGGCGCTGACATTCAGAATAACGGCTACAAATACGAACCACTTTTGCCACCGGTTGATCTTCATCTTCTTCTCCTCCGGCTAAATTTTCGGTGATCTAATTATTTCAGGGTTAGAGAACAATTGGAAGTGAAATTCTGCTCACTGCAGAAGATTTTTCTCTTTTTTATTTTACCTTTTTATATACTGCTTTATTCTTGGGTCTTGCTTGATCTTTTCAAATTCCTTTTCTTCTTCGATCCTATACCAATCCTTAAAGCCTGCCTTTTCTGCCTTTCTCAGATATTCCGCAGTCTTTTCTATATCACCTATCGCGGCATAAGCTCTGGCAAAGACAAAATAGGCTTCTGGGGAGTTAAATTCAGGAGAAGAAAATTCAGCAACAAGTGCTTTGTGTCTTTCCAAAAAATTGGGATCCAGCTCAATTCCTTTAGAGATATAGCGCATTCCCTCTTCAATTTTCCCTTGGTTTAAGAGAAGGGCTCCTAGACTATAATTTGCTGAGACAAGGTCAGGAGAGATCGAAAGAGCCTTATCGAACATTTCTTTTGCTGCTCCAAATTGCTGTCTCATGAGGTATGCATTTCCTAAATTGCCGTAAGCCTGAGCATAGGAGGAATCCAGATCTAAAGCCTTTTCAAATTTTGTAATTGCCAAATTATATCTTTTTTCAAAAAAATAGGCGATTCCTAAAAGATTATAAGCTTGTGAGGCGTCAGGTTTTATAGCTATTGCCTTATTAATCTGGTCTATCGCCCCGGGATAATCAGCCTTTCTTATGAGCAAACTCCCTTGGTTTAAATAAAAATTGTAATCTTCTTCTAAAGACTCTGGGGGAGATGTGACCGATTCTCTATGAGTGGCACATCCAGAAAAACTCAGAAATAGAGCTGTAACGAGTAATAAGATCCATATCCTCATTTACAACCTCCTTCTTAAATTAATTATAATTCTTATCTTCAAAATTCAGAAGATATATTCTTCATCTGGATGATTTTTTTCGACAATATTTTCACCCTTGTTCTCTTTCATAAGATCTTGCTCATCTCGCAAGGATAAAACATTACTTTTTTAATGAAAGGTTATGGATTCGGTGTTTATGAAGCCGGCTCCATTCTGTAATGTCCGCCTATTTTCTTTACAGCATAAATCGTCTGCAATACATGATCCAAGGATAAAAAACCCACGATACCAGATAGGTGATGTTGTATATACTCTCCTTTTATACAGCTTGGCATGTTGCATTCATAATTAATTCAGCAAAAATTGTGCCAATTCAAGGCAGATCTGGAAATATTTGAGTAACAACTTTCATTCAACTTCATTATGCGAAACCTTTCTGCATATTATATTTCAATCATAAAACCTAGAAGGAAACAAAAAAATGATGCAGAAATATGTCTTCATTTTTTTCCATCTGTAATTTAAAGAGGACAGGAAAAAGCCACAGAATTTAAAAATAAGCCTGATATTTTAATTGGCATGTTTTTTGCTCTCTAGTTTATGTGGCAAAGATGGATTGAGATTATGAGTTAATCAGAGGAGGATACTATGAAAAAGCTTTTGTTGGCATCACTGGTTTTAGCGTTTTTATCCTGCACCCAGCAAATCGTCAATCAGGACACGACTTTTCTGGACAATCATGGTTTTGATGAAGTATGGGAGGCATCCCTAAAGGCCGTCAATGATATTGATTTTACTGTAGACAGCGTGGATAAAGCTGCTGGGTTTATCTCGGCTGAAAGCGGAACGCGAGTTTTTGAGAGTTCTCCACCACGGTTGTCAATCTTTATCAAAGAAATGAATGGAAATGTCCGCGTTGATTGTAGAGTCTTACAGAAAGAGCATATCGATCTGGGTGGACATGGAAAGAAGACGGTCCGTGACTTTATGACAGCTCTGAATATGAATCTGAACAGGTAGTTTCACATGTTGGGAAGCGATGCAGCTTCCTCTATCCATCCGGACTTGATATATCTCGCAATGGAATCAATTGCATCGAAAATCATCGGAGAAGGAAGATTATAATTTGTCTTTATTCGAGTGTATCCATACTTGGGCTCAGGTATGATCAGGATGCCGCCTTTGAATTTTTCCTTATAAGCCTGCAACAATTTATGCTTAATTTCATAATCCAGGTTGAGCCTTTGAGCCAGATGCTTATTTCCTTTCCACACTATGTCCACCACATCTCTCCCAAAAAGTGAACTCCTCTTTTTCACCGTCTTCGTTTTTTTTACAGAGCCCTCTCTCAACTCAAAGTTACTTTTTACCAGATACTCAACGAAATAATTCACTCCATATTGGCTGGCCACGCTGGTGACGATAACAAGGTCAATGTTTCTTCCTTCTAAAACAAAGGCACCTACAGATTTCTGACTCCTGGAAAATTTGGTTCCAAGCTTTGCCTGCTCGCTGTCCTTATCTAATTCAACGAACTTTATCCCGATTCTCTGAAGATGCTGACGGAATTCTGTGAGCTTTTTTGGACCTCCTTTCTTCCGTCTGGAAAGGAAAAAAGGGAGTAAAAAGGCCGTCAAGAATGCCACAATGCTGGGGATAATTTTTCCCCACTCCATAGCTGCTCCTTCACCTTGCTATAAATATAAACTATGATCCTTAAAAGATATTCTATGTTAATAGTCCTCTTCTTATCAAGATTCAGGGCTTAAACTTCTTCCTCAACCCGATTGTTCCGATAATAACAACGACGACGATCACCAGAACAATCAAAACAATGACAACAAAGGAAAACTGTCCCTCCTCCTCAGCTCCGATAACCGGAAGATCCACATAGGAGGCATATTCACCGCATCTATAGATGGAGACATCAGGTGGCGGCGAGAGAACCGGCGTCAAAGCGTTGTCTTTGTCGGCACAGGTCACGGTCACTCGAAGGCGGTGACCGGCGTTGAAGACATTCGATGTCGGTTGAAGGTCAAAGACAAGCTCTCCGGGATCCCCTGGCTTAAGCTTTTCCACATCCTCTTCATTACTTCTGTGAAAGGGAAGCCCCAGGTTATCATACGGGGGCTCATGAAGCATCCTGTGTGAAGCCCTCAAGTTTCCCTCGGTAACGTAATGAGAGATACCTTCACTGTCCACTTCTTCCAGGTAGAGAAAAAAATCTCCGTCTTCAGCTGTAGAGCTTATCCAGAGGTGGGCTACAACGTGGCCGGTAATCTCCAGGTCGTCGAGCAGCGGCTCAGTGGTGTAGGTCAATCCCTTTTCATCGTTAGGGGTTAGATCCGGATACCCATACCCTCCTCCGACCGCGTTGTCCCAGCGGGTAGTCTGGCCGGTTGTGGTCGAGTAGTCCACAGTGTATATATCGCGACAGGAAGTTCCCGAAGGTTTCTCCGGACTCAACAGCCCGTCGTTTACAGACTGGACGCTCTCTGCCGGACCTCCATGAAAATAATATTCAACCCTTTTCTCAGCGGGCAGCGGCCAGGCCTGGGCAGTCATCCATTCATTCTGCTTGGGGTGAATCATCCTGTGGTAGTATATAGCTGGTTCGTCCATGATATTGTTGTCGATTCCTTTCAGCCAGTAATCGAACCAGCGATGCTGCTCTGTTGCGCCAAATTTTATTAGCTCGTTTAGAATATCAGGATCTTTTGGAGAATGGGACCAGGCTCCAATAACCATCTTTTTCGGCGCGGTGAAGTTCCGGAACATCTGAAAACCATCTTTGGTAAAGGAATCAAACCAGCCGCACCAAAGGTACATGGGAATTCCAGACTCGTTGATCTCCTGAATAAAGCCAGCCGGATGCCACTCTTTGTAGAGCAGGACACCTGTCTCAGGCACTCGGCTGTCACGAAAACGAAGGGGAGCAACCACATCATGAAGGCGCTTGTTGGCCTCGTGGAGCTTGATAGCCTGTTCAAGGAGCTTTCCTTCTTTATCTTCATCGACAGGAACAACACCAGGAGTCGTATCCAGCATCCTCGTCAGATCACTCCACGTTCTGACAAAGTCATGATGATAAATTCCTCCGGGATAACCTGTCGCATACAGATCGAACAAAGCCACGACGGGAAAGATGGCTTTCAAGTGAGGCGGTTGGGTGCTGGCAGCCATGAGCTGGGTTATTCCCAGGTAAGAGCCGCCAAACATCCCCACATTCCCATCGCACCAGGGCTGGGAAGCTATCCATTCAGTGATCTCATACGCATCCCTGGTCTCTTTCTTGGTGAAAACACCCTCGCAGGTCCCAAATGAAGCCCCGGAACCGCGAACATCGACGACAACCATGACATAGCCGCATCTAATAAGCCTCTCGTAAAGCGGGGAATTGGCCTGGGACCGGATTTGTCCATCTTTTCCGTAAGAAGCCCGGCGGTAGCGGCAGTGAGTCCAGATAGCTGGCAGGGCCTCCTCGGCCGGCCTCCCTTTTTTGGCGGGACGGATGATATCAACAGCCAGTTTTATCCCATCTCTCATCGTCACATACTCAGAGCTTCGAACATTAGAGTCATACTTCTCCTCGGCATAACCCTTATATTCCCCGAATTTGGAGACGCGTTCTGGCTCCTGTGAAAACACTTTCGCCGGGATAAAAAAAGACAGGAAAAAAATAAAAGACAGGATAGAGAAATAAAATCTCCGTTTATGTTTTTGGAATAAATGCAGCATAAAACACCTCCTCCTGCAAGGGTTCTTCATGATAGTTAACGAAAAACATGGCCTGCGAGTTCTGAATCCTGAACTCTATTTGCGCTCTCTATTGGATAACACGTTTTCACGTTTCTCAAAAAATCCTCCAGAATTCGATCAAAAGAGGTATTCGTACAGATAAGAGTTGTCTTTTTTACGGAAGCTACGATATCCTGACTCGTCTCAGGCCTTTCCTCAGACAGGTTTTCCCACACCTTCCGGACGATATTGCCTCCGTATTCTGTCTCGATAAACAGCCAGAACCAGGCTGCCCCGTAGTCATTTTTAAATAGAGACTGGTCTTCCCGGTAGGGGAAATCTTCGAGAATTTCCAAGAAATTCATGACTTTCGCCGCTTCGTAAAGGGCGGTTCCTTCAAAAAGCCAGTCAAGTTCAGCCCGGATCTCATCCTCAGGCCAGAACAACCGGGCCTGGAACACATGGAAAAGCTCATGGGCTATCTGTGTTTTCTCGCGGCCTATATCCTGGGTATTGTGGCCTGTCTTCTCAGAGAGATAGATGCAAATATGATCTTCACTGATCTCGGTAAAGTTCGAAAGGAGAAACGATCCTTTTACTTGGATCTCGATTTTTTCTCCCTTTTTTAGAGGATTCTGATACCCGAGCGCTGAGTAACCACGCCAGCCCTCCTCAGTCCAGTCTTTTATCCGCTTGATCTGGCCGGAGGTTGCATATTTTGCGTTGAGCTTGATCTGAAAAATCCCCTCTGTCAATCTTTTTTCAGAGCGATTCCAGAAGAAGGTAACAGAGAAAAAATAAAATAATAAGAAGGAAACACCGGCAACTCCGAGAAAAAAGCGGGAGTATGAATCCGTTCTGTTCACAACTGTTCTTTGGTAGGTGTTTGCCAGCAAACGCGCTGTAACAAAGTGGGGATCATAACGCTCCGCTCAACATGAGATCTTTTCTCGGCCTTATTTTGTTGACTCAGTTATTATCAACAGCACCGGGCCAGCCTGCAGGCATATTTTATCAGCGAATCCATGATCCAGCCTTGAATGACATCCCACACGCTGTTGGGCGGAGCAGGCACTTTGGAAGCCAGGAACAAGGATAAAGCCACGTAGGAAATCGCCATTCCCCCCATTTTCCAGAATGCGGCAGAGAGCAGAATTCCGGCAGTGACATATCCTCCAGTACAGATGTATGTGGCGATGGCGAAACAGATGCCAAACCCGACCAGGTTTTCACACCAACAGCACTTATTGCATCCCCATTTGATGGCCCTTCTTTGAAAGCGCGGCAGATCTCTGTTCAGCCTTTCGACGATCTTTCGTCCTGCAGGCTCGATATTCTGAGGCATTCCAGCTCTGGGAACAGATGTGGCGATGGCTTGAAAAGGCTTGGCATTTGGCTTTGCATTAACTTCAACTTTCCATTTTCCGGGTGTGGGATTAAAGATGACGACATTCCTGAGCGCCCCTTTTTCGTCCCGTCCGATAACTCCTAAATTCGGCGTTGTCTGGACGGTATTGACAGCAGCTTGCACTCTTTTCTTTAGCTGGGGATTGAGCGGGTATTTTGTCATTAGTTCTTTGACTTTGGCTTCAGTCAAAAGGTCCGCCGAGAACTTCTCCTTGCCGATGACATCTTTCGCCCAACTATTCATCTGGGATTCCAGCATTTTGTCGACCTGAAGAGGCCTCATGATCGACTCAGCCGCCCGTCCCTTGGGATCTAGCACACGCAACGTGACCCCGTCCGGGCTTTGGGCCAGGGACAATCCCCCTAGACCGACTACAAGGCTCCTGGCATTGCCCGCTACATCGATATCCATTACTTCACTGCCAGCTCCTCCCTCGGGAGACAAGGCTACTCCTAGGGAGAAGTTACCTGTCCTGGACACGGCTGAAGCTGTGGGTTTCTCTCTGGCCGGCTGATGTGAAGCCATGACAACTTCATAGGAAATCTGAAAAAAGATGAGCGTGAAAATCAATAAATGAGCGGAAAAAACGGATAATGCTTTTTTCCTCACGTTTCCTCCTTTCTTTTGTTCATTTTATAGTAAATAAAAAATATGATGTCAAATCAGGAAGGGCAGAGAGAGGAAATACTTGTTTTGCGGACACGCCAGTCACAAAAGAGCGGCATTTCCTTCATTTTTTCAGGATTGATCCGCTACTTTGCCAGTAATATGCCTGCTGCAAGATGTTGCCAGGCGAAAAATCGGGGAGATTGGTGCTTCCGATAAAAGCTAATCCTTATCATTGTTGGGATTTATCTCTCTTATTTTTTTTGAATTCTTACTCTGCGAATACCCCTAGAGTCAGCGTCCAGGACCACAACTTTTAACTTGTCTGTCTCAATAAACTCACCTCGTTTGGGAATTCTCCCCATTAGAGAGATGACATAGCCGGCAATCGTGTTGTAGTCGCCAGCAGGAATCAACATGCCATAAAACTTATTGATCGATTGAGTCTCTGTTTTCCCATCACACTCGACAATTCTGTCGCTGATCCGATGAATGACTCCTTCAACCTCTCTATCTTTCTCATCTCGGATATCACCGAGAATCTCTTCAATCAAGTCCTCAATAGTGACCAAGCCAACAATTCCGCCATATTCGTCTACCACAAATACCATAGGATTCTGGCTGCTCTTAAGCTCTCTCAAAAGAGGATAGACCCTTCTTGATTCTGGTTCATAACGGATGTCTCTCCTGATAAAAGGAGCGATGGTGGCGGCTGTTTTTTCAGAATAGAGGACATCAAGAACATTGACCACTCCGACGATGTTATCAATCCGCTCTTCATAGACAGGTATTCTCGAGAAGCCTGTCTCGGAAATTATTCTATAAAAATCATCAAGACTTGTCTCTTTGGGAAGAGCGACAATATCTACCAACGGCGTCATGACCTTCTCCAGAGTAACTGTTTCCAGATCCAACACACTATGAATCATTCGGATCTGCTCCTTTTTGAGCGCACCTCCTTTGGCTCCCATCCTTGCCAGGAGTCTGAGCTCCTCCCTCATCCTGTGCAATCTTTCTCTGCTATCCTCCCTGCCAGCGATCCTGACGATAGAATTTGTGATCTTTATCATCAGGTTTACGAGCGGACGCAAGAGGAAATCTGAAATTTGAAGTCCTGGAGCACTGCGCAAGGCAAGGGAATCAGCCTTGGCACGGAAGGTCGTCTTGGGGATTATTTCACAGAACACGAGAATGAGAAAAGTCATGACAATGGTATTGATGAGCTGCTGCAATCCTTCACGACCGGGAAAAGCGTAGACGGTAAGGCGAAGTCCGGCTGCCCCTGCCGCTGCCGCCATCAAATTCGTACCTGCAAGCACAATTCCTAGCATCTTGTCCGGTTCCTGCCACAGCTTTTTAATAAACAGAGCCCGGAAGTTATTCTCTTGGGCCAGAATATCGATTTTTGCTTTGGAAGCAGAAACAATCGCCGTCTCAGAACCATTATAAAAGGCTCCCAGAACAAGCGCAAAAGCGAACACGAACGAAAAGGCCAACACAGGAAACCAGCTGTCTGCGCTGGAAACATTTCCCCCTGTTGATGCTCCCATGGAAAAGATCCCCAGCAAAAGCAAAAAAAGAAAAACCGGGTTAATGAATCCTGTTTTCTTGTCCTTTTTGTTCCTTATGCGGCGTAATCTCAGCAAACCAATCCGCTTACCATCCATCTGGAGAACTTCAAATTGTAATCCTTTTGCTCTGTCGGATACAACATCCCCTTTATCTGGAATCGAACCAAAAAGTCTAACCACATATCCGCCGATTGTGTCGGCCATAGATACATCGAGTTTACTTTTCAGGCGCTTATTAACACTGCGAATGCTGACAAATCCTGGGATCAGCATGCTGGATGGATCATTTGGGTCGCGGGTGATGGTCAATGCTGAGACTGTGTCGTATTCATCGAAAATTTCACCCAGCACCTCCTCGACGATATCCTCAACGGTTATCAGCCCGGAGACACCGCCATACTCATCCAGAAGGATCGCCATCTGTTTTTTTTCTCTTGTCATCTCCCGCATCAAACCGCCTATTTTCTTGGTCTCAAAGATAAAAAATGGCTGCTGTATGAGTGTATTCTCATTGCCTGGATTCAGTCCGTTAAGCACTTCACTGCTGGAGAGGAATTCCTCTATCGTGAGCTGCTCAACCTTTCTTCCCCCCAGGCTCTCTATCTTCAATCCTCTCCAGCGCGGCATGTCTTTGACATAAAAAATGCCGCAAATGCTGTCAATTTTCTTCCTGTAGACGGGAAGCCGTGAATGTCCCACCTTCTTGGTCATGTCAAATACTTCCTGGATTGTCTTCGATACCTCTACACAGACCATTTCAGTTCGGGGGACCATGGCTTCTTTAGCGGTGATATCATGGAGATCGAAAATATTATAAATGATCTCGCCTTCTTCCTTATCAAGAGCTCCATATTCTTCGGTTGCCTTCACAATAGCCCTGATTTCATCACTGGTGATAGGAGTCTGATCGATAACAGAGCGCACTCCGAATAGAGGAAGCAGAAAATCTGTAAGAATCCGCAGCGCTCTCCTGAATGGATAAATGAGATGCGAGAAGACCCATAGCGGCCGAGCCACTGTTCTCGAAAAACTCTCTGAGTGCTGTAGAGCATAGGTCTTGGGCGTTATTTCACCGAACAACAAGAGCAGCGCTGTTTGTGTTATTATGGCGATAATGTAAGCAAGTCCAGCACTTCTCCCCTTAAATAACTGGACATAGATAAGAGATCCGGTGACACTGATAAAAGCCATGTTCACCAGCGTGTTACCGAAAAGCACAGTGATAAACAGCCGTTGAGGTTCATCCAAAAATTTGATGATGGCTACACTGCTCTTCTTTCCATCCTCCCGTATTCTCTGGATTTGTGTTTTGGTGAGAGCAGTCAGGGCAGTCTCAGATCCGGAAAAGAACGAAGAAAACATCAAAAGAATCCCCAAACCGGTAAGGTAGAGCAATATAATGATAATGGTCATCCGATGAACGCCTTAAAACACATATAACACAGGGAATGACGATGGTCAATCTCACTTGTCCTGGGGCATGATCAGTCTGACCAGATTAAAACATTTTGACTCTTTAAATCATCTCATCCAGCAAATCCGTGAAAATCGGTAACATTTTCCAAACTGCTGCGTATAAAAGGGTGAAAAAGCTAATCCATCTCAGTCATTGAGAAAGAACAAAATTATATCATTAAAGGAGAATCGATATGAAAAAGACAATCATCATTCTGGCGGCAATCCTACTTGCCCTGATCTTAGCACCTGCCATCAGAGGGACATCCCTTCAAAAGTCCTTCATCCCTGCCGATACAGAGTGGTTACTTCATCTTGACATGGAAAAGTACACCTCCACTCAACTTAACGGCATGATAATGAAGGAAAAAGGTACTACAAGAATCAAGAAAAAAAGTGAAAAATTTGCCAGGAAGTACAAGATTGATCTCTTAAAAGACGTTAAAGGAGTCACTATCTATGGTAAAGGAACAGAAGATGAGAAAGCGGTGGTCTGCATAAACGGGAAGTTTGATCGGAACTATCTCCTTAACCTTCTCAAGGAGGAGACATCCTACCGCGAAATCCCCTACGGTAAATACATTATCTACAATTGGGAAGAAGATTTCGGGACCTTTGCCAGCGACCAGCTCATCCTGCTCTCCGAGGATGAAGAAGCTATTAAAACTTCACTGGATGTCATCTCCGGAAAGAAAAAGAATATCACATCTTCCCCCCTGATATCATCTATCAATGAGATTCCTTCTGATGCCTTCCTGATGGCTGCGGTTGGAGATATTTCCTCGATAACAAAAAATCGAGAAAAGCCTGTTGTCCTGAAAAAAATGGGTAAAGCTGTTTTTTCTATCATGGAAAAACAGGAAAATCTCGCTTTAAAGCTCAATTTTGATGTCAAGTCCGTTGAAGATGCGGAGCAAATTGAGCAAATTATAATAGGACTTATTGCCATGGTGAATATGCATCAAGAAGAGAAGGATTCTAAACTGAGATTATCGAAAAGCATAAAAGTAACCACTAAAGACAAGAACGTCCAGCTCGAATTGATCTATCCTACAGCAGCTTTGGTGGAAATGAGTTTAGGAAAAAGAAAAATTTGCGGGCTTTTTATTCCAGAAGAACTCGGCCCATTGACTTAGTCTGTGAATCGGTTAAATTAGAAGAAGAAGCAAAAGTTCCTATGGATAACGCCTCAAAATGCATTCAATTGTCAGACGAGAAGCTGGCTTTAGAGGCGGCAGCCGGATCCCGTGCTTCATTTGAAGAACTGATACACAGATACAGTCCCAGGCTCTTTTTTTTCCTCCGCCATAAAACGGACACTGATCAGGACATTGAGGACCTGATCCAGGAGACTTTTCTCAAAGCCTTCCGAAACATCGACCGCTTCGAAGCGGAGAGAAAATTCTCCACCTGGCTCTATACGATAGCTGTCCGGTCGGCCATCAGCCATCACCGGATAAAAAAAGCTACTCGGTCACATACTGAATCGATATCCCCTCTGCCAGACCCGCAGGATGCTCTCATCCAGAAGGAAGAATCACGGAATATCTGGAATTTGGCAAGAAGGCTAAAACCAATGGAATATGAAGCTCTTTGGCTCCATTACGGAGAAGACATGTCTGTAAAAGACATCGCAAAAGTGATAAAAAAAACGCAAATCTCTGTTCGTGTTCTTCTTCATCGAGCTCGCCTGAACCTAGCCAGGATGATGAGCAAATCTTCCGCATATGAAAAACTGGCAGGACCGGAGCCCGTTGAACATAAATTTTCATTCCTATGAAGAGGAGATGAGAAATGCTTTGTTCTCTTTATAAATGGCACATATCTCAGGCGTTGGATTCGGACAAGCCGATAGCAGGGCTGGTGAAACACCACATCCGCCGTTGTGCTTCGTGTCGAGAATTCGCCCGGTTCTGCAAATCGCTGAGAGAGCAGCTTGACCATGATAAGCCAGATTTAATCCAGAGCTTCAACAAGCGAGTCGCTGAAAAGGTTATCTCTTCTTTAGATAAAAAACCGGAGCCACGAACAGTTCCTCCCCGCAAAGCCATCCTGGTCCCCGTCGCTGCCACTGCTTTGTTGATCATTGCTGTCTCTCTGGGCATCATCTTTCTCAAAGTGCCTCAATCAAACGAGATGAGGTCTTTGACTCGACTCCCCTCATTCGACATTCCTGAAGCTCCTCTTGAGAGCGTGCTGGCAAAGATTGAGTCTCCAATGGATGAAGAGATCTATAACTTGAAACAAACTGTAAAATCGACGGGTGAATATCTTATTTCTTGCCTAGATTTCAAGATCGGTGAGGGAAAAGAATAGAAGCCGCTCAGTTTTCAAGTCCATTTGATCTGTAGTATATAGAGTAAAGAGAGGCACGTGATACCAGGCAAAAAAAATGATGCTCGATCCCTGTTGGAAAAAGCGCTGATTTTTGGACCGATCATCTTGATTATCGCAGCGGCATCTATCTGCGTCCTCTTCTATTTTTCCATATTTTCAGGCGTAAAATCCATCTGTTCTGAGGCAAAAAAAGAATTTAATGGGGACTCTGTGGAAGCCCTGATGACTCTTATCGAATCAGATAAATTTGGATTTCGAGAAAAAAACAAAGCGATCTGGGCTCTGGGGCAGATCGGCGACAGGAGAGCTTTACCTCTCTTGGAAAAATTGAATACAGGAGAAGTTCAAAAAGCCCCATATAATCCTGAAAAATACATCGTTCAATATACTGTGAAGAAAGCGATCAAACAATGCAAGGGAGAATTCTCCTTAACAAGATGGACGTACAGATGGCTGGAGTAGAGAACCTATCTTGTTTGTATTTTCTTTATTTTTTCCATTTTTAAGGCTGTTTCTTTAGGATATTTTTCCTCCGGATGATATTTTCTTATGCTCACGAAATATTAAAACGCCGAGCATAATCCACATCAAGACCAGGGCCACGTTAAATATGGCAAATTTCTCTGTGTTAAAAGCCAGATAGCCTGTGCCCAAAAATACGATTACGGCTGAGAAGACATCTCCGGCCCGGTGAAAAAAGGTGGCTGTGGCGGCTTTGGCTTTGTATTTTTCTTCTCTTGTGGTTATCAGGAAAAGAGCATGCCGCGTGGTGTTCATCAAAGAGTAATCTGTCCCGTTCTCCATGACTTTTACCCAGCGCACCAGCATTAAAGAAGCACCGAGAGCTACGAAGAAATATCCACCCATGGCAATAACAGGGAGGAAAAAGAGAGCCAATCTGACGCCAAACCATTTGAAGACCCGGGAGACGATAAAAAGCTGGATAAACATACCCACCAGATTAAAATCCCTCATAAAACCAGCCATGAACTTGCCGATATACTCCTTCACCCCTAATCCTCCTGCTGTTCCTGCTGCCACAGCCTCCTTGGCCGCGTTCTCCACAATTTTGCCCAAAATATATTCACCGTTGGTGTTAACAAAATTCAGGAGCAGCACAAAAAATGCTATGTAAAGGAGGTATCTTTTTTTAAACACAAGCTCGAATCCCCCTCCTTTTCCCAGAGGTCTTTCCTGCTCCTTTTTTTTCGACACTTCCGTGGAGACAGCCTCACTCCTCTTCGCTCCGCTCCTTTTAACCTCTTTGCGATGAATAAGCAATGTCAAGAGAATACAAATTCCCAGAACTCCGCCTGCCACCAGCATCATCTGGTAAAGCCCTAAGGGCTCCACAAGCCAGCCGGCGATCGTGCTGCCTGAAAAGGCTCCGAAGCTGGCCCCAAAAGCCACCATGGGAAAAAGGCGCTTCCCGGCTTTTTCGCTGTAAATATCATTGGCAAAACCCCAGAATTGAGCCACGACCAGCACGTTGAAGATACCCATCCAGGTATAAAAAAGAATTCCCATCGTCCCCAGCGGAACACCTGAAAAAGACAGCAAATAAAATATGATCAGATTGGATATAAAGAAAAGAGTAACCCAGGAGATCAGTTTCTGGCGAGGATATCTGGAGGCGATATTGCTGAAGGCCTTGACCACAAAAATAAGCAACACAGCTATGGCTGCAGAGAGATAGCTCTTCCACTCGGCTCCTTTTCCAGCCAGGATCAAAGCATCTCGAACGGGCTTTATTATGTAATAAGCCAAAAGGAGCAAAAAAATGTTGATGATTAAGAGAAAAGCCGTAGGGGCTTCTCCAGGATGGATGACGGTAAAAGCTCTTAGAATCTTGTAGATGAATCCAGACGATCCTCTTTTGCTTCTGTAAATCTCTTCTGTTTTGCTCCGTTTCATTTCTTCCCCCTACATCGTAAAGTACTTCAGGAGCTTTTTTTTCTCGGAGGAGCTCGCTCTATGACTTCTGCATGACGTAGAATGCAGAGCCATACCATCTTGAGTACTTCCTGTACAGGTTGACCTCCCGCTGCTCTTCGTCAAGCGAGGCCAGAGCCCTGGGGTCATTCTCATATTTCTTCCTTAACACCTGTATGCGTTCTTCCAAGGGTGTGTAATATTCTTCCCACCAAGCATCCTCGGGTAAAGGAAAATGACCGATAACCTTATAGCCGCATCGGGAGATCGATTCGAGGTCTTCCTGAATTGTCTTTATCCCGGGGTAGACCTCCTTCCAGTAGTCCTCGATCTCTCTGGGAGGATCCGGCTCCAGCCAGATCATCTCATGCACCACAAGGAATCCACGAGGCTTGAGAAGTCGACGCCACTCTTTAAGACCTTTTTCAAACCCGATAATATAGATGGAGCCTTCGGACCAGATGATGTCGAAACTCTCTTCTTCAAAATTCATTTCTAACATAGATCCTTTTATGGCTTGCACACGGTCTGAGAATCCCGCTTCCTCGATCTTCTGCCGCAGCTTATCAAGAAATGGCTGATGAATGTCTAATCCTATAACATGGCCATCGCTCAGCCTGGCAAGCTCCATGGTCGGTCCACCTGGTCCGCATCCTATATCCAAGATGCGCGCCTTCTCTATTTTCGGCAGCATCCGGAATGCCTTCCGGGTGTACTTGTCCCTTCCCGGACCTTCTCTCGGAAGATCTTGATGAACCTCAAAAAAAATGTCTTTGTTCATAACATTCCTTTTCTGAAACTCTTAATTTCTTTTCATACATGAGATCCTTCCTGAATCTCTAAGCATCACCTTTACTTTGATGACTCTTTCCTCTTGTCTTGTCCTTCCGGCTTCGATATTATCATATATCAGTATCAATTTTCCCCCTTTTATTCATAACGCATATGAACAAGGATTTTTAAACAACGAGGTGAGCCCATGACAGACTGGACAAAAATCCGCAAGGATTTTCCCATAACCGGAAATTCCGTCTACTTTCAAAGCGCGGCCATGTCGCCCATCCCTACATCTGTTTTCAGGGCCATGGCAGAACAATACCGCAAACTTCATACCCATGGAGATATAAGCTGGAAAGATGACATGGAAAAGTATCACAAGCTCTGCCAACAACTGGCGGTACTAATAAACACTGAGCCAGATAACGTAACATTTGTCCAGAATACATCGACGGCCATGTCTCTTCTGGCTCTTTGCTTTAAGAATCAAATCCCAAAGCCCTTCAATATCGTCTCCATGCAGGATGAATTCCCGGCATCGACCATTGGTTTTGAATACCAGGGTATAGAAATGCGCTATGTTCAACCTGTAGCTTCAAGGTATCCGATTGAATCCATCCTGGAAGCACTGGACGAAAAGACCCTAGCCGTAGTCACCTCACAAATACAGTATGCGACAGGATATCGTCAGGACCTGTTGAGTCTCGGCCAGAAGCTCAAGAAACGCGCTGTCCTTCTTGTGGTCAACGCTACTCAGGCTTTCCCCTATTTTCCTGTTGATGTGAAGGCGGCCCATATCGATGTCCTTTCCGCATCTCTTCATAAATGGGGACTGACCGGGCACATCGGGGCCCTGTTTTTCACAACATCGGCCTTCCGGGAAAAATTTCCATCTCCCTTGGCAGGATGGCTCTCTGTGGACACTGAAGGGAAAGACTTTATCCATACCGCAAAAAATGCGGCCTTCCGACTCCACCGATCTGCACACTGCTATGATTTTGGCACATTCAACATCCAGCCTCTTCTCGCCTTCCAGAAGGCACTGGCCTACATCAGAAAGATCGGTATTCCAGAAATTCAGGATAGGATCATGGAACTTACAGATTATCTTATCCAAGGGTTAATGGATTTGAAAGTCACCATCATTTCACCTATAACGAAGATAAACGAACGCTCCGCAATCGTCTCTTTCACCCTAGGCGATAAAAATGAAACCTGTATAAGAAAGTTTGCCAAAAACAACATCTATGTCTCCCCGAGAAACGGAAACATCCGTGTCTCGGTGAATATATTCAACGATTTCGCTGATATTGACCGCTTATTCAAAGTCCTGAAAGATGTTGTTAGCCAATGATCAAAGAACTGGCTTTTATCTTCTTGATGACTCCCTTGTCTCATTTGACATGCAATTTTCCTCTGTGATATAAGCATCCTTTTCTTATTCAGCTCGACCTTTTATAAAGAAATGCAAAAAATAACTTACCCAAAAAACACCAAGCCCTTCCTGTTCATTTTCATCATTTCGTTGATAACTCTGGCTTCCGCTGCTCAAGAAAAGCTTCCTCCGCTCAGACCGTTAAAAACAGACCTGCCTCCCGCAATCGACGGTGTACTCGATGACTCAGTCTGGAAGAATGCCCCTCAAGAAACAGGATTCAAGACATACCATCCCGACTACGGCATCGACATGGCTGAGAGTACGGTGGTCTATTATGCTTATGACCAGGAGTATCTCTTTTTTGCCTTCAGGTGCTTTGACAGCCAACCTGACAAGATTAAGGCTTCTGTCACCAGCCGGGATAACATCCATCCTGACGACTGGATTTGCATCAATCTGGATACCTTCAACGATCAACAATCTCTTTATGCATTCTATGTGAATCCTCTGGGAATTCAAGGCGATTCCAGGTTTGAGGGCGGCGAGGAAGATTTCAGCGTTGATGTCATCTGGTACAGCGAAGGCAAGATCGATGATAAGGGTTACACAGTCGAACTAAAAATTCCTTTTAAAAGCATCCGATTTTTTCACACGGAACCAGTAGAGATGGGAGTCATTTTTGAACGCAAAATAAGCCGACGCTCAGAAGCAGGAACCTATCCTCCCCTGCATCCTGCTCATGGGCCAAATTTTTTAACTCAAACCAGAACCCTTATCTTCCGCGAAATCAAGCACTATAGACTTTTCGAAATCCTTCCCGCCGTAACATACAGCCAGAAAAGCTCCTTGGACCAGGGAAAACTGGCATCTTCTGCCGGCGTGGGTGACATCAGCCTGACCGCCAAATACGGGTTAACATCACATTTGATATTTGATGGCACTTACAACCCTGATTTCAGTCAGGTGGAGGCTGATGCCGGCCAGGTCGACTTCAACCTGCGATATGCTCTCTTTTTCCCAGAAAAAAGGCCCTTTTTCTTCGAAGGTCTAGAAAAGTTCAATTTTGGAGGACATAATGATGGAGACCCTCTCGGGGCCGTGGTGCATACAAGAACGATTGTCGATCCTTCATTGGGATTAAAATTGAACGGAAAAATCGGCGATAAAAACACGATGGCCGCTATCTATGCTATGGACAAGCTTCCTGATGATGAGGACGAGGATTATGCCCATGTTGGAATTTTTCGCTACAAAAGAGCATTGTCAAAGGATGGATTCATAGGCGGTTTTTACACGGGAAGGGAGAGGCAAAACGGCTTTAACAGGGTATTGGGCCTTGACGGACAGCTGAGGGTCAATCCATCAAGCCTCTTTGGATATCATTTCTTTCTATCGGGTAGCAAATTGAATCGAACATCCTCAAGAGAGGATGGACATGCCTTGGGACTCCACTATTATTACACGACACGAGACTGGATTCTGATGCTGGGACTTCAAGACATATCAAAAGATTTTCGCACCGAAACAGGATATCTCACCCGGACAGGAATCACCCGATTCAGATCCGGGATGTTGCGCATGTTCCATCTGCGATCAGGGATAATCCGCCGCATTGATCCCCTTGTTCACAGTTTCCAAATCAGGGATAAATTCAGCGGCCTTTATGAGACCAGAAACTCTTTCGATCTTAGGTTCATCCTGCCAAGAGATTCATACATTCTCTTTGGCGGCTGCTATGCAACCGAGGTTTACCTCGATGAGAAATTTAACACCAGCAGCATGAGGTTTATCGCAGAGAGCAAATTCACCAAACAACTTACCTTGTCTCTCTCCTATAAATACGGGGAAAAGATCCGTTATGTTTCTGATCCTTACCAGGGCAAAGGCAGTGACGCTACAGCAGCGATAACCTATCTGCCCTCAGAAAAGATTCATCTCGACCTGAGCCTCATCTATTCTGATTTTTTCCGTGTTTCTGACTCATTGAAAGAGTACGACTACATGATCATCAGAAGCAAAAATACTTATCAGGTGAACAAATACCTTTTCTTCAGAGGAATCATCGAATACAATTCTTTCTGGAAAAGGCTGATGACGGATTTTCTCGCCTCTTTTACCTATATTCCAGGAACTGTCATACACATCGGTTACGGGTCTCTCTATGAAAAAATCAAGTGGGAAGACGGAGACTACGCCAGCTCCGACTCCTTCCTGGAAACTAAGAGAGGATTTTTCTTCAAGGCTTCTTTCCTGTGGAGACTCTGATTACTGAAAGGGATTCCTCGGGAAACGGCATATCCGGGTAAAAATGCAAGCGGTATCCCTCCTCTCTTTCCTGTATTGATGCCATGCTCATTCTGGAATGTCCCTCTTGTTCATATTCCTTCATGTTTTTTTCACGCTCGGCTTCAAGCTTCGCTGGATAGCATGTTTTGTCCTAAAACGATGAATTGGGCTGTGCTATTCCCACCGGGCACTCTTCCATGATAAAGCCTGATTCCGGCTTTCTTTAAATTTTTATTGACATCGCCTCTGGATCATGAAACCATTCTTGCGTTGTATTCGTATAACAGCCTAGGGATGATTCTTAAGAGGGCGAAGCAAATTCTTTTTTATCATAATCCATTCATATAGGAGGTTGTAATGTCTAAAATTTTACGATGCCTGCTTATACTCTTGTTAGTCTTGAGCACAGCATTTGCTGCAGACCAAGAGACAAAAGTCAAAACTCCTGATGCCCTTATGCTCCGTTTTCCGGATATAAGTGCAGATCAGATCGTGTTTGTCTATGCTGGAGATCTCTGGACTGCTCCCAAAGAAGGAGGTCAGGCAAGGCGATTGAGCTCGCCACAGGGCTACGAACAATTTCCCAAGTTCTCCCCTGACGGACGCTGGATTGCATTCAGCGGAAATTACGACGGCAATGAGGATGTCTATCTTATGCCGGCGGAAGGTGGAACACCAAAGAGATTAACTCATCATCCTGCTTCTGATGTAGTGGTGGATTGGTATCCAGACGGAAAAAACATCTTGTATCGTTCGCTAATGACCAGCCCTTCCTACCGTTTCCATCGCTTCTTCAAACAATCTATCAAGGGAGGCTTATCGGAAGCACTTCCTCTGCCCTATGGTGAACTCGGCTCTTTCAGTCCCGATAGCACGCGTATAGCCTTCCAATTTATAAACCGACAATTCCGTACATGGAAACGCTACCGGGGAGGAATGGCCGGGGATATCTGGCTCTACGATTTTTCCAAGAATATCTCAGAGAAGATTACCGATTTTGAAGGCACGGACGCTGTTCCCATGTGGCATGGAGAAACCATCTATTTCATCTCCGACCGGGATGAGAATCAGAAGCTCAACATCTGGGCCTATGATCTGAAGAGTAAAAAAGCGCGCCAAGTCACACGATTCACCGAATATGATGTGAAATGGCCCAGTTTAGGGCCTGATGATATTGTCTTTGAAAACGGCGGGAAGCTTTATCTTTTAGATCTTCAGGATGAAAAAACCCGCCTCCTATCCATCCAGGTACCGGCAGATCTGCCCGATGTAAGGCTACAGCTCAAGAACCTCTCCAAGAACATCACTTCCGGAGGAATCTCACCAACAGGAAAGAGAGCTGTCTTCGAGGCCCGGGGAGAAATCTGTACAGTACCAGCAGAACATGGCAGCGTGCGAAACCTGACCAATAGCTCTGGAGTGGCCGAGCGATTCCCCGCCTGGTCACCCGACGGAAAGTGGATTGTCTATTTTTCCGATGCGACAGGAGAATACGAATTGTACCTTCGCCGCTCAGACGGCAAGGGGGAGCCACGTATTCTCAAAACGCCCAGTCCATCATTCTACTACTCCCCCGTCTGGTCACCTGATAGCCGGAAGATCGCTTACAATGATAAGGCGGGTAATCTATTCATCATTAATGTTGATGATGGCCAGACGAAAAAGGTTGATAAAGGTGAATGGACTAGAATTGGCAATTATTCCTGGTCTCCTGATAGCCGCTGGCTTGCTTATATGAACCGCACATCAAACATGAACGGGGCAATCATGGTTTACGATTCTGATTCGGGAAAGAAGTATCAGCTGACCAGTGATTATTATAACGATTTTTCACCTGTCTTTGATCCCGAAGGAAAGTATCTCTACTTTTATTCCAACCGTAGCTTCAGGCCCGTATACGGCGATTATGATTCGACCTGGATCTATCCTAATGCAAGCTATGTCTACGTGGCTACCCTGAGGAAAGACTTAAAGTCTCTTCTTGCTCCTCGAAGCGATGAGGAGAAAGTCGAAGAAGAGGAGAAAGGAAAAGAGGAGGAGAAGCCTTCTAAGCCTGGAAAAAAGGCTGAAAAGGAGGAAAAGAAAGAAGAAGAAAAGAAGCCAGAACCAATAAAGATCGATTTCGAAGGCTTCGAGAAAAGAGTGGTCAAGGTACCTGTGGAGGCCAAGAATGTGGGGCCTTTGCGGGCTGTGAAGGGAAAAGTTGTTTTCTTGAGGTATCCCGCTTCTGGTGCAGCTAAACCGGGAGTTCCTTCCGGGACATTGGTCTACTATGATTTTGATAAACTCGAGGAGAAGACGATCATCTCGGGAATCGATACCTTTGAAATTTCGGCTGATGGAAAGAAAGTCATCTATGTAAGTAAAAATGCTTTTGGCATTATCGATCTTGCCCCGGGAAAAAAAGTCGGAGATGGCAAGATTGCCGTGGGAAAGATGAGATCTTGGATCAACCCCAGGAAAGAATGGCGGCAGATTTTCAACGAAGCCTGGCGAATAGAGCGAGATTTCTTCTATGACCCTGATATGCATGGCGTGGATTGGATGGCCATCAAGAAGCGTTACGGAGCTCTCATTCCTTACGTGGTCGACCGTGTAGACTTGAATTATGTGATCGGCGAAATGATAGCCGAACTCAATTCTTCCCACAGTTATGTCGGAGGAGGGGATACAGAACGGGCAAAGCGGATTTCGGTGGGCCTGTTGGGCTGTGATTTTGAGCTGGATAATCAGAATAATGCTTACAGGATCAAAAAAATTTATGAGGGTGCACCCTGGGATGTGGAGGTACGTTCGCCTCTCCGAGATCCGGGTATACAGGTCAAAAAAGGAGACTACCTCTTGGCGGTCAACGGTCAGCCTCTTGACACATCGAAGGATCCGTGGGCTGCTTTTCAAGGTCTCGCCGGGGAGGTCGTATCCCTGACTGTGAATTCCACTCCTAACAAAGAAGGCGCCCAGGAGGTGCTTGTCAAGCCTTTATCCAGTGAATCCCGGCTCCGCAACCTCGCCTGGATAGAAAGCAACAGACGAAAGGTGGATGAGGCGACAAGCGGCCGAGTGGGCTATATCTATGTTCCAGACACGAGCATTAACGGCCAGAATGAACTGGTCCGCCAGTTTACTCCCCAGATCATGAAGGAGGGCTTGATCATCGACGAGAGATTCAACAGCGGAGGTCAAATTCCTGATCGCTTCATCGAGTTGTTGAATCGGCCGATCTACAACTACTGGGGGCGCCGGGATCAACGGGATTGGCGAACTCCATTTTTCGCTCAGGATGGTCCGAAGGTGATGCTGATCAATCAATGGGCAGGTTCTGGTGGCGACGCTTTCCCTTACTATTTCCGCAAAGCAGGGCTTGGACCGCTGGTTGGAAAGAGAACATGGGGTGGTTTGATAGGCATGAGCGGTAATCCAATGCCTATCGACGGCGGTTTTGTTTCAGCACCGAGCTTTGGGTTATGGAATACTCAAGGCCAGTGGGATGTCGAAGGCTACGGCGTAGACCCTGATTATGATATCGAGAACAAGCCTCATGAGATGGTCTCAGGTGGGGATCCACAGCTGGAGAAAGCTGTAGAAGTTATACTCGACCTACTTGAAAAGAATCCTCCAAAAAAGCTGAAGAAACCTGTCTATCCGAAAAAGGCTGTCAAGAAAAAATAAGTAACTCTAAAAATTAGCAACTCCAATAGACTATTAATCCCGACTAGAACTTTTTCGTGTCTCAAACGTCTTGTCTATTGAGGCAGGATGGCGCTAGAGATGGTTATGAGTGCCGATTGCGGCAAGGTGGAAGACAAGGGAATACAATCAGACACCTTGCTTTTCGATAATCTGTACCAGAAATACAAATCACCTGTTTACGGTTTCGCCTTTTATTTGACCAGAAACAGCGGGGAGGCAGAAGACCTTTTCCAGGAGACCTGGCTCCGTGTGGTGAAATATTGGCGCGAGAAAGCCGACCTCCATACTTTTAAAACTTGGATTTTCACCATCACAGTCAACTTGCATCGGGACATGTTGCGAAAACAGAGAATAAGACGGCTGTTCCTTCGGGAAAAATCTACGACCTTGCACCAGGCAGGCAAGGATTCCTTTAATCATCCGGAAAGAACACCATCAAGCCGAATAAATGAACTGGGTAATCTGGAGATAGGCAGGACCATTTCTCTAGCACTGTCGAGATTGCCACGCAAGCAGCGTCTCGTCTTCATTCTCAAGGAAATGGAGGGCTTCAAGCAATCAGAGATCGGTGAGATTCTCAAAATTCCCTTGGGCACGGTCAAGTCTTTGATGTACCGGGCGGTTAAGCGTCTTCAGGGAGACTTGGCAGATTATAAGCCAAAATCAAACTCATGACATGGAGGGAGTAAGATGAAATGTCAAAACATTGAGCGATTGGTCATCGACTCATCTGAGCAAGATTTAAATGAAGAACAAAGGAAACGAATCGAAAAGCATTTAGCACGATGTCCCCGATGCCAAAAGTTCCAGAAGGATTTGGAAAAAATCCGTGCATACCTCGAGGAAATAACTCCCCCTTCCCCCTCCGTCGAGGTAGAAAGCCGCACTCGGCATCTTTGTCATGTTCAGATGGGGAAGTCTCTATACCCAGAAGAAAAAACCAGCACTCGAATCCACACGCCTGCCATACCCGTCTATATCTGGGTAGCGCTTGTATCTCTTACCGTTTTGACGTTGATATTGACGCTGCCTTTAATAACGGGACTGACTTCAGATCAGCCCCTTCCACTTCCTCTGGTCGGAGTTTTGGTTTTGGTGATTCAAAACGCGGTGATGCTCTGTTTTTCACCGATTCTTCTCCAGAAATATCGAATGAAAAATCAGGGCTTCGAACCCCATAACAAGAGCATCAATGCATTATAGATCACATATTGATTTCATGCCAGGCCAGGATAAAAAGGCATGAAAGAGGAGGTTTGAGATGGCAACTTCAACAGGAAAAACAATCGGGCTTATCCTTCTGGTAGTCCTTATTCTCATACTTGCCCTTCGTTTAACTCCCTTGATTTTAGCGCCTTTTGGGATCTTTCCAGGAATCTCCAAGGTAATCTGTACACCAAAATTGCCTAATATTGGTGGGATTGATTTTGGTCCTTTTGGCTTCTTCAAGTTTACCTTCATCTCTATCCTTTCTTTTGCTCTTCTAGCTCTCTGGATACTCGTTATAGTCTGGGTTTACCGTGATGCTGAACGGCGGAGCATGAACGGGGTTTTATGGGCATTGCTTGTCTTCATCGGCAATCTTATAGGACTGCTGATCTACCTCATTGTTCGCTCTGATGTTTTGCCTTCCATCAAGAGTGCCCCACCCACAAAGCCTTGTCCGGAATGTCAAAAACCAGTAGAGTTGAATTTCGCTTTCTGTCCCCATTGTGGAGCGCGGCTGCAGCTCGTCTGTCCTGGATGCAGGCAACCCGTTGAAAAAAGCTGGAAGATTTGCCCCCATTGCGGCACGAAGCTCACCGAACCAAAAAACACCTAGTCAATTAAAAATGAAGCTTCGGGACGAATGCCATCCTCTATCTATGGTGTTAAAAAGGTGACAAACTCAGTCAATCACTCAGGACTAGTATTTGACCTTGATTCCCATGTTGTAGAACATGAAGGCCCACTTATCTGCGGTCTCTTCGATTCTCTTGGTCGTGTTGCTTGCGCCATGACCAGACCTGGTTTCGATCCTGATAAGAACGGGATTTGTGCCTCTATGCTTCTCCTGCAATGTGGCAATAAACTTATAAGAATGGGCCGGTACTACCCGGTCATCGTGATCAGCTGTGGTCACAAGTGTAGCAGGGTAAGAGGCTCCCTCTTTAATGCTGTGAAGCGGAGAATAGGAATAAAGGTTCTTGAAGTTCACTTCATCGTCGCTTGAGCCGTATTCCACATTCCATCCCCAGCCAACTGTGAATTTGTGGTAACGTAGCATATCCATGACGCCGACCGCTGGGAAAGCCACCCTGTATAGATCCGGCCGCTGGGTCATACAAGCACCTACTAGCAAACCGCCGTTGGATGCTCCAGCAATAGCCAGCTTCTCTCGGGAAGTGTATTTCTCCGCAATCAGATACTCGGCAGCAGCGATGAAATCATCGAAGACATTCTGCTTGTTGAGAAGCATTCCTGCTCTATGCCACTCTTCACCATATTCGCCTCCTCCACGGATATTTGGCATGGCATACACACCGCCATTCTCAAGGAGGACGATGATGGAGGAATTGAAGGAGGGAAGCATGCTGATGTTGAACCCTCCATATGCATAGAGATAAGTCGGATTATTGCCGTCCAATTCCAATCCTTTCTTGTGAATGATGAACATAGGAACTCTGGCTCCATCTTTGCTTTGGTAAAAGACCTGTTTGGAGACATAATCCTCTGGATTGAAATCAATTTCAGTCTTACGGAAAATCTCCGACTTTCCGTTTGCAATATCATATTTGTAGATGACGGGAGGGAATGTGAAAGAGGTAAAAGTATAAAAGAGAATCTTGTCCTCTCTCTTTGCCGAAAAACCCCTTGCCGTTCCCAGCGCTGGCAGTTCAATCTCCCTGATAAGCTTTCCCGCCATATCATACTGATAGACCTCTGTACGGGCATCCTTCAGGTATCGACAAAACAGCTGGTTTCCTGCGCTGGAGGCGCTGTTCAAAACTTCTGGCTTCTCAGGGACGACGGTTTTCCAATTCTCTTTTCCCGGATTCTGGGGATCGATAAGAACGACTTTATAATCGGGAGCTTCGGCATTTGTGTAGACCAGGAATTTGTCACCCACATTATCGATGACATAACTATCGTATTCAAAGCCCTGGATCAGAGGTTTAAAATCACTATCTTTCGCTGAAAGGTTTTTATAATAGATCTCGACACCATGGGTTCCTTCGGATATGTATAAAAACATATATTCTTCACCTTCGGTCACATCCACACCGAAATAGCGCAGCGGATGTTCTCGATCCTCGTAGATGAGATTATCTTTCGTCTGAGGATCTCCCAGCTTATGATAATAAATTTTCTGATACTTATTTCTGGCCGATAGCTCTTTGTCCTCTTCCGGCTTCTCATATCCGCTGTAATAGAATCCATTGCCATGCCAGGAAGCACCAGAGAATTTAACCCACTGGATTCTGTCGCTGAGTTCTTTTTTGGTTTCGACCTCCATAACCCTGAGTTCCACCCAATCAGACCCTGCCTCAGACCTGGCTATGGTCACGTAACGATTGTCATTGGAAAAACCCACCAGACCAATCCTCGTAGTACCATCCTCTGACAGCTTGTTGGGGTCGACGAAAACCTGCGCTTCTCCATCCAGCCCTTTCTGGATATAAATCACATACTGATTCTGCAACCCATCATTCTTGTAGAAAAAGTAATAATCTCCTGCCCTGAAAGGAGATGAATACTTGGGATAGTTGTATATCTCGGTGACTCTCTGGCGCATCTTCTCTCTGAAAGGAATATTCTCCAGATAGGAAAAGGTGACTGTATTCTCTTCCTCTATCCATTGCTTTACATCAGGATCATTCAGATTCTCCATCCAACGATATGGGTCTTCGACCTTGGTGCCAAAATAATCGTCTATCTGGTCGACCTTCCTGGTTTCCGGATATTCTAACTGAGCTTGAAGATTTTCCCCTGCCTCCCTCTGACAAGAAGGGAGGATAAGCATGAGTGCTAAAATAATCAGCACAAAATTCTTTTTTTGCATCTCTTCCTCCTTTAAAAGAGGGTAAATTCCCTCTTTATTGATTCAGAATATCCTCTGAAATTACTTCTTTTATCACAACTAGCGCGGAAGTTCAATCTCTGAAATGGCGGAAATGACTGAGATAGCTCCCTCATTCCTGTGATGAGTGAAGATGTTTTACTCTATTGTACCTTCAGGAGTTATCCTTTTCCATCTATCCAATTCAGCGTTTTTCGCAATGCTTCTTCGAAGGGAGTGATCCGATAGCCCAGCTCCTTTTCTGCCTTTCTTGAAGTAAAGTCCCAGTCTTTAATGAATATTCTCACCCACTGGGATGTTATCAGCGGATAAATTCCAAGCACATGGGCAAGTAAATCTTCTATTCTTGAAAAGGCCAATGCCATCCAGGCAGGCACATGGATCATCCTGTAATGGCGATCGGACAATTTTGCCAATACCTCAAAAAACCGGTTATAAGTCAGACTTTCTCCGCCCAGTATATATTTTTCTCCTGGCTGACCTTTCTGAAGGGTAAGCCAATGGCCACGGACAATATCCTCAATAAAGGCGTAATTCCCGACAGTATTGCCATCCGCCAGTATCAAGCGCCATTTTCGCTTTAAATAAAGTTTTATCATTCGGGTTACAGAATTCGCCTCGCTGAGTAATCCTGGGCCAAAAACTCGTGTAGGATGGACGATAACGACTGGTAGCCCGGCTTTGACAAATCTCTCTGCCAGCTTCTCGGCATGAAACTTTGTTCTTTCATAATCACAGAAGAAATCCTCTGTTCTCTTTCCTAATTCGTTTCTCGGCTCTCCTTCGGATGGACCAAAGGTCATGGATGTGGAAGTCATCACCACTTTTTTCACATCAGCTCTTCTGCATGCATTCAGCACGTTTTCAGTCCCCTTGACATTCACCTCATGGAATATTTTGGAGTCCCTGGCCCAACTTTTTGCATAACCGGCCAGGTGGAAAACAAAGTCGCATCCTTTCACTGCTTTCTGGACAAGGAAAAGATCTCTGATGTCACCATGACAAATTTCAACAGGAAGGTCCTCCAGCTCAGATAAATTTGAAGTCGCTCGCGCCATCGCTCTCACCTCATGATTCTGGCTGCAGAGATAGCGGACCAGATTCGACCCGATAAAACCCGTCGCACCGGTCACCAGCGACTTCACAGTTTAATCTCTCCCCTTTTATCTCTTATTAAAATATTGGCTTCTGATCAAGTGAATTCTCCGCAAGATAAGCCTGCAATCATCCCCATTTCCGTGATGCGGGATAATATTTCATCCAGTTAAATAGTAAGGCGGCGGTTCCTGCCCATCCGAAGCTCATGGTGAGTAGTCCAATACTGTAAGGGATCTTGATGGAAAAATCATACATCTCAAGCTCTATTCCAACGGAAAAATTCTGGCCCTAACAGAAGCAGGTAAAAAAGATACTGATAAAAGGAAAACAAAAAATTATATGATAAGAATTAAGGAAATAAAAGGAGAAGAGCAAATTCTATCTTTCTGTACTCAAGAATATCCCCGCATTTACATTCAATCACTTCAACAACGCAACGATACTGCTTAAAACGATGTATTAATTAATAAGAAAGGAGGACTGGCAATAAAAGAACTAATTTATTAGTTGACAAACTAAATGGTTAGTTGTATATTGTAAGCGCCATGAAACAACTTACCAAAGCCGAGGAACAAATCATGCAGATCCTATGGAAGGTGGGAAAGGGCTTCGTCAAAGATATCATCGAATATCTGCCTCAACCTAAACCAGCCTACAACACTGTCTCCACCATCATCAGAATCCTGGAGAAGAAAGGATTCGTCTCCCACAAGGCTTACGGAAACGCCCATCAATATTACCCCCTTATTTCCAAGGAAGAATACACAAAAGCCTACCTGAGAAGCATCATGAAAAATTACTTCAGCAATTCCTTTGAAGAAATGGTCTCCTTCTTTGCCAGGGATAAAGACATGAACCTTGAGGAACTGGAAGCCATTCAAAAAATGATCGAGGAGGAAATACAAAAGCAAAAAGGCGAGGAAGATGAATAGTCCTCTTCAGTATCTCTTCGAATCCAGTATCTGTCTGGCTCTATTCTATTCCTTCTACTGGCTCTTTCTGAAAAAGGAAACTTTTTTCCAGCTAAACAGATTTTATCTCCTTCTCTCCATTCCTGCTTCATTTACTCTCCCCCTTCTCAACATCCCTTCCCCTTTTGTCTCAAGTTCTCTTTCAGAACCAACGCATGTCTTTGCTCAGCCTGTCGGAGTTCAGGCTCACTCTATAGGAATCACAGATATCCTCTGGTTGATTTTTCTCCTTGGTGCCGGGCTCCTGCTGGTGCGTTTTGCGTATCAACTTATTCAGTTGCTTCTTCTGATAAAGAAAAATGGATTTCATGAATACGACCAAGTAAAAGCTGTGTTTATAGAAAACGACTCTGCACCCTTTTCTTTTTTCAACTTTATCTTCATCAACAAGTCCCATATCTCTGAACGGGATTTTCAAAGAATCCTCGCTCATGAATTGGCTCATATAAAACAGCATCATTCCATAGATCTCATTGCTCTTGAATTGCTTACTATTGTCCAATGGTTTAATCCTTTTGTATGGCCATACAAAAAATCCTTAAAAGAGACTCATGAGTACTTGGCTGACAATGCAGTCATTGCGCAGGGCTGCAGCAGGGCGAGATACCAGCTGCTCATCCTGGAGCAGCATGTGGGTTTGAAATTGTTTGAAGTCACAAACAATTTTAGCCGCTCGCTCATCAAAAGGAGGATAACCATGATGACAAAGAACAAGTCCAAAAGATGGGCAAAAGCAAAGTTGCTGATCATTATCCCGCTGTTCTGTTTTCTGATGCTGGCCTTCGCTGATCCAAAGATCTCAAAAAATGCCGCCCTCACTGCCCAGAATAGCACCCAGGATGAAACAGTGATCCAAGATGACTCCAAAGATACGACCCAACCTCTTTATCAAGATGAGTCTGATGAAAAAAAGAAAGAAGAGCATAAGAAACAAGAAGAAATCATGAAAAAAGAAAAGTCACTCAAAGAAGAGCTTGCCAAAACAGAAGATCCAGAAAAGAGAGAGTTGATCAAGAAGAAACTTCTGGAGCTGCAGAGAATAAAAGAAATGGCTTCTGAGGAAACAGGCATATCGACCAAGGAACAAGAGCTGAAGGAACTGTTGAACAACACAGACGATCCTGAGAAGAAAAAGTTGATCAAGGTGAAATTGCTGGCGATGAAAGAAAAAGAGCTGAGGAAGAAAAAAGAAGCTATCATGCTCAAAGAAAAGAAGCTTAAAGAAATGCTCAAAAAAGAGGAAAACGCCGAGAAAAAGAAGCAGATTGAAGAAGAACTTCTGAAGATTCAAGAAATGAAAAAAAAGCTGAAGCAAGAGAAAGCTGCAGTTACCGCTGCGGTAAAGGTTGACAAATTTGTAGAAGTTAACCCGAATATCGAGCTGAATGAAGAATGGTACCAGAAGAAGGAAGAGCTCAAAAAATTGATTGAAGAGACCGAAGATCCTGAAAAGAAAGCAGAGCTAAAAAAGAAGCTGGAAAAAATGGAAAAGATAGAGGCAATGAAAAAA
Source organism: uncultured Eubacteriales bacterium (assembly GCA_964449165.1). GTDB lineage: Bacteria > Acidobacteriota > Aminicenantia > Aminicenantales > Aminicenantaceae > CAYSCW01. Next base: position 86,735 of record CAYVAT010000005.1, on the reverse strand, counting down.
GCAGAAAAAGAGACAAAGAAAAAAGAGGCAAAGAAGAAAGCCAAATGATGCCCATTCCAGGATTCGGATTAATGGTCACGAGCCGGCACAACTTGAGCGCGATCAATAATCCATGGGGAGCTGGACTTGAGAGAGTCTGGCTCCCCCAGCCTTCCTGAATAAGTTCTGCGTACCAAAAACGCTCATATTTTATAACGCGATCCTTTTCCTCCACATTATTACTTTAGAACAAGGCTTATTCTGCATAAGCAGAGTATCGCCGAAATGAGATCAATAAAAAGCACCGGTCTTTATCTGCTTTGTTTTTAGGGTAATAACAGCTCTGAACTCTTCTGCTTCTCCCCCCGTACCCTCTCTCATAAAAGAGGATCTGATCTGCATCTGCTTCTCGACAGGCATTGGCTTGCTCTCTTCTTTTTTTCCATCCTTTAATTTTTTAAACAAATCATATAAGGCTCCTACAGCTTCCGGAATGGAAAAGGAATTCAAGGCGAATTTATTATCATAGATAGGCCCATAAGGACTTCGATTCTCCGGCCAGGGAGGGAGGTGAAGTTTCAAAGGCAGGTTTTCATAAGCCAATTTTTTGCTTTCGATGACAAGCTCATTTCCCACAAACATGGATATCTTGAATTCAGGGTTTGCAACAGGTTTATCAGTAACTTCTATCTTCCTTTTGACTTTAACGGAAGACTCTATCTGAATATCGATCTCGATTTGCTTGCTCACGATCAAATCCCCCTTTTTCAGATCCAGAAAATAGGTACGGATTCCTGACTTTTGGAAGAAATTATCGGCCTTTATAGAGATGGAGTTGAAGCCCCGTTTTAAGATACCCCCTTTTATTACTCCCCCCTCATCGGATAGTTTGTAATAGGCGTCGCTCGCGATATCAATGCCGACAATCAACTTATCAGGCGGTGAAGGGCCCTGGTAGATATCGCTTTTGACAAATGCCATTTCTGAGACATAGGGATACTTCACCTTCCAGACCATCAAATAATTCAACATGTCTTTGTAGGTGGCATCATCGAGAAAATCGAAGATGATTTCTTCTCCCCTGTAGTTCTCGAAATACTCTCCCAGCCACTTATACTCCATCCTGTTATTCCGGAGCTTGTGGTAGGAATAGGCGAGGAGTCCGGATATGACAGGACCAGGGATCTTGCCGGCCTCTTCAGGAAGACTTATCAAGTAATCGATGGCTCCATTATAATTACCACTACTTATATATGAAGACACATCTCTCATCCAATCAGCGTCGGAGGGCAGAACAATACTCATCAATAAGAAAAGCGGAAATAATTTTTTAATCATTGTAGTGAAACACAAGATAGGCTTCCAATTTCTTAGAGGGAAAATCATCGGGGAGACGGGGAAAAGGAAGGCTCGAATTTATGGCATTCAAAGCCAGAAGATCAAGCGCCGTAACTTCCGTCGATTCAACCATCTCTATGGATGTGATTCCTCCGTCGGCGTCAACGACCACAAAAAACCTGACTGTCCCCTTAATATTTTGACTCTGTGAAGAAGGAATAATCCAATTTGTCTGGATTTTGTTCACCACTTCAGTGGCCCAGGGTGTGATATCGTAACCCTTTATGTTGAATGATACTTTTCCCTCACCATGACTTTGACGGTCTTCAAAGCTTCCTGAAGGAGACTTGCCTTTTACTGCGGGAATCCTTGAAAGATCCGTGTAAAGATATTGAGATAAAATTTTCTCTAATTTGTCTCTGTCAATTTTGGAAAGATCTTTCCCTTCTCTTTCAAAATAAGGAGAGAGATTAAGATCATCATCTGGAGGAAGGTTTGGGTTGATGTCTCGGGGCAGCTTTAGTTTAAATCCTGAAGACATCTTTGATTCAGGTGACAATAGCTCCGCTTGCATATGAGCTTCTTGGCTTTCCATGCGGCTTCCAGATGGCGGAACATTGTTTGTAGCTTTAGCTGAGACTTCAACTCCAGGCGCTCCTTCTTCTCCAGATATTTCCGTCCTACGGGAAGGCCTTCTTTGTCTTGCTCCTCCTCGCGGAAGCAAATCATCGAAATCGTGACCCTCTTTAAAATCATCATACCCCTGGGGAATGAACAGTCTCTCAGGAGGAACAATGATGAGATTGGTGATTTCTTCTTTGATATCATAAACTTTTACAGGAGAGACCAAATGTAAAACGATATAAAAAAGGAGAAAGTGGACAGCAAGGGACAGGAAAAAACAGATGCTTTTCCTCTTGATATCAGAACCCACTTTAATCAATGACCTCTTCATAAAATTATAGCATACGTCTATACATATATATAAAATCCAACTGGAGGAAAATCGTTTCAAGTCAAGGAGAAGAATTAAATTAAGGGTGGAATTGTTGAGAGAAACTGAATTATCAATCTCTCATTGTTCGATATTGAAAAATGAAGCACAAGAATATCAAAAATGCTGAAAGAATGTGAATGTATGAAGAAGGATCGTGGGAAGTAATGTGTGTGGGAAGAATGCGCTCGGGCTGCGCTATCTTACTGATTATATTAATATAAACGATAAAAATTTATTAAAAATAGGCCTTAAAGGCTTAATTTCGGGATAAAATTGCATGTTTAAGAATGTTGTATATAGAACATTGCCCTGTAATGGAAGATTTCTTAAAGGAGTTATTTTGACCCAAAAAATGCTTGTTTAAGAATAAAAATCAAGGTTAATTTAGGATTAACTTTATATATATTAGTAAATTACAATTGTCCGACAACAATTCCAAAATACAATTCCAATCCACAATTACAGTAATTATTCTCAACCAAATTTTTCGGGAATCGGGTATTATTTCTCCGGAATAAGTTATTTTTCCAGTATCGTCATCAGCCAGTCTAAAATCTCATCCCATTTTTCATATCCGCCGTGAGCTGCTCCTTTGACTTCCACATATCGGTGTTTGATTCCCAGCTCTTTTAATTTCTCAACAGCCTTTCGGGCATTCTCCACAGGAACAGCGTTATCCTTATCTCCATGGATGACGAAGAAATTCAAGCCTTTTCCCTTATCCAGAAGGTCAAGAATATTTTCTCCCTTCAGGTAAGGAGGAGGCTCAATGGCACCTGAACGAACAATCACAGCTTTGAACAGATCTGGATGCAGAAGCGACAGTCTCCAAGCGCCGTAACCGCCCATAGAAAACCCATCCATGATGATTCTTTTCTCATCGATATTGTAAAGTTTTTTGATATGTTCTATGCATTCGATCACTTCTTTTCCAGAATTCCCCAGGTACCAGTCAGAAAGGCCCCTTGCTTTTGGAGACATTACGATCATCTTCATCTGTTTTCTCCTCTGCCGGGCTCTATAAAGAATCCTGGCCGCATCCAGAACGGTCCGTTCCTCATCCACACCACTGCCGTGTAGGGTAACAAAGAGAGGAATAGGGCTTTTCTCGTCGTAATCCTCTGGCAGATAAACGGAATAGGGCTGGAGTGTGCCGTCAATTTCTGACCTGTGAGCAAGTCGCCCTATGGTTCCTGGAAAAAAAAGAGCTGGCTTTCCCTCATCAACATTCTTGAATAACAGCTCTGTCTCCTCATACCATTCCTTCATGGAATCGAACTCAGCAAAAGGCGGCGCCTGCTTCATGTATTCCTGAATCCATTCGATCCTTATTTCCAATGTGGGAAGACTCTCTCTGAATCTCAGGTTTTTTGCATAGAGATCTCCCTTTTTTATCTCCTCAATCCTCTTCTGGAAACTCTCAAACTCGCTGCGGTTCAGCACAAAGAATCTGTGGTTATCCGTAAATCGAAGGGATTCATTCTCATCGATGACTCCCAGGCTGACGTCGTATGAACCTGTGCCATAATCCTGCTCTTTCAAGTTAAATGTGAATCTATTCATTCCCTTATCGAGGGATATTTCATTCACAGAGGATTCACTACCATAGATCGAACTCAGCACATATCTGACCGTCCATCCTGTCCTCTTGGAAGGGGAATTGATGGCACAGGTAATGGTTTTTTGGGCGTCTTCATAAAAATGCGAGGCATTTATTGTCGTCTGGAATTCAAAGTCAGAGGGAGTATGATTGACGAAAAGAAAAATCGCTCCTTTTCTCTTTTTGGAGAGCTCTGTGTCATAGCCTGGGTCAGGATAAAGGAGGCTAACTTTTCTTTTCCCTTGATCGCGGTCCACATAGATGAGATTTATTCCCCATCTATCATAGATAAAAGGTTTAAAAGGCACGAGATATTTCCAGGGGATCGAGAGTTCGTATATAATTTCTCCTTCTTGTGTGTCAGGCAAGATTTTCAAATCCACGTCCTTTATATTTATTTCAGGAAAGTAGACACCGTTCTCGTTAACAACTACTTTGGTCGTCTTTTCTTCTTCGATAGAAAACCCGAAGGTTATGAACTGGTCGCTTTCGTTTCCCTGGTAGGGGTTGAGGAATGTTAAATAAAGGCCGTCGCCGTATCTCCAGCTTCGGCTGGGAAATTCGAAGGAGTCGTCTTTAGCTCTGACCGCAGCATAGAATTTCTCTGGATCATAAGTGAACAAGGCTTTGATGATCATGCCTGGATCATCTTTTATCTTTTCTCCCTCAGGTGTTAAATTCACAGGAAATTCCGTAACCTTACCCCAGTCACTAAGGTTCCCATCCACGATGATTTTTGTATCCGTCTGGAATATCTTGAACTCCTCTGACTGCTGAAGGGCTGAACTTGTCATAGAAAGTGCAGCAAATAAAAATAAAACGGCCAGTACATTAACCCAAATATTAGCTCTTTGAATTTTCTTCATGAATTTCTTCCTTTCAACTGATTATCTTTTTCATCCACCCCATAGTATCCTCTCCTCAACAATCGATTTCAAGAATTTTTAGCAGAATAGTCAACATTTAATCTTCTATGGACTCGACTGCCAAGAAAGACCATGGCAAAAGCAGGAAACATCCTGCACATAAATCTCCGTTAGTCGTAACAGCAGCCAAAGATTCTTCCGGAGTCATACCAGCCTTGATGAACCAGGCTAACTCCAGTATGTTCTATCCAAACATCGTGAACGCTTGGCCATGATTATTCCCTGCCTCCGACGAAAGAAATCATACGTCTCGACGCGGAAAAAAGCCCAGTTTCCTTTGTAGGATTTAATCCTTTGATATTTTAAACAGGCTCCTGATCACGGATTTCCTTGGAGTCCGCACTTTTGTCAAAATGGTAGCGCACCGAACCTGGCCAGCCACCTGCTGGGCCAGCGTACCGAAGAAAAAAGCTTTAAGCCACTGCTCCTCATGCATCCCCATGATTAAAAGATCATGGTCTCTTGCCCGCTGGATGATAGCCTGGGCTACCTGAGAACTCTCCTCAACAACAAGTTCGGCAGAAGGCAAATGATAAAGTTTCGTTGCCCGCTCGAGAGTTTGCAAAGCCTTTTGTCTGCGCACTATACCGGACTCCAAGGGAATGACAGTCATCAACGTGATTTGGCTTTCTTCCCCAGGCAGGAGACAGTGGATAAAACGCGCTTTTAGTCTATCATGGACTTCCCTTCCGGCGATAGGAATGAGCACTCGCTTGAATATATCCACAGAGATATTGTCGCTTTTCAAGATAGCTATATCGCAGGGCTGATGGGATATCACATGATGAATAATGCTATTTTCTAGGGGATCCTCGTCTTTCTTATAACCCATCAAAATCAGATGACACCTATGTTCCGCAGCTACTCCAACAATTTCCTTAGCCGCAGAACGACCTATTTTCAACAGAGAAGAAAAGGGAATTTTCTGTCTGACAGCCACTTCATGAGCTTTGCTGAGGACCAACTGGGCCTCATTGACAAAAGGCTGCGATTCATCATATCCTGCCACACCCGGTAAATCCACAACAGTCAGAGCAAGGACTTCTCCCTGGCTCGGGCAGACTACCCTCCCCGCAAGCTCAACCAAAGGTCTTGCCCGATCAGGATTGGCCAGAGGGACAAGAGTTTTGTAGCGCTTGGCCTTTTTCAGGGTCAATAATTCTGGGGTGATGATTGTCTTAGGAACATCGGCAATAGAAACCCGGTTTGAAAAGAAGATCAGGAATATTAAAAGTCCTGTCAAAACCCACCCTGCAGCCAGCAACAGGGCCAAAGGATTCTTCACCAATTGATAGAATGCTAATCCGGCACTGGTGAGAATGCCCAGAATAGGGGTTAGCGGAAACAGCGGCACTCGAAAGGAAGGAGCAGAAGTGCTCCTGCGTCGATACATGAGCAGTGCTGCATTGACCAGAGCGAAGGTGAGGAGAAAGAGCAAGCTGCTTGAAATCCCGATGATCTCCAAAGGCAAAAACACCGCTACCAAGAGAAACAGAAGACCGCTCATACTGATGGCCATCACAGGAGTTCTTCTGATGGAATGCACCCGGCTCAGCACATTGGGCAGCATCCAATCCCGTCCCATGGAAAAAGCAACCCTTGAGGAAGCCAGGACCGTCGCATTCAGAGCGCTCAAGGTAGCAAAAAGCCCTCCGCCCAGGATCAGAATCACCCCAAACTTGGGCATGAAACCCTGTGCAGCTCGGATGATCCCGATCTCCTTGTATTTTCCGAGTAACTCCCAGGTGGGCAACCCTTCGGCCGAAGGAACAGCTCCTAGACAAACAAATACAACCAGAATGTAAATGGTAACAGTGATAGCCAGAGAATAGAGAATGGCTTTGGGGATGGTGCGACGGGGCTCCTTGACTTCTTCGCTCACAGTGGCAATAAGATCATAGCCTTCGAAGGCGATGAAGGTTAATCCCATAGCTGCCAAAATACCTTGAAAACCATGTGGAAAAAGCGGCGTGAAATTTTCTCTAGTAATGGCGGGCATCTTTCCAACCTGTCTTATCCCGAAATAAATGAACACAGCCAGAATCGCAATTTTGGCCAGGGTTATGACATCTTCGGTTTTTCCGCTGGCATGAGTTCCGATGATGTTGATAGCCAGGAAGAGAATCCCCACTCCCACCGTGAATAAAGCCACAGAAGCGTTTCGGCCAAGCCAGTCCACGAGATATTCAGTCATAGAAGGGAGATAGCGCTCGAATAATTCAACAAAATAACTGCCAAACCCCTTAGCATACAGGCCGCAGGCCACGATATAGGCAAACCAGAGCATCCAGCCCGAGATGAAGGCAATGGAATTGGGCATAACTTTTTTGATGTAAGAATATCCTCCTCCTGCTTCTGGTATAGCACTGGCAAGCTCCGCGTAGCTCAGGGCGGTAAAAAGCGTAACCACACCATTTAAGGCAAAGGCCAGAACAGCCGAAGGTCCAGCAATACCCACAGCTATTCCAGTCAAGACAAATATACCGGCACCGATCATAGCCCCGACACCGATCATGGTGGCCTCGAAAATCCCCAGATGGCGAGCCAGCTGGACAGAAGTGACTCGATAAGCACTGGCTTTCTGACCGGTTGATGAATGTTTCCCGCTACTCTTAATCACGCTTATCTCTGCTTTGTTATGGTTTTAAAAAGACAGCTTTAAAAGAATATGATTCTTTTTTTAAAAAAGCAGCCTGCCCCCATTTTCAATGTCCCTCTTATTAATTGATCATGGTTTTTCGCGATCCGAAGAATTTCTGGAACCAGGATTTAAAACTTCCTGTATACTTCTTGGTCAAGATGATGGGCACATTTGTCTCTCTGGCGATCTGAACAGGCATGTCGCCAAAGAGGGCTCGCCTGACCAAGCCTTCCTCAGGAGCACCCATGATAATCAGATCATGATGCTGGATCTCCGCAAGTATGGCTTCTCCAACCTTGTGCGTTTTCTTGACCACAATCTTGTATCGTTGGGGATCGATCTCATCCTTGAGCTTCTGAAGCTCCTCGTGGTATTTCACTTCCACATCCTCCACATCCTGACGAGCTGTGGCATGGAAGAGGACGATAGGCGTTTTGTTGTTTTTTAACAAGGCTTCAGCAATCTTAAGCGAAAGGATCGCATATTTGATGTTACTGACAGGAATAAGAACTCGGCCTATCACTTCATCTTTGGAACGGGCCCGACAGACAAGGGCAATGTCGCAGACTGTGTTGAGAATGATCTCGTCCAGGATTGTCCCGAAGACCCTGTTATATGCGGGCTTTTCTCCCTCCCAGCCGATGATCATCAGATTGATCTTTCTCTCATCGCAGGTTTCAATGATAGCTTTGGGTATGTTATGGGTTAATTTCACCAAAGAATAGACGGGGATCTCTTCCTTCTCTGCAATCTCTATAGCCCTGGAAAGCAAACTCCGGGCCCTGCTGAGATATTTGCGTCCTTCACTGGGAGGAAGCTGCGGCGGCACATGGATGACGTTCAGCACGGTGATGTCAGCGTTATAAGATTTGGCTATATCTATGGCAAAGTGCTGAAGCTGAGCTACTGTTTTTTCATTGGCTACCGGAACGAGGATGTGAAACTGGCAGGGATCGACCTGTAAAACAGGCTGTTCGGCATGAATCACAGGAACAGCTTTGGCCACGAACTCTTTCCTCTTCGAGTAGAGATAATAAATGGCTATCCCAAAGAGTATGTAGCCAATACACACCCAGATGCCCAGGGGTCGGTAGAAAAACAGAAAAACAGCAAGGCCGAGATTCAAAAATGTGGCCACAAGGGGGAAATAAGGATAAAAGGGAACCTTGAAGCCTCTATCAAGATCAGGCCGGTTCTTGCGCAAGTTGATCACCGCCAGGTTGACAAAGATGAACAGAAGGAGAAACATGGCATCAGTCGCACTGGCGATATCCTCGATGGGAAGGGCCACTGCCATGAGCATGATGAGCCCTCCAGAAAGGAAAACGGCCATGTAGGGAGTCCTTTTCTTCTGATGAACCCTCGAAAATAATCCTGGCAGGTTATGGTCACGCCCCATGGCAAAACTGACTCTCGAAGAGGAATAGACCGTAGCGTTGAGAGCGGACATGGTGGAAAACAGCCCGCCAATGAGGAAGATAATCCTTCCGATTCTGCCCATCATGAAGTGCTCGGCCGCTTCAATCATGGCCAGTTCGCCTTTCTGGCCCAAATACTGCCAGCTGGGTAGGTCTCCCTCGGGAGTCACAGCCCCCAGGGCAACGAAGGCCACCAAGATGTAGATAGGAACAACGATCAACAACGAGAGGAAGATGGAGCGAGGAATATTCCGTTTGGGGTTCTTTACTTCCTCTCCGCACTGGGCGATGATTTCATAGCCCTCAAAAGCGATGAAGGTTAGGCCCATAGCCATGATGATGCCAAGAGGTCCTCTTTGAAAAAACCCGCTGAAATGCCCCTGCCATGGCTCCTCCAGTCTGCCTGCAAATATGGCATAAATGCCAAAGCCGATGAACAGTCCGATAATCACAATTTTGAGGATGGTGACCAATGTTTCTGCTTGTCCCGTCTCTTTGGCGCCCCGATAGTTGATGTAGACAAAAATCAGAGTGACGATGACAGCAATCAACTTTGCACCGAGAACATGCGGCGAAGCACTGGATAACCGGGAAAGCCATTTGGAAATATCGATTCCTGCCACATCAAGAAGATCCACGCTGAAAGCGCCGAAGGCCACAGCATAGAGACTGCAGGCCACAGCATGAGCAAACCAGCTTATCCAACCGGAGAGAAAGCCATTTGGCTGGGGGAGCGCCTCTTTCACCCACAGATACCCGCCGCCTGCCTCAGGAAAGCAGGAGCCCAGTTCCGCATAAGATAGAGCAGTCAAGCCGGTGACAATGCCGTTGAAAAGGAAGACCAGAAGGAGGGCAGGGCCTGCTACTCCAGCGGCCAAGCCCGTGAGCACGAATATCCCTGCCCCTATCATGGCCCCGATACCGATCATGGTGACATGCATCAGGCCCATGTCCCGGGCCAGCTCTGTGACAGGCTTGGTCCTGTTCTCTTGGCTTGTTCTTGGAAGCTTTTCTTCTGCCACGCCTTCTCCTGATTTGTAACCTGGTCGGGCTTAAAATATCTTTAGACTGAAAAATTGTCAACCCCCACAATAAGGCAATCTCATACTCAAGATATGGAGTCATTTATCCTCTTTCAGTACATCCTAAAAAATGGGAATAGCTTAGAGTGAATGTGTTTAACAATGGATTTGTGATTTAAATATGATGGATGAAAACTTGAGGGAAAGGATGGTATGACAACGAAGAAGAAGGACCGCTGCAAAAATATCCATGGATCAAGTAATCAGTCATCTTCATTGCCTCTCATCAGTCTAACAGATGAATACTTCGCACTAGTATATCCTAAATCCTCAGAAACAAAAGAAATCTGCATGGAAATCACATACTTCCTGGATTAATATTTAACTTCGGTTTCAACCGTAAAGAATTTATAACCCTCATAAACAATAATCGTCTCTGACTTGATATGCTTGCCCTTTTTGCTGATATAAGCTTCCTCGATAAAAACTCTGCTGGGAAACCTGATTCCATTCTTCTCGATGTCGTATTCTGAAATGAAGGTGATCTTTGGTGTTGCTTTATATTTCTTGGCCGCTCTTTCTATCACTTCATAATCCTTCATGGATTCTGGTACCCATTCTATCTTCAGGATGCTAAAGTCACTCTCTCTTACCCAGATTTTTCCATAAAGGTGTTCTTGACTCAAGGATGGCCTAGGTACAGCTTCTATCAAGATGGTCTCTTCTCCCTTCAGCTTATCTTGTTTGATTATTGTGTAATGAAGATGCTCCTGCCAGTATTTACTCAGAAGCCCGATGGGCCCAAATAAGGGTTTCTCAAAATAAAACATCTGCGTTTTAAGTTCAGAATTCTTTTCATATCTTTCTTTTCCGTTCTCTTCTAATAATATTCTTGTCTCTCTGACATCTTTCTTCTTCCTGATTAACTGATAATCATAAACAAATGTATTCTTTTTTATTCTTCTGCTCGGCCGCCAGGCTCCGGGTAAATCTTTGACTATTTTCAGGACTCTATCTCTAGAAGCCCACTCCTCGCTAACGTCTATCTTTTCTGTTATTTTCTCCTTACACACAAAATCAAGCGCTGCGTTCTCCAACCTTTCACAATACTCACCGGTCTTTGTCAAAATATCAGTTAACTTTATCTGAGTTTTCAGTTTTTGTGGCAAAATTTGAGAAGAAAAAATCAAGATTGATCCTAGCAAAAAGATTGGGATTGCTCTATTTCGGAAATTCATCTTTTATCCCTTATCTTTTCTTTCAGAATTTTTATAACCTGTTTAATCCCATCCTGATCGGGATTAATTTCTAAAGACTTCTCCCAAGCTCTCAAAGCTTCCAGCTCATCGCCTGACTGATAATGACATAAGGCTATTGAATTCAAGACTTCAAAATTAGCTCCTTCAAGTGATATGTATTCCTTATAGTATGAAATTGCTTTTTCATATTCTTCCAATCCCTGATGAGCAATGCCTAAAAATTTATGGAGAATATATTTCTTATTGGGTTTATCCAAAAAAGGAATCAGGATTTCCTTTATTCTATTGTATTCACCGAGTGCCAAAAGAGATCGAGCATAATTCAAAGCGTAAGTCAAAGAATCCGTATCGCTGCTGTATGCTCTCTCCAGTTCCTCACGAGCTCTTGTAGTCTCGCCTTTATTGAGAAATTGAATGCCCAACAGAGTGGAGTAGGAAGGATCATTTATGGCAGGATATGTCTGACTTAGTATCCAGGATTCAGGCAAAGGTTGTTCGGAGACGGAAAACTCTTCTCTTTCAGATAGAATCTCTTCTCCTTCCATGTCTAAAAGGGAAACCTTTACTTCGTATCTTCCAGAGGAAAATTTCTCCATGGAAAATTCCTGCAGAAAATCCCGGGCGTTTTCATATTCCTTGACTCTTTTATGTGTTGTCTGAAATTCTTCCTCTCCTCTATAAAACGTATATTCTAAAAAGGCATTTTCCTCTAATTCCTGACCTAATCCATAAAGCTGAAAAAAAAGAAACATTTTGTCTTTCCTGCAGAAAACATTCCCGAGGGATGGATAAATCTGAAGATTCCCTACCTGAAACGCTTTATTGAATTGACTAAAGAGAGAATCTCTATTTACTTTATTGGCCAATATGAGGGAGCTCATCTGAAAAGATTCAGGCTCAGGTACAGATATATCCTTTTCAAAGGAGGTAAATTCCTTGGTGACCGTGTTTTCCATTAAAAGGTTGAATGTGTACTCACCTGGGATTAAAGGAAATGAATCACAAAGATGAAAAGGTCTTTTCCCTATTTTCTTCAATTGTTCCTTTTTTAACTCAATCGGAAAATTCCTCTCCTGTTGAAAAATGTTTTTTCCTTCAGTATCTGTGACTCTCATCGACACTTTTAGATTAGTAAAATATCTATCCTGATAGGAATCAACAGAGAGAGTTTCTGGTTCAATCGAATAATTAACAAAGAAGATACCGGATGTGTCCTGAATAACGTTAACTCTTGACTGGTTTCCCATATAATAGACTGAATAGCTGACTTCAACTGTGGCTTTATGCTCTAAAAACCCATATGCATAATCATCCTGTACTTTCTTTTGAGGATAGACTTCAACCCCGCCCAATAAAATCGTAGAGGGCAAGAGATGCTCCCATCTGCCTTGGCCAGGGAAAGAGGACAAAGATGTATCGGCTAATTCAAGGGATACATTTTTCTTAATTAATTCATAAGCCTCATGATCTTGCTCCACTAACGAACCCGATTTGATTAAGGTTACTAAGCTTCTTGGGCCATCAGATATTGGATTATACAGCTCAAATTCTCCCACCCCATGTCTCTGAAAGAATAGGAGTCGGAAAAGAGGAGCTTGCCCATATCTCGGATTGCCTTGGTAATACCAAATCTCTACAGGATATATACAATAATCAATAAATTTCTGTATTAGCCCAGGATTACCCAATTTAATATAAATCCTACCTCTATCCGTCCTCCAGCCTTGTATAGGTGTCCCCCTTCCGAACTTCTTATTCGCATATGCGATTCTTCTGTAATGCTCTTCTTTGAATTCATTCCTGGGAGTTCCGGGAGTGGGATCTCTCTGCCGCCAGAACTCTTCCATGAACTGGTCTCTTTCTTTATCTGTTTCCAGTTTATGGAACACTTCCTTTTCTGCAGGAGTGATGATGTAGATAACTTCCTCCTCAATCCATTTTTTGTATTTTGGGGGCACATCACTTCTTTCTAAATTTATAACAGAAGCGATAAATGTGATGGATAAAAAGAACAAAATGAATTTTCTATTCATATTCACCATCGTATAATTTCGTATAACTTGTTAATAAATTCTTCTTATTCGAAAGAAGTAATTCTAATTGGATCAACCAACAAAATTTTCCCTCTGCTGAAATCCTGTTCCAAAAATATTCTACATCCAAACCGGATTCATAGTCCATAGGCGAAGAAAAAAAGGATTGCGAAAAAGAAAAACCCGTGTTCCATCCCCATCTTGTTGACCCGACCACAAAGGTTATCACGGAAAACCTTAAAGCCTCAATTGAGAATATAAAAGAAGTGTCCTTGTCAACGGTAAGTGTGAAAGTGTCAGCGATCAAACCAAAAACAGATATTGAACGAAAAGGCTCGAAATCTCGTATCTACAATTAAGGAGGCAGAGCCAATGTACAAAGCACCATGGCGAAAATTATTTATACTGACTCTTTCTATTGCCGCTCTTGCAGCATGTGTTCCCGTTGATGAGATGAAGGAGGAGACCCATTCCATCCCCCTTGGTGAGGTAGTATCCTCAGAAATCACGCTCAAAATGGGAGAAGGAGAACTCTATCTCCGGGGCGGTACAGATCAGCTTATGGAGGGGACATTCCTCTATAATGTTGAGCGTATGAAGCCAAATATCGAATACTCTGTGATAGGAAATCATGGCGAAGTCGAAGTTCGCCAAGGGAAAAAGAAGGGCTTCGTTTTGGGGAAAAAGAAGAACAAATGGGATATCAGCCTTCGAGAGGACATTCCTCTTGATCTTGTGATCGATTTTGGAGCAGGAAAAAGCGATCTTGACCTTCGAGGCCTGATTCTGGAGTCATTGGTGGTCGATATGGGTGTCGGCGACGTGGAAGTGGATCTTACAGGTGAGCACAGGAACGATTTCGACGTCAATATAGACGGAGGAGTGGGACATATCGTGCTCTATCTTCCTCAGAGCACTGGAGTTCGTGTGGCTGTGGATAAAGGAATCGGATCAGTTAATGCAAGAGGCTTCAGCAAAAATAATAATATCTACACCAATGAGGCTTATGGGCAAAGCGAAATCACCCTCGAAGTTAAGATCGATGCCGGGATCGGGAGTGTGGAGCTGAAATTGAGGTAGCTTGATTCAAAAGAGCGATTCGGCTAGATGGCCACCAAATACAGATGGCCTCCAGTTTTTCAAGAATTCATTTCACAGGGCTTCCCTGATTACTCCTCCCAGTCTCTTTATGCCTTCATCGATCTGTTCCTCGCTCGGATAAGAAAAGTTCAACCTCATGGTATTTTTCCCGCTTCGATCAAAATGGAAAGCAGAGCCTATGACATAGGCAACCTCTTTCTCCACTGCTTTGATCAACAGCTTCTCTGCATCCATATGTTCAGGTAAATAGACCCATAGGAAAAGTCCTCCCTGCGGATGGGTCCAGTCAATTCCTGCTCCCTCAGGCATATACGCTTCCAGCGCTTGAAGCATCCTATCCCGTTTTTTTCTGTAGACCTTGACTATCTTTTTGATATGCGGCTTGAGAAGCCCTCTCCGACAAAATTCATAGACGACCGACTGACAAAAAGGTGAAGTGCATAAATCTGTGGGCTGCTTGGCCATAATTAGCTTATCCATTATTGCACTGTTAGCCATGATCCAGCCCAGCCGGGCTCCGGGAAAAAGGATCTTGGAAAAAGTATGAAGGGAAAAGGCATATCCTTTCTTATCCATAGCTCCCACCATAGGTATGGATTCTCCTTCAAACCTCAATGCACGGTAGGGGCTGTCTTCGATTACTATAGTCCCATAGTCGTAACACAGGTCCAAAAGTCTTTTTCTTCGTTCCAATGACATGGTGACTCCAGAAGGATTCTGAAAATCTGGAACAACATAGATAAACTTGATCCTTTCTCCTTTTTCTTTGTGCTCTTTAAGTATTTCCTCAACGCGATCAACATCCATTCCCTGTTTATCCAGAGCTACGCCGATGAGACTGGCTCTGTGAGCGCTGAAAGCCTGCAGAGCTCCAAGATAGGAAGGCAGCCCGACGATGATAGGATCCCCTGGGTCGATGAAGACCTTACCGATTAAATCCAAGGCCTGTTGAGAACCAGAGACAATCATGATATTGTCATCGTTGATCTGCATCCCTTCATCTTCTCTCATCCAATTCGCCAGATATTCAATCAAACGGCTGTCGCCTTCGGTAGGACCATATTGAAGAGCCAGCTCACTCTCCTTATCCAAAACCGTGTTGAGCGCATCCTTCATCTCTTCTGTGGGAAAAAGCCCTGGGAAAGGAAGCCCTCCGGCAAAAGAAATAACTCCCGGCTGTCTGGTAAGCTTGAGCAACTCGCGGATTTCCGAGCGCCTCAAAGCTTTGGATGTTAAAGATAATAAGTCGGGTAAAATATCTGCGATCTCCATATAATTATTCCTCCTTGTTTAATAAAAAAAGATATGATTTTTCTGTATGCGGCTTCTCCATTACTTGTTTGATGATGAGATTAGTGTTCTGATTTCCCCATTTTACACAGCTTCATGCCGCTTGTCGACATTTTCTTTAACAGGGTAAGTATCTCTATTTCTTTGATGAGTGAAGATGTTCCATCCAGTTAGATGGCGAGGGACGGTTTCCCTCCCCCCGAAGCCAATGATAGTGGGTATGGGGAAGCAGAAAATTTCCTGACATAACTTCTAGATGATGTGCGGGGTATTTTCTTATCAAGGTTTGGGTTTTATGGAATCCAGCTTAGCCATGCCCTCTTTCTCTCCCATGATGATCAAAATATCGCTGTCTTTGATGATGAAATCTGCTTTGGGAATAAAGGTGAGTTTCTCTGGTATCAATCCCCTGACAGCGATCACCTGAATCCCGTATTTATTCCTCAAATCCAGATCCTGAAGACTCTTTCCGATGAATTTTTCTGGAGGAGCTATCTCTTGGATCTCCAAGCCGGATACAAGAGGAAGATACTCCAATATATTGGGGTTACTCAATCTCAAGGCAGTTTTTATGGCCATATCTTTCTCAGGATAGATAACCTCTGTGGCTCCTACTGCATCCAGGATTTTGGCATGATCTTCTGTCAGAGCCTTAGCAACGATCCTCTTAACCCCTATCTCATGAAGGTAAAGAACTGTAAGAATGGAAGCCTCCATCTCAGGCCCTAAGCTGACCACAACCACATCCATATCCTGAATTTCCATCGCTTGAAGGTTTTCTTTGACCGCAGCATCCATGGTTACGGCATGAGAGACAAAACCTTTGACTTCCTCAACTGTATCTTTATTCTTGTCCACGGCCAAGACCTCGTTGTCCTTCTCATACAGAGTCTTGGCCACATGCGAGCCAAAACTCCCCAGTCCAATCACAGCAAACTTCATGGCTTCATCTCCTTTGAGTCGTTAACCTATCATAACAGTTTCTTCCACGTATTCAAATCTTCCATAAGCCTTCTCCCGGCTAAAGGCATAAAGGAGAGTCAATGGTCCTATGCGGCCGATATACATGGTGAGAACAATAACCACTTTCCCCAGATCTGTAAGTCTCGGTGTTAATCCTAAAGAAAGCCCTACTGTGCCAAACGCTGAAAATACTTCGAAGAGCGCTTCTTTCATGCTGGCTCCTGCCTGGGTCAACAGGAGAATCAGAGAAGAAAGAAAAATGATGAAAACAGAAAGAGTGACCACAGTAAAAGCCCTCATCACCAATTCGAGTGGCAGAGTTCTGTAAAACAGACTCACAGATTCTCTGGCTCGAATTTTGGACCTGAGGAAGGCTATAATCACGCCCACAGTACTAGTCTTCACTCCTCCTCCCGTTGAACCAGGAGAAGCCCCCACAAACATCAGCATCATCAGGAGAAAAATCACTGCGAAACTCAAGGAATTGAGGTCCATGGTGTTGAATCCGGCTGTTCGAGGAGTGACGATCTGGAAGAGTGTGGAGATGCCCTTTTCTTTAAAAGTAAAATTTCTCAGGGACTGGTTCCATTCTGCAAGAAGAAAAAAGACAAAGGAAGACAGGATAAGGAATAAGGTCATGCTCAGGACAATTTTGGTATGGAGGGACACCTTAGTTTTTTGCTTTTTAAAAAAGCATAAGACCCCGCTTCTCAATTCATCAATAACCAGAAACCCTAATCCTCCGAGGACGATCAGGATTACAAGAGTGACGTTTATCCACGTATCTCCCCTGTAAGACATGAAACTGTTGCTCAACAGAGAAAATCCAGCATTGCAAAAGGCGGAGATGGAATGGAAGATGGAGAGGTAGAGGGCCTTGAGCCATGAATGTTCCTTATTGAATCTCAGAAAGAAGAAAAGAGTCCCTGTTAGCTCTATAGTGATGGTGTAGAAAAATATGCGTTTGATAAGGGATCTGATGTCTAGAGGAACGGCAGGATGGAATCCTTGCTGAATGATGATTCGGTCCTTTATAGAAATCTTCCTGCCGGCAGCAAGAAGAACAAGAGTGGAGAAAGTCATGATTCCTAATCCTCCCAATTGAATGAGGATGAGAATGATGATCTGTCCAGCAGGAGTGAAGTATGTGGCTGTATCCTGCACGATGAGTCCTGTCACACAGACTCCAGAGGTGGCTGTGAACAGGGCATCCACTAAAGAAATCCGTCCGGATGTGGTGGTGAAGGGAAGAAGAAGCAGCACAGTTCCAACCAGGATCGCCGTTATGAAACTGATGGCTAAGAATTGAGCCGGCTGAAATCGTCTCTCTTTCTTGATTTGATTTTCCCTTTCTTGAATGTCTTCTTTCTTACTCGAATATACGAATATTCAATCTATCCTTTCAGTAGATCTTTGTCAATCTGCTAACTCGGCACATAAGCATCCTTATTTGCGTAACAGATTCACCAGCAGTAGGGTGTGTTCATTTGACAAATATCCCAGGCATATGCTACTTTTCTTGTGTAAAATCATGAACTTTCTGAAGCTCGTTCTACAAGCAGGTATAGTAGTCCAAATGGTTATCCTTATTCTCATCCTCTTTTCTGTGTTCTCGTGGGCAATCATTTTTTTTAAAAGAAAAACCCTCAAAATTGCTTCCAGCCAATCCCGTAAATTCTTGAAAGTGTTCCGGCTGAGCAAAAATTTACAAGAAGTCAACGAAGCCTGCAGGAGATACCGGTCGAGTCCTTTAGCCGTGCTTTTCCGCTCCGGCTTCAAGGAGCTTTCCTACCAGACAAAATCCAACCCTAATCCGTCTTTTACCCCAGGTAAACTGGAAAGTTTGAACCGAGCTTTGATCAAGAGCTCAAATAACGAAATAGCTCGGTTGGAAAGGATGATGAGTTTTTTGGCCACCACAGGAAGCGTAACTCCCTTCATCGGGTTGTTCGGAACGGTCTGGGGTATCATGGATGCTTTCCACAGGATAGGAATCGTGCGCTCAGCAAGCCTGGTAACGGTTGCTCCGGGTATTGCGGAGGCTCTTATCGCCACCGCGGCTGGACTCTTTGCTGCCATCCCAGCCGTTGTGGCCTACAACTATTTTCTCCATCGCATAAAGGATTTAATCACGGAGATGGAGGATTTCTCTCTGGAGTTCCTCAATCTCGCAGAAAGAATCTATGGCTCTTAAAACCCAACGTATCACCAAGAGACAGTTAGGAACGTCTCTCTCTGAAATCAACGTTACTCCTCTGGTTGATGTCATGCTCGTTCTTCTGATCATCTTCATGGTCACAGCTCCGATGATGCAATCGGGAATCGGAGTCAATCTGCCTCAAGCAGAAACAGAATCTATGCCCGCAGAGGAAGGATTGACCCTCACCATCACCAAAGACCGATACATCCACATCGAAGATTCAGTGATCAACCAGTTTCTTTTAGAGCAGAAATTAAAAGAATATTTTTTCGGAAAAGAGAGAAAACTTGTGTTCCTTCAGGCAGACAAAGATCTCCCTTACGGCTTTGTGATGCGTATCCTGGACATCGTCAAAAAGGCTGATGTGGAAGTAGTAGGCCTTGTGGTAGAGCCCTTAGAACCTGAAGAAAAATCATGAGAATGGTCACCTTTAACAGAGATTATCAGAGGTTTAAAAGAGCAGTCATTCTCTCTGTATTTGCCCATTTGACTCTCTTCCTCCTTATCATTCTCTCTCCTTATTTCCCCAAACCCTCCCGCCAAGGAATGATCCACTATGTCAATGTGGTTTCCCTACCGGGCGGAGGGGGAGGTGGTGGTGGAAGTCCGGGTGGTGGGGAAAAAGTTGCAGAAACAGCCATACCAGAACGAGAAACACTAAGAGATCTGACTACACCTCAAAAGCTGGAAGAAGCCCCTTCCTCTTCCCTAAGACATCCAGTGGAAAAACCAGAGAAGGAACCCGCACCAAGAACTGAGAAAAAAGCTGTTATTCAAAAGCCGGAAAAAACAAGTCCCTCCACAAGCTCAAAAGAAGAAGCCTCGGGCAGTGGGGCTGGCTCTGGAGTGAGGTTCGGTTTTGGAGGGGGCTCTGGTTCTGGTATTGGCCTCCAATCTCCCTATTCTTCCCAAATCGGCCTGTCTACTTTCCCTTATACCTACTATCTCCAAATCATCATCGACAGGGTTTCTAGTAATTGGTTTACCTCCCTGGTCGACCCAGGAACAAGAGGCAATTTCCAGACAACTGTTTATTTCAGAATCCTGCGGGACGGCCGCATATCTTCACTTAAAATCGAAGAATCCAGCGGTCTACGCTCCCTGGATCTTTCTGCTCTTCGGGCCGTCCAATCATCTTCACCTTTTCCTCCTCTTCCCAGAGAATACGAGGAGGAGTACTTAGGAATCCATCTGATATTCGAGCATTCCAAATGAAATCAAAGATTATCTTAACTGCCTTGGGCCTTCTTTCACTTTTTTACCTGCTCTATCCCCAACAAGAGGTTGTGTTGAGCATCAAGGAAGGCATGCCAGCTATTCCCATAGCAATCCCTCCCTTTATCGTCCACGACAATTCTCCCCAAATATCCGAAGCTTCCCAAGAACTTTATCAGATTCTTTCCGATGACATAAAGTACAGCCGTGTCTTCCAGATTTTGCCCAAAAGCTACTACGATTACATCCGGCCATTGAATCCGGATAAAATATTCTTCAAGGATTGGGAATCCGTGCAGGCCAAGATTCTCTTTGTGGGGGAAGTCCGCAGCGCAGAGGGAGACAGTATTCTTTTCGAGGGTAAAGTCTACGATGTTAGAGGAGAACGATTTATTAAGGGCAAGCGCTACAAGTCTGAAAGGAATCTTCTCCCTTTAGTCGCCCATAAGATGGCCGATGCTATCCTTCATGAAATTTTCGGGGAAAAGACAATTTTCACCTCCAAAATCGTCTTTATATCTAATAGAGACGGAAACGATGAGCTCTACATGATGGATTATGACGGCCGTAATCAAACCCGTTTGACCTTCAATACTACTCTTGATTATATGCCTGCGTGGGCATCGGACGGAAAAAATATTGCTTTCACATCCTATCGGAAAAACAAGGCCAGCCTTCTCATCCTGAATCCTTTTGAGGGGAAAATAACAGAAGTGGCCAGTAAGGGGACAAATTTCGGGCCTTCTTTCTCCCCCGATGGAAAGAAATTGGCTTTCTGCTCCCAAGCTGATGAGGGCAATACCGAAATCTTTGTGGCTGATAGTGATGGAAAAAACGCAAGGAGGCTGACTTTCAATAATGCCATTGATACAGCTCCCTCCTGGTCTCCAACCAGCAGGGAAATAGTCTTTACTTCTGACCGGGGAGGCACTCCACAGATCTACATCATGGATGCCGAGGGTTCCAACGTCAGAAGGATCAGTTTCGGTGGTGGCTACCACGACGGCCCTGCTTGGTCTCCGACAGGCGATCGCATCGCCTATGTCTCCCGGGTCGACCAGATATTCGACATCTATGTCCTCAACCTCAGAACAAACCAGATCATGAAACTCACAGAAAGCAACGCTCGTAATGAATCTCCCTCCTGGTCTCCGGATGGCCGACATATTATATTTTCCTCGAATCTGACTGGAACAATCCAGGTTTATACTATCGACTATGATGGGGCAAACCTACGACGACTAACCTCAAAGGGAGAGAATAAGCTCCCTGACTGGTCCCGTTAAAAATATTGAGCTACTCCTCCAACAGGTCAAAAAGAGCATGGTACGTTGCAAGACCCATTCCTCGAACAAACCGTTCGACAGGGTTTATGTTGACAGCAGCTGAGTTTAATTGTATAAAAGGTTGAAGATACAAGCAGGAAATGCGTTTAATAATAAGAGATAACATAATTCTCACAAAGGAGGCCCAATGAAAAAACTAGTCATTCTCTCACTCGTCTGTCTTCTGGTCTTCGCCTTTTTCCTCTCCTGCCGGAAGAAAGTTGAAGAAGCCCCTCCACCGCCACCCCCACAAATGAAGGAACAGCCTAAGGTGGAAAAAGTTGAAAAGCCAGCCGTTGTCAAAGAACCCGAGCTGACCGAAGAAGAGATATTCATGGCCAAATCTCTTGAGGAAATCAACAAAGAAGCTCCTCTGGCAATGATCCATTTCGACTATGACAAATACTTCATCCGCAACGATGCTAAACCTGTTCTTGAAGAAAACGCCGCATGGCTGAAAAAATTCACTACCGCAAGGCTGCTCATCGAGGGACATTGCGATGAAAGAGGGACAGAAGAATACAACCTTGCTTTGGGCGAAAAAAGAGCCAAGGCTACCCTTGACTACCTGACATCTCTGGGAGTATCTCCCGGCAGGATAGAAATTATATCCTACGGAAAAAGTCAACCCTTGGATCCCGGACATAACGAAGTCGCTTGGCAGAAAAACCGTCGCGCGCAATTCACCATAATTGCCAAATAATTCATGCTCAAAAAAATTTCTTCCAGCACATTTGCTCTCCTTCTTATCCCTATTCTTTTATTCGGGGCAGATAAAAGCAAAAAGGCCTACGAGCTTATTTACCAAGATGTACAGATTCTCAAACAAAAAATCATCCAGCTTGAGGAAAAGATAGAGAGCAACACTGTGGATATCAAACTCATCAAGGATCAATTCGATGAACTTTTGAATCTGGCGAGGCTTCTTCAAAGAGACCAGGCCAGCTTACAAGAAAATCAGAAAAGGATTCCTGCCCAATACCAGATCATGCTTGAAAAAATGGAAAATCTAAATTCCCAGGTGACCAAGCTCTATGGAGAACTCATAGAAATCAAGAAAGGCGCTTTTGTCCCTCCAGAACAAGATCAGAACCTGGAAAGCAAGCCGCCAGAAGAAGGAACCAAAGGAAGAGAAAAAGAGCAAGAGCAGGACCTGCCTCCCACTCCTATCCCTTCCCCCTCGCTATCCCCTCAAGTGGTCTACAACATGGCCTATACGGATTATCTGAAGGGGAATTTCCAGCTGGCCATCGAAGGATTTCATCTGTACAGAGAGCAATTTCCGAATAGTCCTCTATCAGACAATGCCTTGTACTGGATAGGTGAATGCTATTTCAGCCTGAAAGAATTCGATAAAGCAATCGAATACTTCAATGAATTGATCCTGGATTATCCTTTGGGAGATAAAGTTGCCGCTGCCTATCTGAAAAAGGGCTTCAGCCTGATGGAACTAGGAAAAAAGGAGGAGGCTCTTCTTGTTTTCAAACTCCTGATTAGCAAATATCCGCTGGAAGAAGAAACCAAGATCGCTCAGCAAAAAATTAAGGAATTGCAATCTTAACATGAGGGACATCAACAGCCTCAACAAAGCTACTCTCATCGGCCGTCTCGGACAGAAGCCTGAACTTCGATATCTACCTAATACAGAAAGGGCTGTGGCTCGATTCACTCTAGCCACCAACGAGCGCTACTACAACCCCAATACCAATGAGAGCAGCATTCGGGCTGAATGGCACCGGATTGTCGTTTGGGGAAAGCTTGCAGAATTCTGTGAAAAATACCTCAGCCAAGGAAAACAGATCTACCTTGAAGGAAAGATACGAACACGGAGTTGGCAAGACAGGGAGGGGAATAAGAGATACACCACAGAGATCGAAGCTCGAAATATCATTCTCCTTGGAAAAAAAGAAGAGGGGCCGGAGGATCAATATCCGGATTCTACGTCCACTGATTTTTCTAAAGAGGAACAACCAGAATCCAAAGAGGAGAGTGAGGAAGAGGACGAAGTCCCATTTTAATGTATTAAAGTCAGATTCTGTCCAGGCTAAAGGGATCTTTCAGGAGGGATAGCACATATAATCAATCCCTAAAGTTGCCTGAATTCAACATTTATTCAGAAAACGACACCTTCAACATCGACTCCAGGCAGACGCCATGGAAAAAAAAGACGATAAAGATATAGAGACCGAATACAGAGAAAACATCCTGGAGGATATAAGGCCCTGGGGAAAATTCCGTTCTTATCCTCACCGAGAAGCAAAGAGCATTAAGATCATCACCCTCAACCCTGGTGAAGCTTTCTCCCTTCAATAC
Source organism: uncultured Eubacteriales bacterium (assembly GCA_964449165.1). Lineage (GTDB taxonomy): Bacteria > Acidobacteriota > Aminicenantia > Aminicenantales > Aminicenantaceae > CAYSCW01. The sequence continues at coordinate 63,115 of CAYVAT010000005.1, read as the reverse complement.
CATCACCTCCGGAATGAGTTCTGGATCATACTCGACAGAGGCCTGGAGATAACAATCGGTGACAAAGTCTGGCAGCCCCAAGAAGACGAAGAAATCTTCATCCCCAGGAAAACTCCGCATCGGCTTCGCTGTCTCGGGAGTAAGAGAGCTCGGGTGATGGAAATATGGATTGGCGATTCAGATGAGGATGACATCGTCCGTTTAGAAGATGATTACGGGAGAGAGGAGCGTTAAGTGATCTGCCCCATCAGAAAAGCCTTGGGATATTTGACCAGTATTCTCTCGATAATATATTCCTCGATTTCTTGAGCCGTCTTGAGGAACATCGCCTTCTGAACAATCTTCCGGGCGGTCTTATACTCCACCGAACGGAGGGCTTTCTTAACCCGGGGAATAAATATAGGATTCATACTGAATTTCTTCAATCCAAATCCGAGCAGAACGATGGCTGAGAGAGGATCAGCTGCCATTTCTCCACAGACCGTTACTTCTTTTCCCTTCTTCTGACCTGTCTCGATAACGAATCTGATAAGCCTCAGAATAGAGGGGTGAAGCGGCTTATAAAGATAAGAGACAAACTCGTTGGAACGGTCAACAGCCAGGTAATACTGAATCAGATCATTGGTGCCGATGCTCAAATAATCGACCTCATCCACCAGTACATCTGTCATAGCTGCAGCAGCGGGAACCTCTATCATCACTCCTAAAGGAATATTCTCATCAAATTTGATTCGCTTCCGCTTGAACTCCTGCTTGATCTCCTGAAAGAGGAGCTTAATTTCGGCGATCTCCTCAATCTCGGTAACCATAGGGATCATAATTCTCATGTTGTTGAGGTAACTCGCCCGGAGGATCGCTCGGAGCTGAATCTTGAACAGATCTTTGTCGCGGAGAGAAAAACGAATGGCTCTTAAACCGAGAGCAGGGTTGGGTTCTTTTTCTATCTTCAATTGCGGCAAAGTTTTCTCTCCGCCAAGATCCACTGTCCGAATATAGACAGGGGATGGATAAGCCTCCTTGGCTAGCTGGGAATAAATCGAAAAATGATCTTCCTCACTGGGAAGAGTGGTGCTCTGGAGGTAAATAAATTCTGACCTGAAAAGCCCGATCCCCTCAGCCCCCAAAGAAAAGGCAAGATTAATTTCCTCAGGAAGCTCGATATTCGCCAAAGGATAAAACGTGACTTCATCCAATGTGGTGGCCTTCAATTTTGCCGTTTTCTGAAGCTCTTTCCTATAATCATCATATTTTTTCTTCTTGCTCGAAAATTCCCTTTTTATAGCCAAGGGCGGGTTGATGATTACCTCCCCATCTGTTCCGTCCACAATCAAATAATCACCGTCTTTGACTCGCCGGGTGATGTTGCGCAAGCCCACCACAGCCGGAATATTCAACGAACGGGCAAGAATCGCTGTGTGTGAAGTCTGCCCTCCCATGTCGATGGCCACTCCCAGCACATTGCCTTTGCTCAGTTTTGAGGCGGCCTCCGATGGAAGAAGGTCATGAGCCACTAATACCTTCTCACTCTCATCCTCTCCTCTTCGAGGCTTTATGGGGTATAAGTTCCTGTAGACTTTGCTCAGGACATCGGAGACATCCGATTTCCTCTGCCTAAAATATTCGTCATTGATGGATTCGAAAATCTTCTTATATTTCTCATGAACCAGCGAGATAGCCCACTCTGCCTGGCATTTGTCTTCCTTGATAATTCTTTCTATCTCTGAAGACAGCGATTTATCCTCGAGAATGAGCAGATGAGCTTCAAAGATGAAAGAGTGTTCTTCTCCAATTTTTTCTTTCATCTGTTCTCTGATGCGGATCAATTGACCTTTTGTCTGGCGCCTAGCCCTCTGGAATCTCTTTAACTCATCTTCGACTTTACTGGAGGAGATCATTTCCTTGCGCGATGTGAACACCACAGTCTCTGTCAGGCGCACTTCGCCTATAGCGATACCAGGAGAAACGCCAATTCCTCTAAGTCGCGAATATTCCATTTACTCTTTCTCTTGAAATTTATCCTCAATAAGGCTTACCAGCGCCTTCACGGCTTCTCTCTCGTCCTTTCCGGAAATTCTCAAGGTGATCCTCGATCCCTGGGTGGCTGCTAAAGTCAGAATTCCCAGGATGCTTTTGCCATCGATTTCATTTCCATCCTTTTCTATTTTCACCGCGGAGACAAAGCGGTTGGCCAGATTGACGAATTTAACAGCAGCCCTTGCATGCAACCCTAGCTTGTTTTTTATGGTGATTTCCTTCTCAACCATCGGAAAGGGAAAGGTCAGTCTTTTAAATTAAGAAGTGCACTGGCCAGATGAATATTCTTCTTGCCCTGTTCCACCACCTTCTTGGCTACCTCTTTCAAATTACTGCTTCTCTGAAGAGATACAAATTTTATGAGCATAGGAAGATTAACTCCCGTAATGATCTCCACTTGATCATCCTTCAAAAAGCTGAAGCTGAGGTTGGAAGGAGTTCCTCCGAACATATCTGTGAAAATAACAATGCCGCTCTTCTGATTTACCCTCTTCAAGCTTTGGTTGATTTTTTTCTTTGATTCCTCCACATCGTCGTACCACCCGATGGAAATTGCTTCCATGTTGACAACCTCGCCCAGGATGATAGTCAATGCATTGAGGAGTTCCTCAGCTAGTTTTCCGTGCGAAACAATGATTCCGCCGATCATCTTATCCCTGCTGCTCGGATTCTCCAATCATTGCTTTCTGATGGGCAAAATCTCCTTTCTCTTATCTCACCATATTACCATACCATATTACCATTTCTCATCAATGAAGGTAAATTTTTAACTTATTTATGTATATCCCGATGATGAATCCTTAAACTATGGTTTGTTTTCTTGAGATGTTCCTTCAGCTTCTCGGCAACAACCACCGCTCTGTGCTTTCCTCCTGTACATCCGATGGATACGGTCAGATAACTCTTCCCTTCTTCCACGAAGTGAGGAATCAAATAGTCGATAAAGTGATACAGTTCCTTTAGAAATTTCTTGGTCTCAGGAGCTTTGAGCACGTAATCCTTTATTTTATCGCTCCTTCCTGTCTTTTCTCTCAACTCCTCTATATAGAAAGGATTAGGGAGGAATCTGGTATCAAAGATCAAATCAGAGTCCAGAGGAATGCCATATTTGTAGCCGAAACTGACAATAAGAATTTGCAGCTTCAATTTTCTTTCTTTCAGCAGTCTTGTGGTTAAGAATTTTTTCAGCTCAGCGATTCTTTTGGATGAAGTGTCTATGACATCATCAGCTAATTTTTTTATGCCTTCCAACCTTTTCCTCTCCAACTCCACACTTTCCAGAACCGACATTCTCTTGGCCAGAGGATGGGGTCGCCTTGTTTCCTTGAATCTTGTCACCAAAGTCTCATCCGAAGCCTCCAAGAAGATCAGCCTCGGAGATACTTTATCTCTGATTTTCTTTAAAACTTTGGGAAATTCGGTGGGGAAACCAGGCTCTCGGATATCCACCACCAAGGCCACTTTTGCAATCTCCACCTCTTTGCGCATCCATAGATCCACAAAATCAGGGATGAGCTTTGCTGGCAGGTTATCCATGCAATAATAGCCCATGTCTTCAAGAAAGTGGCTGACAACTGTTTTCCCTGACCCCGATAAACCGGTGATGATAAGAAAACGATCGTCTGTTATCATTTGCACCTTCTCTATTTATTAGACGGTGAGAGCTCGTCTGATTTTTGTAGTTAATTCCAGGGGAGCAAAATAGCCTTTCTTCCTCAGGATATGCACCTTACAAGCGATTTCGATCAAGGTAGCTATGTTTCTGCCCGGCCCGACAGGAATATTGATCTGGGGGATTTTCTGCCCTAAGATGTTGCGGTCTTCTGGAAATCTGAGGCCCAGTCGATCATATTCTCGGCCTTTCTCCCATGCCTTGAGGTTGATGATAAGGTCGAGTCCTGAGTTTCGGCAAATGCGCCTTTCTCCGAAAATCTCCTTGATGTTGATAATCCCCAATCCCCTTATTTCCATAAAATATCGGCTGAGTGGTGGAGATTGCCCCATAAGCTTACCAGCAGTTGTTTTCCTCAACTGAGTCACATCGTCTGAGACAAACCTATGACCCCTCGAAATGAGCTCCAATGCACTCTCGCTCTTACCGATACCGCTATCTCCTGTGATAAGTACACCCAATCCAAAAATCGAGAGCAATCCCCCTGGCATGAGGGTAAGGCGTAAGAAAGATGAGGTAAAAAATCGTTTGACCTGCTCTCGACATTTTCTCCGTGTAAGCTGGCTTTCGAAAAGAGCTAGTCCTTCCTTCTTAGCTTCTGTCATTGTTTCCGGATAAAAAGCAAGCCCTTCTGAAAGAATCACACAGGCAGTATTCTTGTTGATACTTTCTTTTAAAAAGGATTTTCTTCTCTTCTCAGGAAGGCTTTTTAACCTTTTAATCTCTTTTTTCCCCCAGATCTGAATTGGCCAAATTTTTTTTTGGAACGAGGCGGGATTGATTTCTCTCTTAAAATCTGTTTTTCCTAAGACGGCCCTTAGTTTAAGGGATTCTTCTGTTTTCCGGAAAAAATCATAAACATAAAGGGAAGATCTTTTCCCGTTACCCATCTAATTTTTCTTCTTCCTCGCGAATGACATCGAGGATGTGGCTTATATTTTCGGCATGAAGGACCTTCTTCAGCAATGAATCGGCTTTTCTTACCAGGTGGGCAATGGAGGCTAAAATTTGAAGGTTAAGACTCGGATTTTCCGGCGAGGAAACTACAAGAAAAAAAATATTCGAGGGTTTCCCATCTAAAGAGTAAAAATTGACCCCATTCTTGGAAATGGCCAATAATACCAGAGGATTTTTTATCCCCTTCATCTTACAATGGGGAATGGCCACTCCCTCTCCAATGGCTGTACTCCCTAGATTTTCTCTCTGGAGAAGCTTCTCGTATAATTCTTTTTCTTTAGGAATCTTATCCTTTTTTTTCAAACAGCTCACCATTTCTCTGAGGACTCCCTCCCTGTCCGTAGACTTCAAGTCAGTAATGATCATATCCCCCATCAAAAGATTGTTTATTCTCAACGGATTTTCTCCATCATTCTGGCTCGACTAATCCGTAATGCCCGTCCTTTCTCCGGTACAGGACAGCCCATTTTCCCGAGCCCGTCTTACGAAAGACAAAAATTTCTTTTTTCTCATCCAAGTCAAACTGAAGAAGGGCTTCCTCTACGGATAGGGGCTTGAGCGTGTAATCCTCACTCCTAATGACTCTTCTTCGCTCCTCTGGTGTTTCTGCAGCAGGCGCAAAAATTTCTCTTTCCCTGGACTTCCTTCTTTTGCGTCTCTTCAGTTTCTCCCGCTCCTTCTTAATCCTCCTCTCAATATGGTCAAAAGCCACACCCAAAGAGCTGAGCATGTCATGGGTCTCCTCGTCCACATTCAAAGTGACTCTCTTGCTCTTGACGTTGATTTCGACCCTCTTCCTGAATTTTTCAACAGATAGAGTAATATCTGCTTCCACCGGATTATCTAAGAGCCTTTCTAGATTTTTTACTCTTCTTTCGCAGTATTTCTTGATATCAGGAGTGATGTTTACATGCCTGGCTGTGTAATTAATCTTCATTGACTCTTCTCCATCAAGTACCTTCTCTTTCTGATATGTGAGGGATGTATTTTGAGCTGTTTCCTGTATTTAGCCACTGTCCGACGAGCAATTTTGAAATTCTCCTTTGCCAGTATCTCCTCTATCTCGATATCGCTCAATGGACTGTCTTTATCCTCATTCTCCACCAGCTTCCTTATCCTCGCTTTTATCCTCAGAGAGGAAATTTCCTCCCCATAATCTCCAGAGATAGACTTGTGAAAAAAATATTTGAGGGGATACACTCCTCTTGGCGTCATTATATATTTATTGGCTACCACACGACCGGCGGTGGATTCATGAACACCTATTTCTTGGGCCAGTTCTATCAAAGTCAGGGGTTTGATATATTCAATCCCCTTGTCAATGAAATCTTTTTGCTTGTCGACGATGAACTTGGCAACTTTATATATGGTTCGGTTCCTCTGATCAAGACTACGCAGAAACCAGAGAGCTTTTTTCATCTTATCCTTCAAAAACTTCTGGGCTTCGAGGTTCTCCTTGGAGGCATTTGCCAGCAGCCTTTTGTAGTAGCTGTTGATTTTTAAGTGGGGCAATCCCTCATCGTTCAAAGTTATTTTCAGTTCATCATCCTCCTTGGTCACTACGATATCAGGAATGACATAGGAGGTTTTTTCCTGAGTGTACTTACTTCCGGGAGCGGGGTCCAGGCCTTTGATGACTTCTATATGATATTTTATGGCAGCAAGAGGGATATTCAGGACTCTCGCCAGTTGAGAAAAATCTGATTTCTCCAAGAGGGGAAGGTGATGATTGATGATGTCTCGAGTGACTTCATCCTCGACCTGTAAATACTCCATCTGAGTTAAAAGGCATTCTTTTAATGTCAGACTTCCAACCCCCACCGGATCAAACTTTTTAATTTTATCTCTGACTTCTTCGACTTTTTTCAGAAAACTACCTGTCGCTTGAGCCACCTCTTCGGAGGTAACCGTCAAATAACCGTCTTCATTTATGTTCCCGATGATGTATTGAGCAATCTCTTTTTCTTTATCATCGAAGAATGTTAAATTGGCCTGCCAATTCAGATGATCCCAAAGAGAGACGCTCCTCGAGATAATATTCTCTAGAGCCGGGACCTCTTTCTTCTCGTAAAAAAATGATCGGAATCCCTCATCAAAGTATTCCTGAAAGTAAGATTCAAACTCCAGGTCTTCTTCACTGCTTGATGTCTCTTTGATCTCTTCCTCTGACTGTTCTTCCTCTTTACCGTTTTCACCTTCTTTACTTTCTGTGCCTTCTTTGCTTTCTGTGCTTTCTTTTGATTCCTTTTCTGTATATTTTTCTTCCATTTCCTCTTCCACCTCCAGAAGAGGATTCTGGGAAAGCTCGGTATCGATGATCTCGATAAGCTCCAGATTGGTCAGAGGAAGGAGCTTGATAGCCTGTTGGAGGGCGGGGGCAAGAATCAATTTCTGAACCTGCCGCTGATCCAAACGTTGTTTCAAAATCATGAGCTGCCCTTCGTTAATCCTGAATCATCATTCAAGTGTAAAATCTTCTCCAAGGTAACTTCGCCTGACTTCCTCAGAAGAAACCAGTTCCTGAGGAGTCCCGCTATCCAGAATTTTCCCCCTATCAATGATATAAGCTCTTTCTGTGATTTTCAGCGTATCCTGCACATTGTGATCAGTAATGAGGAGACCAATGCCTTTATTTCTCAAGGAAAGAATAATCCTGTGCAAATCAGAAATAGCTAGGGGATCGATTCCGGTAAAAGGCTCATCCAAAAGAATGAACTGAGGTTTGGTGATAAGGGCACGTGCAATTTCCAGCCTCCGCCTCTCCCCTCCGGATAGAGCAAAGGCTTTAGTTTTAACAAGTTTTTCCAGTCCAAATTCCCCAAGAACCACATCCAGGTTGCCGTTTTTCTCAGACTCGAAATCCCGCATGATTTCCACTATGGAAAGTAGATTCTCTTCCACGGTCAAATTCCTGAAGGCAGAAGGTTCTTGAGGAAGAAGGCACATCCCCCTCCGGGCCCTTACATACATAGGAAGATTGGTTATTTCTTCATCTTCCAAGAAGATTCGCCCTGAATCTTGGGGAATGAGGCCGAGTATGAGGGAAAAAGTTGTTGTCTTTCCAGCCCCGTTAGGACCTAGAAGCCCTACAATCTCACCTTTTTTGACCTTGATGGAAACATTATCTACTGCTTTCTTCTTGTGGTAGCTCTTTTCGAGCCCTATGGCTTCTATGTAATCCTTCATCTTTCACGATTTTATGACGGTAATAGACCTTTCTCTCTCCTTATTTTCAACGACGATTCTACCATCGCCCATATAAAATGTCAATTTATCCCCCCTTATCTTCCCCTTATCTTTATCTATTAATACAGGATCTCCCAACAAAACGAAGGTCTCCTTTTCCAGCTCATAGATACCCTCTTCTCCTCTTCCCTCTTTTTCGTTCTGAACAACAACTACATTCTTTTGGGCCGTGATTCTTTCCATCTCTCCTCCTTTTTTCCTTAGATAAACACGAATAAATTGAGCCTGGAGCTGGATATCTTTAAGTTCTAAGGAGCCATTCTTGTCGAAGGAAACCGCATTCTCTTCCGGATCAAAACTCATGTTTTCAGCAGAAACCTCCAGTCTTTCTTCTTCTTTGTCCTTGGGTTTATAAGGGACGATCGACTTCACATTACCTGAGCATAATAATCGTCCCTTTTCCTCATCCAATTCCACTTTTTCTGCCATAAGAGTCTGCTTCTCCTGCCACATCTTGATATTCTTCTCAAAGAGAAAACGTCTCTCTCCCTCCGAATATCTCATTTCCTGAGCCAGAATAAAAATAGGCTGATCCTTAGAAAAAAATCCTACCTGTTTCTTCTCTGTCTGTTGAAACTTGAGAACCATCTTGACATCACCTTTAACCTCCAGATCGCCACTCTCGAGGAAAAGGGAAACCTCTTCAGCATTGATCTCACTCCCTTTAAACAAAATCCTAGGTCTTTTCTCTTCATCACCGCTCACTTTAAGAACCTTGTCGGCCTTGGCGCTAATTGTTTTTCCCTCGATGATCCTGACTTCATCCTTCTTTTTATCTCGTTCCTCAATCCTTACCCTTTCTTGAGCTCGAAATCCCCGTAGTTGCCCCTCTCTGCTGAGAACAAATTCAACAATCTCCCCCTGGATGTGTGTCAATGCTCCCTGAGAAGAGAGAAACTTGAAAGAACAATCACCCCTTGCTTCCAAAACATGGACCTTGGGAAGATCCATAAACCCTCGAATCTTCACCTCTTCAGCCTTGATTTCTCGCCTTTTCCCATAAAGAACAAATGTGGCACTTTCTGGTTTAGGTTCTTCTTCTTTTTCTTCTTCTATGATGGTGGCACGAACTCTTCCTTTCAATAACAGATCTTTAACTTGCTCTTCATTGGCGAACAAATCAAATTCAGCGTAATCGGCCCAAGCTTGGCTTCCTCCATGGATGATGTATACATTCCCATCAATGAAACCCTTTTTCTTTTTCTTGCTATAGACAAACCTTTTCCCCCTTACCTCTAAGGGAAAAGATGTTTCCAGATTGGGCTTGATGGAAAAATAGACATTATCTTGAAGCCTGAGTTGTTCCTCTTTCAGAGAGTAGCTCATCCTTTGGGCTGATCCTGAAAGAGATGGGGAAGAAAACCGGCCTCCCTCTGTGCTGGAGAAAGTATCACTGAGTTTATCATACTCTAAAAAAGGAGACTCAATCAGGATTTCTTTAAAGCGAACCTTCCCTTCTCCTTTTGCCGAAAAATGATTCCAATCCTGATCATAGATAATCTCTTGGGCATAAATAGTAACATCTTCCCCTTCTCTTCTCTTGAAAAAGACCACCTCCACCTTTCCTTCAAGATGGTACCTGTTATCCTCTCCCATGTAGTGTTTATCTGCTCGAACTCTGAAATTTCCCTTTTCTCCCTTGACTTCAAAATGCTCGATCTTCTCTCCTTTCTCAACCTTCTGAGCGGCAATCTGTTCAGATTGGAAAGGTATTTTTGGCTTCCTTTTGGACTGGCTGATGAAATTCCATCCTATCAAAAAGAGGATGATCAAAAGAATTGCAACAACAGCAGTTCTAATCAAATAAGCCGGATTTATCTTCATCTTTCAATCATGTGAAGGTTAAATTTTTATGTCCTCGACTGAGAGCGAAAGACTCTCCTCGCCAAGAAAGCGAGAAAGTTGAAGAGTGTAGACAAGATCGATTGCCATTCCTCTCTGAAGATTCTCTGCCCAATCGTCCCTCCTCCATCCTAGTGCTTCGAAGATTCTCCCATCTTGTTTGATCAAAAACTTGCTGTGTCTTCCCTGAAGCTTTTGAGGTTGGGAAACCACTTCTGCTTTCCTGGTCAAGAACACAGGCTTGGGATTTCCCACTCCAAAAGGAGAGAGAAGCGAATATTTCTCCAAGAAAAGAGAATTGACATCCGAAAAATCGATCTGGGCATCGATGTGAATCTTCCTTATCATCTGTTCCTTCTTGAGTTTCGAATCAGCATACTTATTCAAAGCTGTCCTCAGGGAAAACATCCGCTCTTGCTCTGCCTCACAGCCAACAGCTTGGGTGTGACCTCCAAAATTGAGAAAAAAGCTCCGGGAAGCCTCCAAACATTCGATCAAGGAAAATTCCCTTATGCTTCTGCCTGAACCATAGGCTTTCCCGCCTTCATAAGCAAAAAGAAGGACTGGCCTGTAGTAGAGATCCTTGATCCTCGAGGCAACTATACCCAAAACTCCCCGATGCCATTCCTCACATCCCAAGATCAAGAGTTTGTAGCGTCTATCCAGGGACTTATCTCTTATAAGGCTTAAAGCCTGATCATAGATTTTTCCCTCGACAGATTGTCTCTTTGAATTCAACGAATCGAGCTTGGAGACAATCTCTGAGACTTCTTGGGAAGATTCAGAAAAGAAAAGCTCAACTGCCAGATCCGCCATCCCCATCCGCCCTGCAGCATTGAGTCGCGGCCCAATCCGGAACCCGACATCTCCCACAGAGACATCTTTTCTGGCCAAACTGCAAGCCTCTAAAAGTCGAATCAAGCCTATGTTGGAGACACTTTCCAGAGCCTTGAGACCGAATTTGACGAATATCCTGTTTTCACCCTTCAACTCTGCCACATCTGATATGGTCCCAATAGAGACCAATTTCAAATAATGAAATAGCTCGGAAGATCTTCCCCTCTTTTCAAAAAGAGCTTGGATCAACTTAAAGGCTATTCCTACTCCTGCCAAACTCTTGTCTGGATACATTGAACTGGAAAGCACAGGATTGAGTACGGCCAGAGCCGGGGGAAGAGTGGGGCCGGGTCGGTGATGGTCGGTAATAATGACATCTATACCATTCATTCCTGCTCTTTTGACAAAGCGGGTAGCTTTGATTCCACAGTCCACACTCAGCACCAAACTGGCTTTTTTGGCCAAAACTTGGTCGATGTACTTCTCCTTAATACCATATCCCTCTTTTAGTCTATTAGGGATAAAATAGTGGACTTTTTTCGCTCCTAAAGACACCAGCGCTTTGGTCAAAATAACGATGGAAAGCACTCCATCCACATCATAATCTCCAAAAATAAATAAAGTCTCACCTTGAGCAATGGCTCTTTCTATCCGCTCCACAGCCTCCCTCATCCCGGCCAATGCATAAGGATCATGAAGGTCATCCAAAGCTCCAAAAAGAAATTGATGAGCTCTGTGGATATCGTAGATTTGACGATTAACCAGGACCTGAGCGATTTCCAGAGGGACTCCCAATTCAGCGGCAAGCCCTTTTGCTTGGTGTCCAACTCCTGTTAGAATCCATTCTGTCTCATACATCAGTGTTCTAAATCTATCATAATCCCTCCTGTTCCACAATGGGTCATTGGGGTCAGGCTTTATCAGGAATGAAAGGGCAAAGCAAGAATATAGCTTCTGGCATAACACGATTGACGAAGCCTGACCCCAGAGAAGCTTAAGCACCCTACCCTGCGTTCATTGACTTAAAAAAGGAGGAAAAATATAATGTGTTCGCTGTGATTGGAAATCTAAAGGATAAACTGACCAGAACTCGAGAGGCGTTCAAAGGAAAATTCGAGGAACTTCTACGAAGCGGGAGTCAAAGAGAAGATATCCTGGAAGAACTACGTACATCTTTGATTTTAGCCGACGTGGGGATCGCTTCTACAGAAAAGATCATTCAATCCGTCAGAGAAAAAAGTAAAAAAACAGATGCTTTTCCCGCTATTAAACGGATCCTGGAAGAAGAACTCATCCACATCCTTGCTCGATACTCAACGGATTTTGACTTTAATCCCTCCTGTGCCGTCATCATGTTTGTCGGTGTCAATGGAGGAGGAAAGACCACTTCTCTGGCTAAGCTGGCTTATAGCTTCAAAAAGAAGGAAAAAGATGTGTTGATGGTAGCAGCGGACACTTTCCGCGCCGCAGCTCAAGAACAACTCTTGTTATGGGGAAAAAGGCTGAATATTCCAGTGATAAGAGGCCAATACGGTGCTGACCCCGCATCCATCATTTATGATGCGCTCCAGTCTTTCCAATCCCACTCCTACCAGATACTTCTTGTGGACACGGCTGGAAGAATCCATACCAATGTCAACCTGATGAATGAATTAGAAAAAATCAGGAGGGTCATCTCCAAGCAAATCGAAGGGGCGCCCCATGAAATCCTGCTTGTGCTCGATGCAAGCATCGGCCAAAACGCCCTCATCCAAGCCAAAGAGTTCTTGAAATTTTCAGGCATATCAGGCATTTTTCTCACAAAACTGGATGGAACGGCCAAAGGGGGGTGTGTTATCAGCATAGTCGATGAGCTGAAGCTTCCCATAAAGCTGGTGGGTGTTGGTGAGACAGAAGAGGACCTGCTTCCTTTTCCTCCCCAGGAATTTGTCAAAGCACTGCTTTCATGAAAAACCTTAAAGATCTTATCTATCTTCAGATGGCCTATGCCTTGGCCGAGAAAGCCATAGGATGGTCCAGTCCCAATCCTTATGTCGGTGCAGTAGTAGTCAAGAACGATCGTATCGTCGGATTTGGGTATCACAAAGGACCAGGCAAGCCTCATGCCGAAGTTATCGCCTGCCAAAAAGCAGGTTCTCTTGCCCGCAACAGCACCATCTACATCACCCTTGAACCATGCGTCCACTGGGGACGAACTCCTCCTTGTGTGGACCACCTGCTCAGGGCCCAACCAAAACGCGTTGTTGTTTCTGCTCTCGATCCTAATCCGTTGGTGTTCAAGAAAGGGATCAAAAAAATAAGAGAAGCAGGGATAGATGTCTCTTGGGGCCTTCTCCAGGAAAAAAACACAAGCCTGAACGAAGCTTACATCAAGCACATCACTCAGAAAATTCCTTTTGTGGTGGTAAAGACAGCTTCTAGTCTCGACGGCAAGATCGCCACCAGGGCATATTCCTCCCGATGGATTTCATCTCCCCAGACACGGGAATATATCCATTTGTTGAGAGGAGAATGTGATGCCGTTATGGTGGGCATCAACACCATTATCAGGGACAATCCCCAACTGACAGTCCGCCATCAAAATTGGAGGGGAAAAACCCTTTCGCGCGTCATCCTCGACTCCAAGCTCCGCATTCCATTGACATCCAAGATCCTCAATACACTCTCCAGAGGGAAAATATTCATCTTTACCCTTGACCAGTCTTCCCAGAAAAAAGCACAGGCTCTAAGAGAAAAAGGGGTCGAAGTGGTTTCCCTCCACTCGGCTCGAATCGAGCTGCGCCAGGTTCTCTCCTGGATGGGAGAGCAAAACATAGCCAGTGTGATGGTCGAAGGAGGGGGGACGCTTCTCACTTCCATGATCGAAGAGGGATTAGTGGACAAAATTCTTCTGGCTATATCTTCCAAACTGGTCGGGGGCAAAAACGCTCCTTCCTTATTCCAAGGAGAAGGAATCGATCTTATTAAAGATGCACTCCGATTGAAAAGAACACGCCTCTTTTCCATCGGTGAGGATATTATCTACGAGGGGTATTTCTGATGTTTACAGGAATCATCCAACACTTAGGTCTTTTTAAAAGTTTCTATAGAGGAAGAAGGGAGATGGCCGTGGAATCTCCAGAATTAGCATCAAAAATCCAAATCGGAGATAGCCTGGCTGTTAACGGAGTCTGCCTGAGTCTTATCAAGAAACAAAAAGATCTCCTTTTCTTCAGCCTCTCTGAGGAAACTCTCCAAAAAACGAATCTTGGCTCTCTGCGTCAAAGAGACAAGCTTAACCTTGAACTTCCCTTGACACTTTCTACTCCACTAGGGGGGCATATGGTTACAGGGCATGTGGATGCCTGCGGAAAAACGACCAGGATCCAGAAGAAAAAAGATGGCACCCGAATCACTCTAACTTTCCCCTCTGAAATCAGGCGGTTTATCATTCCTAAAGGCTCGATCGCCTTGAACGGGGTCAGCCTCACCGTCGCAGAGCTTCGATCCTCCTTTTTAGAAGTGGAATTGATCCCTATCACCTTAAAAAACTCCAACTTAGGGGAATTGAAGAGAGGAAATGAGGTCAATATAGAGTGTGACATGATCGGAAAATATGTGTATAATTGGTTAAGCGAAGAGCAAAGAAACAAAAAAGAGGAAGATTGAAGATGCCTCAAAAGTCACCGGTTGCCCCGGTCGAACAAACGATTCAGACCGTAAAGAAAGGCCGAATGATCATCATCGTCGATGATGAAGACCGGGAAAACGAAGGCGACCTCATGGTGGCTGCCGAAAAGGTGACTCCTGAAATTATCAACTTCATGACCAAACACGGCCGAGGCTTAATCTGCCTTCCACTGACTAGGGAAAGGCTGAAAAAGCTCAATCTCCCTTTGATGGTCCAGGAAAACACGGCAAGCTTCCAGACGGCCTTCACCGTTTCCATAGATGCCAAGCAAGGAATCACAACCGGAATCTCAGCCCACGACAGAGCGAAAACCATTCTGACCGCTATCCATCCCAGGACAAAGGCCAATGACCTAGCCCGTCCCGGGCACATCTTTCCTCTTCAGGCAAGAGACGGAGGCGTTCTGGAGAGAGCTGGCCAGACAGAAGCATCTGTGGATATCGCCCGCTTGGCGAGGTTAACTCCCGCAGGAGTAATCTGTGAGATTATGAATGAGGATGGCACCATGGCCCGCCTTTCTCAGCTGAAGCGGTTCGCTCAGGTCCACGATATTCCCATCCTGACTATAGCTGATCTTATCAAGTACCGGATGAGACATGAACGACTGGTCAAGAAAGTCGAAGATACAGAACTCCCCACAAAATACGGAAATTTCAAGATGATGATTTTTGAAGACACAATACACAAGGAACATCATGTGGCACTGGTCAAGGGCGATATCACGAAAGATCAGCCTATCCTCGTCCGGGCTCATTCTCAGTGTTTGACTGGAGACACCTTCGGTTCTGTCCGCTGCGACTGCGGGGAACAACTTCACCAAGCCATGGAGATGATCAACAAGGAAGGAAAAGGTGTCATTCTTTACATACTCAACCAAGAAGGTAGAGGAATTGGTTTAGTCAATAAGATAAGAGCCTATGCCATTCAAGATAGGGGAGCCGATACTGTAGAAGCCAACCGCAAACTGGGTTTCAAGGCTGATCAAAGGGATTATGGGATAGGGGCTCAGATCCTGGCCTCGCTGGGAGCCACTAAGCTCAGACTGATAACCAATAATCCTCGCAAGTTTATCGGACTGGCTGGTTATGGATTGGAAATCGTCGAGCGTGTTCCTATCGAAGTTGCCCCGAACAAAGTCAACCTCAGATACCTGAAGACCAAAAAAGAAAAAATGGGGCATCTCCTAGAAATGGTCTAAACCTTTAATCCATGGACCTTCAGGAAATAACAGAAAAATTCAAATCCCTTACTCCTGAGAAAAAAAGCCAATTTCTGCAAGAAAACATCCATGTTCTCAAAGAGGAAAAAAAGATTATCTTCCTCCTTTCCGTCATAAAAAACAAGAAATATTCCCCTCTTGTTCGCGCATCGGCTCTCCAATCATTAAGCCAGACATCTTATCAAGAAAGCGGTATATTCCAACAGTATATCAAAGACAGTTCTCCTGAGGTTGCCTCAGCTGCTAAGAAGGCTCTCCAAGAACTAAAGGCAAAAAAAGACAAAGGCCAGAACCTCTCTCAACTAGTATTGAGGAAAATCCGCTCGTGTGCGGAAAAGGAACGGAAGCTGAAGATTATCAAATCCATCATCAACGTAAAAGGCGATTGGGTTAGTGAGGTTTTACTCGAAGCCCTGGATGATCCTTCTGAGGAAGTCAGAGACCTCATCATCAAGGAACTCGGAGAGAAGGGAGAGATCAGCCTCAACATGATTTACCCAAGGATGCTCAAGCCTCCTTGGTATGTTAAGAGTTCTGTTTTAAAAATCCTGGCGATCAGAAAAAACCCCCGCTTCATAAACCTCATCGGAACCTTGATCAACGACCCCAATGCAGAAGTGCGCCGGTCGGCAGCAGAGGCTCTTGGTCAGATCGGAGGGGAAACAGCCCTTATCTTTTTGAACAAGTTAGCCAAAGATAACAATCGATTTGTGCGCAAATCCGCTGAAGAGGCTCTGAACAAGGCCAGTCAATTGAAATTCAGCTGAATATCTCCCTGGATTTTCCTTCCAGGATAAAAGTCACAGGCCCATCGTTTATTAAATGGACGTCCATCATGGCTCCAAAAATCCCTGTCTCCACTTTGACTCCTCTCTCTCTTATAAAGTCAACGAAACTATCGAAAAGCTCCTTCGCTTTATGCGGCTCTTCGGAATTGTCAAAGCTCGGTCTTCTTCCTTTTTTGACGGAACCGGCAAGAGTGAATTGAGATACGGCAAGAACCTCACCGCCGACATCCAACAGAGACATGTTCATCTTGTCCTCTTCATCTGGAAAAATCCTCAACTCCACGACCTTCTGAGAAACATATCGAGCATCCTTTTCTGTGTCTCCTTTTTCTACGCCAACAAGGAGACAGATCCCTCTTCCTATCTTCCCCACCACCTTTTCCTGGACACTGACCGAAGCTTTCTGTACCCTTTGCAGAACGACTTTCATCGGATTGAGCTATTTTCTTACAATCTTATCTCGAGAGAAGATATTCTTCAGATTTCTTAAGTCTTCATGGTTGAAAAGAAGATGGAAAACAACATAGATAACCATCCCCAGAAACACAGCTGCAAGCAGAACACCCAGCTGCTTGATAAAGACAAGGCGATCAAAGGTAAAATTTCTGATGAAAACCCAAACCACAATCCCCATACCGGCTGCAGAAAAGGCTGACTTAATAGAGGAGACTAATATCTCTCTCTTCTCTATTCTTCCTATCTTCCGCTCCAGCAGGATAAAGAGGAGGATGAAGTTAAGAGCAGATGATAAGGATAAGGCAAAAGCAATGCCTCCTACTCTCATAGGAGACATCAGGATCAAGGATAGGGAGATATAACTCAGCATCACGAAAAAGGCCACCACAACAGGCGTTTTTGTGTCTTTTAGGGAATAAAAAGCAGGAGCGAGTATTTTAACTCCCGAAATGAAAGGAAGGCTGAAAGCGAAGAAGAAGAGACAAGAGGCACTCATAGCAGTGGATTGGGCATTAAAAACTCCCCTCTGGAAAAGGACCTGAATGATCGGCCGATTCAGAATCAACAGTCCCACCATAGCTGGAAAGGTTATCAGGAAAACAAGCTTGTGAGAAAAGATGAGTATCTTCTTCATTCCCTGGATGTCGCGATGGGCAGCAAAATCGGAAAAGGTGGGAAGCAAAGCGATGGAAAGGGCAATAGAAAAAAGACCTAGAGTCAACTCCTGAACTCTTGAGGCAAAATAGAGCGAGGCCACACTTCCCTCTTCCAGAGAAGAGGCAATCATCCGGCTCAGTGCAAAATTAATCTGGGAAATTCCCACCCCAAATATACCAGGAACCATAAGAAAAGCCACCTTGCGCACCGCTGGATGAGAAAAAGAGAGATGAAAATGGAACCGCATCCCCCTGCGCCAAATAAAAGGAATCTGGAAGGCCAGCTGGAGAATTCCCCCAAGAACCACTCCAACTGCAAAGACATAGGCCGGTTCTTTGGCTGACTTGGCAAAGAGGAGAGCTATGCTGATAATAGCCAGGTTGAAAAGCACTGGAGTGAAAGCAGGGACGAAGAATTTATGAAAAGAATTCAGTATCGCCATAACCAGAGCAGCTAAACTAATCAAGAAAATATAAGGAAACATGACACGCGTCAGACCGGTCGTCAGCTCCCATTTCCCCTCGATTCCCTTAAATCCAAAAGAAATGATCCTGACCAGCACAGGAGCAAAAATGATTCCCAAGACCATCAACGAAGCCATAATCAGGGTCATATCGTAGAAAAAAATGTTGGCAAACCGCCAGAGTTCTTCTCTTGGCTTTTCCTTCTTCATCTGGGTAAAAACAGGCACAAAAGCTGCTGTCATCGCTCCTTCGCCAGTCAGCCTTCTCAACAAGTTGGGAATCACATAAGCGATGGTGAATGCGTCCCCGCTGCGGCTGGTTCCAAGATAAAATGCCTGAATCACATCTCGAAAAAAACCAAAGATGCGGCTTAAAAGTGTGGGAGAAGCCACCACAAGAGTGGATTTGATCAGCCTCTTTTTCTGTTCGCTATGTTCCATATCTCTTTCAGGCTTTTATTAGATTAATTAAAAGCTATTCTCACAGGCGCCTTTTCCTTTTGCTTCCCATCTTCACATCAAGTTGACTTTGAAAGAAATATATCTTATCATATCTCATCATTATAGAGGAGAAAGATATGGCTTATCACAAATCCGCGATCCGACAGTGGAGACGGAGCCTGCACCAAAGAGCCATCAACAAGAGAAACAAGACGATGCTCCGAAGCAAGATAAAAAAGCTCAGGGAGGCTATAGATAACAAAGACAAGGAGACAGCAGAGAAACTCCTTCCCCAAATGTTCTCCCTCATAGATAAATCTATCAAGAAGGGAACCATCCACGAAAACACAGGGAACAGATACAAGTCTAGATTGAGTCGACGGGTAGAGCTTATTAACCTTTCTCCTTCCAAATAGTCCTTCCCTGCCCACGGCTAAAACAATAATCATACAAAAAGCTTTCCAACAGCGTCTGTACAGAGGCATCTGAAGTCTTCATCTTAAAGTCAACCTTACCTAGCTCGCCGAGATGATGGTTGATCTCATTCACGGAAATCCTCTCCACTAATGAGAAAAACTGTCTGAGCTTTGTTACATAAAATTCCCCAAACCCTTCGTGAATATAAGGCTTTAATTCCTTAAATATTGCTTTTCGGTCTTTATCCTTCTCTTTCAGCCAAAGCTTGGCTAGAAGAATTTCATGGAAAAAGCGGACCATCATCCCAAGGATAAATTCCGTTCTGATCCCTTCCTTGAAGAGATTATTCAAAACAACCAGGCTTTGTTCAAAATCAGCTTTTTCCAAGCTCTCTGCCAACTCCCACTCAAAAGAAGTTTTCGCCCATCCTGAGACCTGATTGACATCATCCAGTTCAATGACCTTTTTTTCGCCGATGAATGTGGCCAGTTTTTCCAGCTCATGGTTCACCCGCCTTAGATCATTTCCCAACAATTCCTCCACCCTTTTCTTCGCTTCCAATGTAGCAGTCTTCTCCAAAGAAAAAAGTTTCCTGTCCATCCATGAATAAAGGGATCTTTCCCTTAAAGGTTTGAGCTCTTTGATCAAAACCAGGGACGAAGAAAGGGATGAAAAAAATTGGAAGAGAGAGGAATTTTTCCTTATCTTTCCGGAAAAGACAATAACCATCACAGTCTGTGAAGATGGAGATGAAAAATAATCTTTGAGCAGAGATCTCTCTGCCTTGGAGAGATTTACATCTTTTCCCTTTGAAGCTTCCACCACGATGATCCGCCAGGAGGAGAGAAAGAAAGGAACCGTACGGGCCAGATCGATGATTTCCATCCAAGAGTTTTCTTCGAGGTTAAACCTCTCCAGATTATAATCCTGAACATCAGGAGAAATCAGAGCTTGTTTAAGTTCCTGGATGAATTGGTGGGCAAGATAGGTCTCTTCACCGTGGAAAAAGTAACAGGAGACAACACTCTCCTCCTTGATTCCTTTATCCAGGAAGAAACTCCGCACCCCTTTAAAATCCTTCTAAGATAGTAATCACTAAACTTCTGGCAAACCTTCCTGCCACTTCCTCTATGGCTTCTGTCTGGACAGTCTCAAAATCTGTTCCCTGTGGCACCTCGTATTCTTTCTGATAGATAAAACTGGGATTAGAAAATATGACTTTTTTGTTGATCAAATCCCTCAGCACGATCTTGGTAATGATGGTGATGTTATAGCGATCGGCTGTGGTCTGGCCTGAAAAAGCAATAGGAGTGGCTACGAAGGAGATGATTTCTCCGAGCAGGACTGCATCTGCCGACGCTTCGTCTCCGACAAGCTCCATTTTTCCCCTCGCCACGACTTCGTCTCTCACCTTCTGGGTTAACTTCACATCCAGCTCGAATCGAGTGGTCAAGTTTTTAAAAAAAGGAATATAGATCTTCTTGATGTGAGGGGGGAGAGAACTTCCTGTCCCGCGAAGATGGTAGCCGCAGCTGACGAGGAAAGCACACAGAGAAAGGAGTAAAAAGGCCTTCCTGGTCCAGAGCTTGAGATTTAATTCAGACAACGATGTTTACCAGCTTATTCTTGACGTAGATTATTTTTTTGATCTTTTTCCCTCCTGTGTATTTTCGGATACGATCCAAACCAAGGGCCCTTTCCTTAACTTCCATTTCAGATTGATTCCTTTCAGTCTCGAATCGATCCCTTAGTTTTCCGTTGACTTGAACAACGATAGTCACTTTCTCCTCCTTGGCCAGTTGAGGATCATAGGAAGGCCAAGGTGTGCGGATAAGATAAGTTCTATGTCCCATCCTCTCCCAAAGCTCCTCACAGATATGAGGCGCGAACAGGGAAAGGAGCAAGACCAGCGTCTCCATAGACTCTCTTAGCAACTGTTTTCCCTCTGGGGTCGTTCTGAGTGACTCTTTCTCCTTCTTGATCTGGTTGAAGAACTCCATCAAAGAGCTGACAGCTGTATTTAGATGATATCTCTTTTCGATATCCTCGCTGACTTTTTTGATGGTTTGATTCATCTTTCTTCTTATTATGTGGTTCTGGTTGCTCCGTCTCTCCTTATTTCTTGTTAGACCTTGTTCCCCAAAAACATCAAGGTTTTCTTGAAAAAAGATCCAGACTCGATTTAAAAACCTGAAACAGCCTTCGATTCCTTTTTCATTCCAGACAAATTCCTTCTCAGGAGGAGAAGCAAAAAGAATGAAAAGTCTCAATGTATCTGCCCCGTATTTCCTCATCATATCGTCAGGATCAACTACATTTCCTCTTGACTTGGACATGGCCGCGCCATCTTTAATCACCATTCCTTGGGCAAGAAGCCAGGGAAAAGGCTCATCCAACGAAGTGAGGCCGAAATCCCTGAACACCTTGCAGAAGAAGCGGGCATAGATCAGATGGAGGATGGCGTGCTCCACCCCGCCTATGTAGAGGTCGACAGGAAGCCAAAAGTCGGCAGACTGAGGGTTGAAAGGAAGGCTGTCCTCCTCAGGAGAGGTGTAACGGAAGAAATACCAAGAGGAATCAAAAAAGGTATCCATGGTATCCGTCTCTCTCCGTGCTTTTCCCTTGCATCTGGGGCATGTTGTGTTGACAAAATTCTTTACTTTTTCGAGCGGTGATCCTTCTTCTCCTTTAAATTCGACATCAAAGGGAAGATAGACAGGCAGATCCTGATAAGGGACTCCCACTATCCCACATTTCTGACAATAGATGATGGGGATGGGTGTTCCCCAATAACGCTGCCGGGAAATCCCCCAATCTCTGAGGCGGTAAAGGGTGCTTTCCCTTCCAAATCCCCTCTGCTCTGCGTATTGAATCATCTCCTCAGCTGCTTCTCCAGAAGATTTTCCTGAGAATGAGCCAGAGTTAACGACCATTCCATAATCCTCGAAAGCCTCTTGCGGCTCATCTTGCGCTGATTCTCCTTCGGGAACGATAACTATCCTTATGGGCAGAGAATATTTCTTGGCAAAATCAAAATCCCTCTGGTCATGGGCAGGTACAGCCATGATGGCTCCGGTTCCGTATTCCATGAGCACATAATTGGCAATCCAGATCGGAATTTCCTCTCCACTGAAAGGATTAACAGCTTTCCTGCCAGTATCGATTCCCTCTTTTTCCACACCTTCCCTATCTTTTCTCACTCGACTCTCTGCGATGTTTCTCTCTATCCAGCCTCTGAATTCTTCTCTCTCCTCTAAATCAGCAATAAGTTCCTGGCTAAGGGGATGTTCAGGAGAAAGAACCAAAAAAGTGGCCCCGAAAATAGTGTCCACCCTTGTGGTGAAGGCCTCTATGGATCGCGATGTTCCTACTAAGGGAAAAGAGATGTGTGCGCCTGTGCTTTTCCCAATCCAGTTTTTCTGCATGGTGATAACATGTTCGGGCCATTTGTCCAGCTTCTGATGTCCTGAAAGAAGCTCTTCGGCATATTCTGTTATCTTTAAAAACCACTGTTCCATCTCTTTCTGTGTGACTTGGGAATCACAACGCCAGCATCGATCTTGAATGACCTGTTCATTGGCGAGAACGGTGTGACATTTGGGACACCAGTTGACCCAGCTCTTCTTCCTGTAAGCCAGTCCTCTTTCGAACATTTTGAGGAAAATCCATTGATTCCATTTATAATAGGAGGGAAGAGATGTGTTCACCTCTCTTGACCAATCATAACTGAAGCCCAGTCCTTTCAATTGTCTCCTCATGTGAGAGACGTTATTTTCCGTCCACTTCTGGGGATGAACCCCCTGGTCGATGGCTGCATTCTCGGCTGGCATGCCCAGAGCATCCCAGCCGATGGGATGAATCACATTAAAATTCTTCATGGTCATGTAGCGGGAAATGACATCTCCGATGGAATAATTTCGAACATGGCCCATGTGGATGTGGCCAGAAGGATAAGGGTACATCTCCAGACAATAATATTTACTCCTCTTGGAATCCTCAAAAGATCTAAAGACTTCTGCATCTTCCCAGATTTTCTGCCACTTTTTCTCGATCTCTTCAAATTTGTAGTCTTTTTTCATCCTTGGATTGTCTCGCTTTTCTTATGGATTCAGATCAGGGAAGAAACAAATTCTCTTCCTCAAAAATCAATCATAAATATTAGTTTCCTTGCCCCCAAAAGTCAAGACAAGCCATCCCTTAACATCCCTGGAAGCATCCTCACTTCCATGGTAAGCGAAAATATTTTATCCAGTCAGATGGTTAGGCGTTGGTTCTTATCCATCTGAAGCCCATAGTGGTGGGTGGGAGGGTCTTGGCGAGGATGGATAGGAACCAACGCTTTTATCAGCTGCGACGGAAATGGAGATGCCATCACCATCCCTTAAAATCTTGACAAAGGTCTTTTTTTGACAAAGAATGAAGCTTCTAAGCCTAAACAAGAGAAATAACGAAATTCCCCTATTAGTAATTAAAAGTAAAGGTTTTTCATGACGGTTCTAGAAGTTGCACATCTTTCGGCTGGCTACGAAGATGATTATGTGATAAGAGACATCTCTTTCTCCTTAAAAGAAGGTGAATTTGTCTCCATCCTCGGTCCAAACGGATCAGGAAAAAGCTCTCTTATCAAAGCTCTTCAATCTCTTTTAAAAAACTTGTCAGGCAGAATAACCATCAACGGCCAAGACATCCTGGCGCTCCGGCCCAAGCAGATCGCTAGAAAGGTCGCTTATGTCCCTCAAATATTCGATTTTCCTTTTGAGTTCAGCGTGGAAGAAATAATACTTATGGGAAGATACATCCATCAAGGACGTCTTAGCGGATCCTCATCGGAGGATTTGAAGATCATGGACGAAGTGATGGATCTCACCCATATCTCTCATCTCAAAGATAAAAAATTGGCTCATCTCAGCGGGGGCGAGCGCCAGCGCGTCTTCATCGCCAGGGCCTTGGCTCAAGACACCCCTTTTCTATTCTTGGATGAGCCAAGCTCTCATCTGGATATCAACTATCAAGTGGAAATTTACCAAATCATCAAAAAACTTCAAGAGGTGAGAGGGAAAACCATACTCACTGCCGAACATAACATCAACCTTGCCATTCCTTATTCTCAAAGGTTGATCTTTCTTAAAAATGGGAATCTCTTCGCTCAGGGCACTCCAAAAGAGATGATCACCAAGGAAAATATCAAGGATGTCTTCCAGGCCGATGTGGATGTAAGAAAAAATCCTCTCTCCGGACTCCCCGAAATCTCCCTTCACCCTAAGCTCCAAGATAAAAGATGAGATTAAGATTAATCCCGATATTGACCTCGCTCCTTCTTTCTTTTTCCTTTTCTAACGCCCTTCAGGTGAAAACGGTCAAGGATGCTTTGGGCTACTCCATCCTCCTCTCCTCCCCCCCGCAAAGGATCATTTCTCTCGCCCCCAACATCACCGAGATCCTCTTTGCCCTGGGCCTCGAAGCAAGGATCGTCGGAGTCACCCGCTATTGTGATTACCCGCCACAAGCTTTGGAAAAAGAAAAGATTGGAGGGATGGTCGACCTTAATCTGGAAAAAATATATGCCTTGAATCCTGATTTGGTGATTGGCTTCCGTGGAAATCCCTTGAGGGTTCTCAGGCGCTTGAGAGAGCTTGACCTTCCCCTCTTTGTTCTGGAAATGGGGAGTGGACTGGAATCTGTGTTCGATATTATTAAGACCATAGGTGCTGTCACCCAGCAGGAGAAAGAGGCCGAAAACCTCATCGAATCCATGCAAAAGAAGTATTCGCACATGCAAGATTCCCTGCAAAAAGTTCAATATCAGCCGAAAGTCTTTTTTTCTCTTCATGGTATGGGCCTCTGGACCTGCGGAAAAGGAAGTTTTCTGGATGATCTGGTCCGAAAAGCCAAGGGCATAAACATCGCTGGAAATATCCAGAGGAAATGGCTCCATTACAACAGGGAAGAGCTCATCCATGAAAATCCTGACGTTATCATCGTCTTGGCCCAATCCAAAGAGGAATTCCAGAAAGCTCGAAGCTGGATGAAAGGAGAAAGACCTTTCCGGGAGATTAGGGCAGTGTCAGAGGACCGTATTCACTTTCTGGATGCCAATATAGCCACAAGGCCTGGTCCGCGTCTCGTGGATGCCCTTATCCAGCTCGCCCATATTCTCCATCCCGCTCATTTTAAAAAAGAACAATGAATCCCAAAAAAACAGTGCTTCTTATTATCCTCCTCCTTCTTCTTTTTTCAGGATTGTTACTCTGCCTTGTTGAGGGGCCTGTAAAGACATCTCTTAAAGATCTTTGGGGGTTCCTCTTCCACCATGACCCAACTCATGCCACCATTTTTTTAGACCTCAGATTATCGCGTGCCATTTTAGCCTTTCTGGTTGGAGCCAGCCTTTCTCTCTCTGGTGCGATCCTCCAGGGTTATTTCCAGAACCCTATGGCAGGTCCTTTTGTTGTCGGGGTGTCTTCTGGCGCCTCCCTGGGCGCTGTCCTTTCAATCTATCTCGGCCTGAACATGAACATTCTTGGCTTCTCTCTACAGAGCGTCTTTGCATTCCTTTCCGGATTCATCCTCGTTTCGCTGGTCTATCTCCTTTCCCAGAAAAAAGGCATCTTCAAGGTTGAAACTCTTCTTCTCACTGGAATCGCAGCAGGCGCCCTTGCTTCCGCTTTGACTTCTTTCTTCATTTTTCTCAAAGCAGAATCATTCGAGCGTGCCGTATTCTGGCTCTTGGGAAGCTTCTCTCTCTCCAACTGGAACCAGATCATCGCTGTCTTCCCTTATTTCCTCGTCTGTTTTGCCCTTGCCCAATGGCTTGCCAAGGATATGAATCTTTTAGCGCTCGGTGATGAGACCGCTCAATCCCTCGGCTGTCCGGTGAATCGGGTCAGAAAAGTTTTTCTTGTCGTCTCTACTCTATTAGCTGCCTCGGCTGTCTCAGTCAGCGGAATCATCGGTTTTGTAGGCCTGATCGTACCCCATTGGGTGCGCATTCTCATCGGCCCTGACCATCGCCATCTCTTCTTTTTCTCTTCCCTGGCAGGAGGCATCTTTCTTATCTATTCAGACTTTCTGGCCCGCACTGTTCTCTTTCCCACTGAGTTACCCATCGGCATCATCACGGCTGGGATTGGAGCCCCCTTTTTCATCTATCTTCTTTACCAAAGAAAATAACATTATGAGATCATGCTTTGGCTTGGAATCATCAAAAATCTTACTCTCCTGGATTATCCATGAATTCAGGTTAACAGTTCCCTCAATTTCTTGCCAGAAGCATCCTTAAGACCGTGATGAATTTAAATATATACTGAATTGAAAAGGGTGCTTACTTTCTTGCCTCATTTTTGGATGAAATGTTAAAATGAGGCGCATGATGAAATTCTTTTTTATACAGGATCACAAGCAGAAATACAGGTATTTTTCATCAGAGCCGATGGATCAAATTCATATCGAGTTCTCCCGATGGAAGGAGTTATGGGAACGAGCCAAAGAAAAACTGATGCTTCTTCCTCAAAGGATACTAAGACAGGAACAGGCATTCGAACGAAGTCTGAAACTCAAAGACAGATCGATTCAAATCCTCTATTCAGACCAGCTTGAGGACAAAAAATTAAGGACCAAATTTTACTTCTTTCTTCAAAAACAGAGAACCAAACACATTCTTTACTTAGCAGGGGAAACTTTGCTTCTGCCCCTGAGCGGACTCGCCGCTCTTCTCCCTGGACCCAACGTCTTTTTCGGAGTTCTTGCCATCCTCATGATCACTCACTGGAGAGCTCTCAAGGGGATAAATCGCACTTTGAAAAAGGACCATCAGTTTATCTCTTCCTCACTCATCGGCGAGTGGGAGGAAGCTGTGATTGAGAAGAAAGAAGAAGACTACTCCCAGATCCTAGAAAGAATGACCCAAGAGTTTCAACTCAAGGATCTTCATAAGGTCCTTTTGAAATGAGGCTTTTCTCCTGATTGAGGATGAGAGGAAAGCAAAAGTCTCGTAAACTGCCAGACTGAAATATTTCCGCTCTTCGTCTTTATTTCCTGGACTAATTTGACAAAACAAGGGTTTTATTCTATCTATTAGTTACCATGCCGCTAACCTTGAATCAATTCTTGCTCTTGATTATCACTATCGTTGCAGTAGTTGTGGGCACAATTCTTGTTATATTCTTCATCCAGCTTCGCAAGACAGCTAAAGAAGGAGAAGAAACACTAAGAGAGCTAAGAGGCTTGATCCTGAACCTGAAGGATACCAACCGGAAAATCAATACCCGAATCGATGCTGCGGGCGAGATTGTCGAAGCCTCAAAGAAAACGGCAGCAAGTTTAGCAGAGATGGCCTTTTTCATCTCCACAAGAATCATCAGACCTTCCTCCAAGTACTGGCCTTTTATCTTTCCCCTGATTCGGCTTGGTTGGCGACAACTCAAAAGGAAAAAACAAAAGGAGGGAAAAAATGGCAAATAATAGAGGCTCTACTGGCTTGGAAGTGACTTTATCATTCCTTGTAGGCGCTGCAACTGGTTTTATCCTGGGGATTCTCTATGCCCCAGCAAGCGGTGAAGAAACTCGGAAGAGAATAGGTGAACAAGCATCAAAGACGGGCGAGAAGGCAAAAGATGCTTACGATCGGATATCTCAAGAAGCTGAAAAAGGAATCAAGGTAGTAAGGGAAAAGACAAGCGAAGGAATCGAAGCAATTAAAGAATTTGTGGAAAAAAAGAAGACAGAACTTTCCAAGAAGCCTCCTGAAGGTGCTCA
This sequence comes from uncultured Eubacteriales bacterium, assembly GCA_964449165.1. Lineage (GTDB taxonomy): Bacteria > Acidobacteriota > Aminicenantia > Aminicenantales > Aminicenantaceae > CAYSCW01. The sequence goes on along the minus strand of CAYVAT010000005.1, from coordinate 35,662 downwards.
GGGAGAACAAGAAAAAAAATAAATCTTTGTACAGAAACAACTGAATTCATAAGCCTAAAGCATCCTTAATTTCCTTCATCATAATCGAGGAGCTTATCCATGCCAGATACAAGAATCACTAGTATAAAAGCCAGGGAAATTCTGGACTCGCGGGGAAATCCAACCATAAGCACGTGCGTTTTTTTACAATCAGGAGCTATAGGGAAGGCCTCTGTTCCCTCTGGTGCTTCCACGGGCACTCATGAGGCCTTAGAACTGAGAGACCAAGATCCTTCCCGATACTTAGGAAAGGGGGTGCTGAAAGCCGTCTCTCATGTAAACAACATTATCGCGCCAAAAATCATTGGCATTGATTCTCTTCACCAGCAGGAAATCGATCGGCTTCTTTTGCAACTAGACGGAACTGCCTCCAAGAATAAACTGGGAGCTAACGCTATCCTCTCTGTCTCCATGGCTGTTTCTGACGCCGCCTCGAAGGCTTTAGGAGAACCTCTTTATCATTATCTTGGAAGAAGAGAAAATTACCGATTACCGGTTCCCTTAATCAACATCCTCAACGGTGGCTCTCATGCGGATAATAATGTGGACGTTCAAGAATTCATGATTGTTCCTTCAGGAAGGCCCACCTTCTCTGAAGCAATCCGCGCAGGAGCCGAAATCTTCCACCATCTGAAAAAGATCCTCAAAACCAAAGGATACAGCACATCGGTCGGGGATGAAGGAGGTTTTGCTCCCAATTTGAAATCAAATGAGGAAGCCTTGGATTTGATCCTGGAGAGTATTGAGAGCGCCAACTACAAACCAGGCATCGATGTCTATCTTGCCCTTGACGTGGCTGCTTCTGAATTATTCTCTGACAAAAAATACATATTCAAAAAATCGGATAAATCGGAAAAAACTCCCCATCAAATGATTGAATTTTACCAGAAGTTAATTCAAAAATATCCCATTATCTCCATCGAAGATGGGTTTGCCGAGGATGACTGGGAAGGGTGGAAAATTATGACAGAGACCTTCGGTCAAAAAATCCAACTTGTTGGAGATGATATTTTCGTGACAAATCTGGAAAGACTCAAAAAGGGTATCCGGGAAGGAATCGCCAATTCCATCCTTATCAAGCTGAACCAAATCGGAACGCTCAGCGAGACAGTAGCGACAGTAAACTATGCCCAGGAAAAGAAATATGCTACCGTCATCTCCCACCGTTCTGGAGAGACAGAAGACACCTTCATCGCAGACCTCAGCGTTGCTCTCAGCGCAGGCCAGATCAAAACAGGATCGCTAAGCCGAAGTGAACGAGTAGCAAAATACAACAGACTGATGGAGATCGAAGAAGAACTCCAAGGAAAAGGAAGCTTTGTTGGCTCCCAGGTTTTCGCCCGTTTTATCTGAAGAATTAGATTGTCTCCCATTGACTCGTTTCTAAATAAAATCAAGGCCGAAGATGCCTTCCGATAGAGAGAGAAAACAAAAATTCCAGACTCCATCTCAGATTGAAATCAAGACAGTCTACTCAGAGGAAGACCTCTCTGACTACGATCCTTCCCTTCTATCTGGAAAACCCGGACAATATCCCTTTACCAGAGGAATTCATTCCAACATGTATAGAGGAAAGTTGTGGACCATGCGTCAGTATGCCGGATTTGGAACGGCTGAGGAATCCAACCAACGGTACAGATTTCTCCTTTCTCAAGGCCAAACCGGGCTGAGCGTGGCTTTTGATCTTCCCACCCAATTGGGTCTTGATTCTGACCACCCACAAGCCCAAGGCGAAGTGGGCAAGGTAGGGGTAGCCATCGACACTCTTCAGGACATGGACATTCTATTCTCCGAGATCCCCTTGGATAAGGTCAGCGTGTCCATGACCATTAACGCCACCGCCGCCATCATCCTGTCCATGTACTTGGCCTTGGCAGATAAAAGAGGAATCCCTTGGACTGTACTTTCCGGGACCATACAGAATGACCTCCTGAAGGAGTACATCGCCCGTGGAACCTACATTTACCCTCCTCAGGCTTCTTTAAAAATCATCTCGGATATCCTCTCATTCTGCCAGGAAAAAGTCCCCAAATGGAACACTATGAGCATCAGCGGCTACCACATTCGCGAAGCAGGAGCAACAGCGGTTCAAGAACTGGCTTTTACTCTGGCTAACGCTATTACCTATGTGGAAACAGCTATCCAAGCTGGTCTTGATGTGGACACCTTTGCTCCTCGTCTATCTTTCTTTTTAGCCTCCCACAACGACTTCTTCGAAGAAGTCTCCAAGTTCCGAGCGGCCAGACGATTATGGGCTCAGATCATGAAGGAAAAATTCCAAGCGAAAAATCCGCTCTCTATGAAATTCAGATTTCATACCCAGACAAGCGGTGTGACCCTCCTGGCCCAGCAGCCTGAGAACAATATCATCCGGGTTACTCTCCAGGCACTGGCTGCGGTCCTAGGAGGAACTCAATCCCTTCATACAAACTCCCGGGATGAAGCCCTCTCCCTGCCCAGCGAAGAATCCGCCCAGATTGCTCTCCGTACCCAACAGATCATTGCTTATGAAAGCGGGACACCTTCCACTGTTGACCCTTTGGGAGGCTCCTATTACCTCGAATGGCTGACCAATCAAATAGAGAAAAAAGTGAAAGACTACCTGAATAAAATTGATGATATGGGCGGTATGTTGACCGCTATCGAGAGCGGATTCATCCAACAAGAGATTCAAGAAAGCGCTTTCAGGTACCAGAAACTGGTGGAGAGCAAGGATCAAATTGTGGTTGGGTTGAATGAGTACCAGAAAAAAGGTGAAAAGATTCACTTTGAAATCTACTCCCCGCCAGAAGAACTGGAAAGAACCCAGATCAAAAGACTCCGTCTTTTGAAGAAAGAAAGATCAAATCAGGCAGTCAAAAAATGCCTTGAAGCTCTTAAGGCTGCCATCGAGAGCGGCAAAAATCTTCTGCCCTACATCATAGATGCCGTAAAGGAGATGACCACACTCGGAGAAATATCCGGAGTCCTTCAAGAAAAATTCGGATCATTCAAAGAAAACATCCACATCTGAAATCATCTCATAGGAATACCTCCATTCCGGTGATAACTCTAGATACAGTCAGGCAGTGAGAAGGCGGCTCCTGTCCATCCGAAGTCCATGGTGGTGGGTAGGGGGATCTTGGCAAGGATGGATAGGAACCGACGCACCATTAGCTGTCACGGAAATGGACGCTCTCCTGCCTGATCACCGAGTTGACTTTCCCCCTGAGTCAGTCTAATATGAATCCATGTTCCGGGGCCACAAAATCCTGAAGGTTCTGCTTTTCCTTGCCGGATTTTCCTGTGCTCTTATTGCAGAAGGTGTGGACAAAAACACATCCCTCATCATAGATAGAGAGATCGAGAAAAACAGAGCAGAACTCATTAAAATCCGCCGCCTCCTTCACATGTATCCCGAGTTGGGCAACCGAGAGTATAAAACAGCTAAGCTCATCGCATCCAAGCTTATCCCCTTGGGCCTTGAAGTAAAAACAGGAGTGGCTAAGACAGGCGTCACTGCCCTTCTTGAGGGTGACGAAGCGGGTTTCACTATCGCTTACCGTGCAGACATGGATGCTTTACCCATCCAAGAATTAACGGAGGCTCCTTATCAATCTCTTATTCCCGGAGTGATGCACGCTTGCGGCCATGATATCCACATGTCCATCGCTCTTGGTACAGCCTTAGTTCTCAACTCCATTAAAGGAAAAATCCGAGGCAGTATCAAATTCATTTTTCAACCCGCAGAAGAGGGCCCTCCCCCCGAAGAGGAAGGCGGAGCCAGGCTAATGATAAAAGAAGGGGTGTTGGATCGTCCTTCAGTTGGAGCCATTTTCGGTCTCCACGTCTGGCCTGAAAACTTAGGAAAAGTCTTTTTCTCTGCGGGCCCTATCATGGCTAGTTCGGATTGGTTCCGTATCACCATCAAAGGAAAAAGATCTCATGCGGCCAGGCCGCACGAAGGCGTTGATGCCATCGCTCTAGCATCTCAAGTAGTGCTTGGTATCCAGACCATAATCAGTCGAACATTGGATCCAGCAGATCCTGCAGTAATTACCATCGGCAAAATTTCTGGCGGGGAAAGACCGAATATCATCGCTAAGGAGGTACAACTGGAAGGAACCATCCGTACTCTGAGCGAAAAAAACAGGAAAAAAATCCCCCAATCCATAGAAAATATCGCGAGGGGCATTACCCATTCTTATGGGGCTGATTATACATTCGATTATCGCAAGGAAATCCCTTCTGTCTATAATCACCCAGAACTAGCAAAAATCATGCTCCCAACTCTCTTCAATCTCCTTGGAGAAAAGAATGTTAAAGAAATGAAACCCCAGTTTATGGCAGAAGATTTTTCTTATTATTGTCAGGAAATACCCGGTTTTTTCTTTTTCCTGGGAGTCAAAGATCCTGCAAAAGAAACTATGGCTCCTCTTCACAGCGCCTTTTTCGATCCGGACGAAAGAAGCATATTCCTAGGAATCAAAATCATGTGCCATCTTCTTCTGGATTGCCTGCATAATCCCAATTATCTGGAACGAACTTCCCTTAGTGCCTTTTAATCCATGGCGTCCCCATTTCTCTATCTTGCCATATCATTTGTGGCCGGCATCTTATTCTCTCACTTTCTTCTCTCTTCTCTTTGGGCCTTTGTCTTAATCCTCGCCATCTGCCTTGCTGGATCTTGGATCCTTTTTTTCTTCAATCGAACCAGACTTTCCTTTTTCTGCCTTCTCATTTCTGTCTTTCTTCTCGGAGCAAACCTCCTCACCTATCAAAACAAAAATTTTTCAGAAAATGCCCTTCACCGTTTGAAGCATGAAGGGTATATCGACTTTTTTGGAACTATTTATAAATCTCCCTCCATCGGCAAGGACAGAGACTATCTCTATTTGAAAGTGAAAAAAGTTATCTACAAGAATAGGGAAGAAAATATCGATGGAAATCTTAGGGTAACCGTTTACCGGTCTTCTCCACATTCATCTCTTTCCAATTTTTTTATCGGTGACCAAATCATTGTCTCTGCTCGTCTCCTCTCCTCTAAAGGGTTTCAAAACTTCGATCATCGCTCTCGAGATACCTACTTTAAATCCCTGAATATTCATAACCGAGCCTCCACCAAGAGCGCTTTGTTGGTAAAAAAAATAAAACCCGGAAAAAGATATTCACCTCTCAGGTGGGTGTCCATTATCCGTCGAGGTCTACAAAGAAAAATCAAACAGCACTTCACCTCTTCTCGCTCGTCCATATCTCCCCAAGGAGCAGTGCTAGAAGCATTGCTCTTAGGAGAAAGAGGGAGAATGGACCAAGAAGTCACCCGATCTCTCCAGCAAGCCGGCATTTTCCACCTCTTTGCCATATCCGGTGCCCATATCGCCATCATTTCTTTTATTCTGTTTTCTCTGTTTCGAGTTCTTCATGTTCCAACCAGGCTCTCTTACGGTCTGTTGATAGGATTTCTTATCTTCTATGCTTTTCTGGTCGAGGGACGACCCTCTGTAACGAGGGCTACCATCATGACCTTAGCCTTTCTCTTGGGTAAAATGATTTGGTCTGATGTGAACCTGGTCAACACCATCTCCATAAGTGCCTTCTTCCTCCTTCTGGTCAACCCTTTCAGCCTTTTTCATGTGGGATTCCAGCTGACATTCGCCGCCACTCTCACCATTATTCTTCTCTTCCCCCGGATCATTAAATATTTTCCCCGACTTCCGCTGAGGATATCTGAAATCTTTGTCCTCTCTTTTACCGCTCAGCTGGGCATCCTGCCCATCATGGCTGCCACATTTCACCGGGTCACCTTCTCCTCCCTCCTCCTTAATTATGCGGCCATACCTCTTGTGGGTATCATCATGGCAGTTGGGTATATTTTTCTTCTCTTTTCCCTTCTCTCTTCCTTTTTAGCGGAGCTTATCTCAGTCGCGCTCGGATTTCTGATAAACTTACTTCTTGCCTGTTCCCACCTTTTGGACTGGTTTTCCTCCATTTCTTACCGTATCCCCACTCCTCATCTACCAACCATAATTGGTTATTTTCTCATTCTCTCTCTTCTCCTCCTTAAGCCGAGAGTGAAAGGACAAAGGATCATCCTTCTGTCCTGTTTCTTATGCATTTTTTCTATCCTCATTTTCTATCCCTTTCCCTCCAATTCCAAGAATCTTAAGATGACCCTGATCGATGTCGGACAAGGAGATTCTATCCTCGTCGAATTTCCAGGACGGAAAAAAATGCTTATCGACGGCGGAGGAGTCCAACAGGAAACATTTGACATGGGAGAAAATGTCGTCTCTCCCTTTTTATGGAAAAAAGGGATAAAAAAAGTTGACTATCTGGTGCTTACTCATGCCCATCCGGATCATCTTAACGGACTTAAAGCAGTTGCCAGAAATTTTAAGATAAAAGAATTTTGGGAAGCTTTTAGCCCTGAGCAGAGTGAGAGTTATTCGGGTTTCAAAAAGCTTCTTCGCCCTTCTGTCATCCAAAAAAGAAAATTCAGAGGAGACTCTCTCCAGGAAGGACAGGTAAAGATCAATGTCCTTCATCCGGAGAAAGACTATCCTTATGTTCATTCGATCCACAACAATCAATCTCTTGTCCTAAAACTCAGCTATGGCCAAATTACCCTCCTTCTAACAGGAGACATTGAAATCAAAGCAGAAATGGAGATTTTGAGCACAGGAGCGACAATCGAAAGCCAGGTGCTCAAATCACCTCACCATGGGAGTCATTCTTCCAGCTCTGAGCCCTTTCTTCAAAAAGTTCGGCCTCACCAGGTTCTTATTTCTGTGGGAGAAGGAAACAGGTATGGATTTCCAGATCTCGAAGTCCTGAGAAGATACCAAGAAATAGGAGCGGAGGTCTACCGCACCGACTTGCATGGAGCCATAGAAGTCTCCACTGACGGAAAGGAGATATCCATCCGCACCGCTGCCAAGCGGTCAGACTCTTAGCAGTTTGATGATTTGACCCTTATTGATACTTTTTGTATTATAGATGAGGGAAGATGCAATTGAAAAAATTTGTTACCGCGGTAACACTTCCTCTCCTTCTCTGTTCTTTTCTTTTCTCTCAGAGTCTTGCAGAATTGGCTAAGAAGGAAAAGGAAAGAAGAGAAAAGCTTAAGGGAAAAAAGTCGGCTGTAGTGACTAATGCTGACCTAGCAAGGCTCAAGAAGAAAGCGTCTGTGATTGTTCTTCAATCAATAGAGATTAAGAGAGAGAGAGCTGGAGTAAGTGGCTCAGCAAGAAAATCGCTCCCCAAAGAATCTCCTCCACATGAAACCAAAGGATCCGATAAAGGAGAGTTTCTTACCACTCCCTCAGACCTTGAGGAAAGATGGATGAGAGCCAAAGAACAAGTGGAGTTACTCACATTGAAAATCAACGCTCTCTGGCAAGAGTTTTACAGCCTGGACGATTCCACTTCCCAAGAGAGTGTCCAGAGAAAAATAGATGAAGCATCGCTCAATCTTCAAAAAGCCCGCCAGGATGAGGAAAAGCTTAAAAAAGAATTAGAGAGACTTCGAAAAAAATAGACCGTCTTCCAAATTCCATGCCTGGATAGAGAGAGCTTCTGCTTCCCGAAAGCATCTCTTGGATATCGGTTCAAATTCAGCGGAAATAGATCAAGGAAATTTGAATCCCCAGCTCTCTTTCGTCAGTGGAGTCAGGGACGACTTTGGAAGGGACAAATGTTTTATCAGTAGCTATGGTGAGATAAAACTCCTCTCGATCCCCAAGCATTTCTTTCTTAATGTTATATGACTTTTCGAAATGGCTCTCTTCAGGAATAAACTCATCCAGGATTAGATCATTTATCTTAAAAATGATCTTTTGATCTTCCAAAGCATCTGGATTAATTCCCCCTTTGATAACTAACAACGCATCTCTATGGGGATTATCGATAATACATCTTGCTTCTTTTTTGGTCCATCTCCACTGTTTGAGAAAGGCCTCCGGGTTTTTTTCAAGGGCATACCATCCCTCTTCATAGAAAATTTCCGGTGTGTCCAATGGAGGGGGAACAACCTTCAGCTTTTTCTCCAAAACCAACCGCTCCGATCTTCCGCTCCTGTCATAGGGAGAATAAAGACCCACAGACAAACCCAAGGTCTCTTCGCCCTTGAATTCAGGATCAAACTCGTCGATAAACTGGGGGATGTGAATCGTTCTTGTGTATGTGTATTCTTTACCTTTTTCCCATTCCGAAGTCGGAATTTCGGGCATATGGTCATCTTGAAAAAGCATGTTACTTCCGTGCCAGAAGTGAACGAACACTGTGTAATCCTGCTTGACAGGCATAAAATCGCTGTCAGTTTTCCACTTGTATTTCATATCTGTAATCAAGTTATCTGATAAAGTAGATTCAAAGAAGCTTACTTCAAGAGAAATCCCCTTGGCCTGAGTTTTTTTTCTGCAGGTAGAAAATGAGAGGGAAACCAGGGCTACCAAAGAGAACACAAAGATCTTTCTCCTCATCTTCATCCTCCTAGACATCAATCTGCCCGTTATTATAAGGGATAAGAAGGTGAGTGTAAAGTTATTGCTCTCTCGGGGTAAGCATCATCATTCCGTGATGGACAAAACAGAAAAGAGAGAGTGACGAAATGTTAATTGCCTTCTTTTAACTTAATCTTCTCTCCAGGAAAAATGCGTGGGATATTGTTTTCGTTCATCAGCCTGTTCAAGGCAGGAACTTCGGTTTCGATGAGAGTGTTAACTCTGTTGACCAAAATCTTCATTTCTTCTTCATATCTGCTAAGCTGTTCGAGCTGATTCTGTGTGGGAGCAGCCGTATAGCCTCCGATAGCTCCATAGAGTATCATGACTCTTCCTCTCAATGCAGCACGCCTTCCGCGCCAGCCTAATTTCGGATCGCCCAGCAATTTGATTCGAATATCATCTATCTCTTTGGATATAGCTTTAACTTTCTCTGAAATGGCATCAGGGAACTCAGGAACTTTCTTCAGCGTCTGTTTCAACTTATTGATTTCTTTTCGAATACTGTCTGTTCTTTGTGTAACTTGGGTAAGAACAGGATAGAGGTTGTAGATGGAAAAGAGGGCATCGTGCTGTGCTTTTCTATCCTCGAAGGATATATCAATCCTTGGATCTCCCACAACCTTCACCTGTCTTTCAAGCTCTTGGTCTGCTGCCTGAAGCACAATATCGTATGTCCCTGGAAGTACAAATGGTCCTCTTGCCCTGAATCGCCGGGTTGCTCCTTCATCGGGAGAAGGAGGAGGGCCATATCTTAAATCCCACATGATTCGGTTGATTCCTGGTTTTTTCTCTCCTTTGAGGTCTCTAACTGTTTTTCCTTCACTGTCCTTGATGATAATTTTTACATCCTTCTTTGATTCTTCTTTCAAGTAGTAGCTGATGACTGCTCCATGAGGAGGATTGGGAGCTATAAATATCTTGTAACCAGTATTTCCTTTGTTAGAATAAGGATTAAAGATGACCGCAGGGCGGAGGTCAAAGAGATAGCTAGGAGAATCAACAACTTCCTGGCTGAGCTGCTCGAGAGGCGTGATATCATCCAAGATCCAGATGCTTCGGCCATGGGTTCCAAAAATTAAATCATTATCCCGGGGATGGATGGCAATGTCATCCACCGGAACGATCGGAAAATCATTCTTGAACTTGATCCATCTCCCTCCTCTATCTATGGAAAAGTAAGCACCTCTTTCTGTTCCCACAAACAGAAGGTAAGGATTCCTGGGGTGGTCCCTGATTACGTTCACCGTTCCCCCCGGTAGGAGATTCGATGAGATGTTCTTCCAACTTTCTCCATAATCTGTAGTCATGAAAACATAAGGCTTATAATCATCGTTGCGGTGGCCATCAAAGGTTGCGTAGGCTGTGGCTTCTTGATGATGGGAGGCGATAACTCGGCTAACATAGGTATGCTTGGGCACTCCGGGAACCTTGTCAATGACATTTTTCCAGGTTTTACCACCATCCTGGGAGACCTGAAGATTCCCATCATCTGTTCCTACATAGAGAAGTCCCTGTTTTTGAGGAGACTCGGAAATGGTGATAATATCTCCATAAAAGGCAATCCCGTCATGACGGGAAAGAGTGTTCTTGTCTGGAAGTACGCCCATCAAAGGAAGCTTCTCTCGATCCTGTTGAGTGGTAAGATCAATTGTTTCCTCCCAAGTCTCTCCCCGGTCTCTGGAGATAAATAGCTTGTTTCCTCCATAATAGATGGTTTTGGGATCATGGGGAGAGATCAAGAGGGGAGTGTTCCAGTTGAACCGGTAAGTCTCCTTTTTATCCTTGGGTTCAGGTCTTATGAACTTGCTCTCTCCCGATTTCAAATCAAAACGGAAGAGATATCCATTCTGGGACTCTGCATATATGGTGGTATAGTCAGTGGGGTCAACTTGGACATAAAAACCATCTCCTCCACCGATCCGGAACCATTCGTCATTGCTTATACCTTGCCTGTACCAGGTAGCACTCGGCCCACCCCAGCTACCGTTGTCCTGAAGGCCGCCATAAACATAATAAGGCTTCCGCATATCATAATCGAGTTCATAAAACTGACCGATAGGCAATGAGTTAACAAAATCCCATGTTTTTCCTCTGTCATAGGATAAATGAATCCCTCCATCCGAACCCACAATCATATGGCTGGAATCACTCGGATTGATCCACATGGCATGGTGATCGCTGTGGATGCGCCTGACATAATCTGTACGAAAGCTCTTCCCTCCATCATCCGAGACATACATCGCAGCTCCGAGAACCCATATTCTCTGATCATTATTGGGATCGATACGAATATTGCTGTAATACATTGGCCGGGGGTTGGTGCTGGACATCTTCTTCCATGTCAACCCTTTATCCTCAGATCGAAAAACACCTCCCTGCTTATGCTCGATGATAGCATAGACGACATTGGGATTGCTGCGATAAACATCGATCCCTATTCGACCGATAACACCTGTTGGTAATCCATGTTCTCCATCGGTCAACTTCTCCCAGGTTTCACCTCCATCAGTTGTCTTATAAAGTCCACTTCCAGGTCCTCCTCCGTTAAATCCCCAACCCTTACGCCGGCGCTGGTAAGTGGCTGCATAAAGGGTGCTGGGATTCTCTGGATCCATGGCCACGTCCACACAACCCGTGTTTTCATCGATATAGAGAGTGTTCTTCCAGGTTTTTCCTCCATCAGTTGTCCGGAAAAGACCTCTTTCCTTGTTCGGACCCCACAGATGACCCAAAGCTGCCACATAGACAATATCCGGGGCAGCAGGATCAATCACAATCCTTCCGATGTGATGGGTGTCTCCTAGGTCCATATTCTTCCATGATTTGCCACCGTCGGTGGACTTGTATACTCCATCTCCCCATGAGGAACTTTGTCGGTTATTGGGTTCCCCTGTTCCAACCCAGACAATATCCGGATGGGAGGAAGAGACAGTAACGTCACCGATGGTACTGGTGCTTTGATCATCAAAGATAGACTCCCATGTCACACCGTTATTGACAGTCTTCCACACTCCCCCTGATGCTGTGGCCACATAGATTATATCCGGATTTCCCTCCACCACCGCAAAATCATCGATTCGGCCTCCCATGTTTGCAGGCCCTACACACCGCCATTTAAGCCCCTCGAGCACGGATCCTGTCAGAAGAGCCTCACCTTCTTTCTCTGCACTCCTGGCAGCAAGAAAAAAGATGATGATAAAAGTCATACCCATAGTCATGATAAGCCTGGATAAAAATGCTTTTTTCACGAAGTTCCCTCCTTTATTTACTGTCTACTAAGAATGAATTGAGAAGGAATTTATCCATCTCTTCTAATGGAAAGCAATTCTGTGCCAAATTCACCTGACGAAATCGAATGCCTGAAAAATCATTCTTTTTATCTCTATTCAATGTCAAATATTCAGCAACTCCGGCCCGAAACAGGAAAGGAAAATTATATCAATACAGATTCAATAGTCAACTAAGGTATTTCCCTTGAAGCGGCGGTTTCTTTCCTTCCAAAGCCCATGGTGAAGGGTGAGAGAGTTTCTGGCAAGGACGGATAGGAATCGGAGCTTTTATTCAAGATTGTCCTAATTTGGCGGCGGTTCTGTCCATCCGAAGCCCATAGTGGTAGGGTGGGAGGGTCTTGGCGAGGCTGGACAGAAACCGCCGCTTGTGTAAGCTATCATGGAGAGAGATTTACTTCCCGCTATGGCTAACTTCCTCTAACAAAGGAGGGCCGGCTGGAATGGTATTTCCCCTGTTCTTGAAAGAGGAAAACGAATGTAGTATAGTCCTCAGGGATGAAGACAGTTCTTCTCCTTCTTTCATTTGCCTATCGTTTCGGTGCCCAACTTAAAAATTTTCTTTACAACAGAAAAATTCTTACAACCAAAAATGCCCCTTTCCCCATTGTCAGCGTCGGCAACATCGCCTTTGGAGGTTCGGAAAAGACTCCTCTGGTCATCGAGCTCCTGGCTATACTTCAAGAACAGGGATACAGGCCGGCTATTATCTCTCGAGGATATAGAGGTAGATGGGAAAAAAAAGGTGGTATCCTCTCAGATGGCAAAAATATGTTAGGAACCTGGGAGGATTCCGGTGATGAGTCCTTTCTGGTTGCTCAAAACTTACCTCAGGTGGGCATTTTTGTCGGAAAAGATCGATTGGAATCCTGTCAAAAAGCGCACCGCTTGGGATTCGATGTCGGCGTCCTCGATGACGGTTTTCAGCATCTCCGCCTCCACCGAGACCTGGATATCGTCCTCCATAATCCTGAGAAGAAGATGCTTCTTCGAGAACCCATTTCCTCTCTTAAAAGAGCTGATATCCTGCTGATTAACTCGCTGGACAAAATCAAGAAAAAGATATCTTCCTTGGAAAAAACAACATTCTTCTATTCAGTTCAGAGCCAGGGTTTTTACCAGCTTGAAGAAAGAGAAGAAGTCAAAGCCGAAAGCCTAAAAAGAAAAAAGGTGATCGCTTTTTGTGGAATCGCCCGGCCGGAAAGATTTCTCTCACTGCTCAAAAGTGAAGGGATAGTTCCTCTATCATTCATAACATTTCCAGATCATCATCCCTTCCCTCCCTCTTCCATAGAGAAAATCCTGAACAGTTGTGAAAGCTCCAGTGCCGAGGCTGTGATCATGACAGAAAAAGATGCAGTAAAGCTGGCTTCCCGTCTTCCTTTTAAGAGTTATCCCGCTTTTTACCTGAAGATAGGATTGAGATTGGAAGAAAGATTCTTTACCTTTTTTCTCTCTTTACTTCAAGATAAGGATCAGCAAGCCCGATGAGAAGGATCAGGGATAGGGGCGAACTCATTCTCTTTCGTTCTATTAAATTCTTTGCCTCATTTCTGCCACGATCCCTGCTTCTATTCTGGGGTCGCTGTGTAGGCTTAGTTGTCTATTATGTAAACAGGAAACACCGTCAGATTAGTCTATCCAACCTGAAAACTGCCTTCGGGGAGGAGCTCTCCCTGCGAGTGCTTAAGAGTATCTCACGAAGGTGCTTTATGCACTATGGCCAGGTGATCTTGGATATCATAAAGTTTCCCTCTCTCAGCGAAAAGAAAAAAAGCAGCATCATGGTCATGGAAGGCCAAGACCACTTGGAAAAAGCGCTGCAAAAAGGAAGAGGCGCTCTTCTTTTTTCAGGACATTACGGAAACTGGGAAATCGCATCTTACTATCTTTCCAAGCTTGCAAGATTGAATGTCATCGCTCGTCCCTTGGATAACACATTTTTGGAGAAAGAGCTTTACAGACTTAGAACCGGCCTGGGAGCGAAAGTCATCTCCAAACACCAGGCCACAAAACACATCCTCCATTCCCTTCGGGAAAAAGAAGTGGCGGTCATTCTTATTGACCAGAACGTCCTCAGAAGCCAGGCGGTGTTTGTCGATTTTTTCGGAAAGAAGGCAGCCACAACCCCCAGCCTGGCTGCTTTCTTTCTCAGAACCCAGGCTGCTCTGATTCCTGCTTTCTGTTATCCCGCCACATCGCACAAGTACTTAATCCATATTAACAAACCTTTGGAGATCTCGTTGAGCGGCGATCACAGCCAAGATGTGTTGAAAATAACTCAAATATGCACTAAGATTATAGAAATTCAAATACGGAAAAACCCGCAGTTTTGGTTCTGGTTCCACAAAAGGTGGAAGACAAGACCAGAGGGTGAAGAAAAGGAGAAAGTCTCTGAGACAAACATGATAAGAAATCCATCCAGAAAGGAAAGATGAGAGATAAAAAAAGGGCCTTTGACGCTCTAAGGACAGTCAAGATCAAACCAGACTACCTTGATTTTGCCGATGGATCAGCTTATATCGAAATGGGCAAAACCAAGGTCATCGCCGCAGCAACTGTCGAGGAAAAAGTTCCTTCCTTCTTAAAAAACAGCGGGAGCGGCTGGATCACAGCCGAGTATGCTATGCTCCCCCGTTCCACGGAAAAACGAACCATCCGCGAGAGAATCCAGGGTAAGATGAGCGGCCGCACTCAAGAAATCCAGCGTCTTATCGGTCGATCCCTTCGATCAGTCACCGAACTCGGTGTGCTGGGAGAGAGGACCATTATCCTAGACTGTGATGTCATCCAGGCCGACGGAGGAACAAGAACAGCATCTATCACCGCTGGTTGCGTTGCTCTGGCCCTTAGCCTTAAGAAGATGATGGAGAAAGGAACGATTGATCGGATGCCCTTGAAAAATCTGGTTGCTGCTGTGAGCGTAGGAATGGTGGAAGGAAAGATGCTTCTTGATCTGGATTATGATGAAGACTCAGACGCAGAGATCGACATGAATGTGGTGGAGACGGATACGAGCCAAATCGTCGAAGTTCAAGCCACTGCCGAGAAAAAGCCTTTTTCCCGCGAGGAGCTTCGCTCTTTTCTGGACTTGGCGGACAAAGGAATAAAGGAGCTCATCAAAGTCCAAAAAGAGATCCTCAAGAAAAAGAGCCTTCTTTTTATGGTGTATGGAAGAGAAGGAGAAGAAAAATGAATCGAGCCCTCATCACAGGAGGAGCTGGTTTCTTAGGAAGCCACCTGTGCGACTATCTCATAGAGAAAGGTAAGGATGTCATCTGTGTGGATAATTTTTTTTCCGGGGACAAGGAAAATATTCGTCATCTTATCGCACACCCCTATTTTGAGCTGATTCGACACGATATCATTCATCCTCTTTTCATAGAAGTGGATGAGATTTATCATCTTGCCTGTCCTGCCTCTCCCATCCATTATCAGTACAATGCCATCAAAACGGTCAAGACCAATGTGATGGGGACTATCAACATGCTCGGTCTGGCTAAAAGGATAAAAGCCCCCATACTTCTTGCCTCATCTTCGGAAATCTACGGAAATGCCCAGCTCCATCCCCAGCGCGAATCCTATTGGGGAAATGTCAATCCCATCGGCCTTCGCAGCTGCTACGATGAAGGAAAAAGAGTGGCCGAAACACTGATGATGGATTATCATCGCCAGAATAATGTGGATATAAAAATCGCACGTATTTTTAACACCTACGGTCCTCGAATGGCCATAGATGACGGGAGAGTGGTCAGCAATTTCATCGTTCAAGCGCTGAAAAAGAAGCCTCTCACTATTTACGGTGACGGGAGCCAAACGCGCTCCTTCTGCTATGTCTCCGACCTCGTCGACGGCCTGGTCAAGATGATGAAAACAGAGAATTTTAATGGTCCAGTCAACCTGGGAAATCCTCAAGAATTCACCATCATCGAGCTCGCCAAAAAAATTCTTAAGCTGACTCGGAGCTCCTCCAAGATCGTCCACAAACCCCTTCCCTCGGACGATCCAGAAAGAAGGTGTCCGGATATTTCTTTAGCCAAAGAAAAACTTGCCTGGCAACCTCAAGTTGATCTAGAGAAAGGCCTGGAAAAAACTATCGATTATTTTAAAGCAAAGCTGGGAATGAAAAAGAGATAAGAAAATGAAGCTTTCCATCGTCATACCAGTTTTCAATGAAGAAAAAACCGTAGAAGAAATCATTCGCCGGGCTCAGGATGTGGATGTCGGCCTAGAGAAGGAGATCATTATCGTCGATGACGGCTCCACCGACTCCACCAGGCAGATTTTGAAAGGCCTGAATCATCCTCAAATTAAAATTTTCAACCATGATAAAAACCAAGGTAAGGGCGCTGCACTCCAAACCGGATTCTCCCAGGCGACCGGAAACATCATCTTGGTTCAAGACGCCGACTTAGAGTACGACCCCAGAGACTATCCCAAGCTTCTTGAACCCATCTTGGACGGCCGAGCTGATGTGGTTTACGGATCGCGCTTTCTCGGGGGGCCTCATAGGATCCTTTTCTTCTGGCACTATGTAGGAAATAAAATGCTGACAACCCTGTCCAACATGCTTTCAAACTTGAATCTCTCTGACATGGAAACATGCTTCAAGGTCTTTCGGAAAGAGATTCTCGATCAAATCAACCTCAAATCAAAACGGTTCGGTTTCGAACCCGAGATTACCCTCAAGCTTTCGAAGCTTAGATGCCGGATTTACGAGGTTCCCATTTCCTATTCCGGGAGAGACTACAGCGAAGGTAAGAAAATCGGCTGGAAAGACGGGATGGCCGCCATCATCCACATCCTCCGATTCAAGTTGTTTAAATAAGTCATCTGGTGCTGAGAACATCATCTCTAAATCTGCGATAAAACAACAACCAGGAACGCTGATGAGAAATATCATCTGCCATAGCGCCGGTTCCCATCCATCCCAAATTGTTCTTTAAAAAAAGAAAACAATTATTCTATAATATGAGTCACTCGTTTAAACCATCTTTAGCTGGAATGGTTTTAAGGAGGCTATGATGAGCATTCTTTCAGAACTGATTTTAATAGGCATTATCGTTGTCGTCATCGGCCTAATCGTATTTATCTTGGCTAAACAATATAGAAAAGTCGGGCCGAACGAAGTCCTCATCATCTCTGGCGGCAGGAAGAGAACTGTGATAGAGCCTGATGGAACGAAAAGAAAGATTGGCTACCGCTACCGCTTGGGAGGAGGAACTTTTGTCATCCCCTTTTTTGAGACGGTAGATATCTTACCCATGGATGTCATCACTCTGGGCATCAAAACTCCAGAAGTGCTTACCCACAGCGGTGTTCCTATCATGGCTGAGGCGACAGCTCAAGTAAGGGTGGACTCTAGTGATCACTCTATCCGCCTGGCGGCAGAACAGTTTCTGGGATTAGGAAAAGAAGGGATCAAAGATGTTTCCATGACTATTCTCGAAGGAAAAATGAGAGAAGTTATGGGGACTATGACTGTGGAGGAGATCTTCCGAGGAAGACACGAATTCTCGGATAAAGTAACAGAAGTAACCCAGAGTGATTTTTTACGAATGGGTCTTTCCATGATCTCCTTTGCTCTTAAGGACATCAGCGATACCCAAGGATACTTGGATGCTTTGAGTAAACCTCAAGTAGCAGCAGCCAGACGGGATGCGGCCATTGCAGAGGCAGAAACAGAAAAAGAGGCCGCCATCAAATCCTCTGAGGCAAGGAAAGAAGGAGAGGTCGCCCGCCTTGCTGCCGAAGCCCTGATCGCCAAGGCCGAATGGGAAAATGAAGCCAAGAAAGCTACCTCCCAAGTGGAAGTAAACCAGCAGAAGGCTCAGGCAGATTACGCATATGAACTTGAGCGTTTCCGCCTCAGCCAGGAAATAAAAAAAGAAGAAGCCAAAGTAAAGCTTATCGAAAAAGAGGAAGCCATTAAAATTGAGGAATTGGAAATCTCCCGGAGAGAGAAAGAATTAGACTCGACTGTTATAAAACCCGCTGACGCGCGCAAGCAGCAGATAAAAGCTGAGGCGGAAGCAGAAGAATACAGGATTCAAGCTGAAGCAAAAGGAAAAGCCGAAGCCATAAAACTCGAGGGAGTAGCGGAAGCTGAAAAAATCAAACATAGGGGACTGGCTGAAGCTGAGGCCATGCTGAAAAAATCACAAGCCTGGGAAAGGTACAACCAGGCTGCTATCATGGAGAACTACTTCAATATCCTTCCAGATTTGGCCAAGGCTGTCTCTGAACCTCTCTCAAGAATCGATAAAATTGTGCTTGTAGGTGGAGATAAAGGAACTGGAAGCTCAAAAATCACTTCCCAAGTAGCAGAAATTTTGGCCCAGATGCCTGAAGTGGTCAAGTCACTCACTGGAGTGGATCTGAAAAAATATCTGAAGGAAAAGCTTACCCCTGAAGAAAAAGAGGAAGAAGAATAATCATCCTTTGAAGTGGGCTAACCATGGTATCAGAAAAAGCTAATCAAATCGGCGAATCTCTGACACTCAAGGTGACCGCCAAAGCCATGGCCATGAAGGCCGAGGGTATAGATGTCATTGACCTGAGTGCCGGAGAACCAGATTTTCCAACACCTGACAACGTGAAAGAAGCTGGAAAACGGGCTATCGAACAAAACTTCACCAAATATACCCCCAATGAAGGGATTCCAGCCCTGAAAGAGGCTATCATCAGCCGCTTAAAGATGGACTTCGGGTTGACTTATGGCAAGAATGAAATCATTGTCTCCACAGGAGCAAAAAGCTCCCTCTACCACGTCATCCAAGCTCTGATCAACGAAGGCGAGGAAGTCATCATTCCTGCTCCTTATTGGGTCACCTATCCTCACGCCGTTTCCCTGGCCAACGGAAAAGCTGTCATCATCCCTACCAAGGAAGAGAATGGATTTCTGCTTTCCCCCGAACAGCTCAAGTCCGCCATCACTCCTGCCACCAAGGCCCTTGTACTGAATAATCCCTCCAACCCAACCGGAGCCGCCTATACAAGACATCAGCTGGAAGCCTTGGCTGATATTGTCACCGAAGAGGATATCTACGTCATCGCTGATGAAATCTATGCCCATCTTGTCTATGATGATTTCCGCTTCACAAGCTTTGCCTCTCTTGGAGAGGAGGTCAAAAAGAAGACTATCCTCATCAACGGGGTCTCCAAAGCTTATTCCATGACAGGTTGGCGGATAGGGTATACTGCTGGTCCTGAAGATGTTATCAGCGCCATGTCCAAAATCCAAAGTCACAGCACTTCCAATGCCTGTTCCATCTCCCAGATGGCCAGTGTTGAAGCCT
>CAYVAT010000005.1:12958-16455 GCA_964449165.1 uncultured Eubacteriales bacterium | reverse complement strand
AGTCACAGCACTTCCAATGCCTGTTCCATCTCCCAGATGGCCAGTGTTGAAGCCTTGAAAGGACCACAGCATGAAGTCTCCCGGATGAGATCAGAATTTCAGAGACGCAGAAATTACGTTCTGATGCGGCTTCAGAGCATCCCTCAAATCTCCTGCTTCAAACCACAAGGAGCTTTCTATCTTTTTCCTAATTTTTCCTCTTATTATGAGAAGGAATTCAACAATGTCCTCATGCGTAACTCCTACGGATTAGCCTATTATTTGCTTAAGGAAGCCAAAGTAGCCATCGTCCCTGGAGATGCTTTCGGAGCCGATGACTATATCCGTATTTCTTATGCTACCTCCATGGAAAACCTGGAGAAGGCCACGGACAGAATCATCGAAGCCGTATCCCGCTTGAAAACGGCCAAGAAGGTGAAGCGGGTTTCTCTGTCCAACGCCATAACCCGAGTGAAAAAATCGGTTCCTGTGGATTCCTCCATATCTGTTCAGATGAGAGATGCTCTTGTGGCTGAAATGGAAAGCCATCTCAGCTACCAAAATTATTTTGAGTGGAACGCCAACGTCAACGGGGTTATCGTCCAACTACGTACCAACGTTTCCCACCTCAGCGATTTCTGGATTGAAAACTGGTATCCTGCTCAGCTGGAAGCAGACCTGGAGCCCCACGGAATAATCTATGCAGTGGACGGTATCCCTGGCCGGGAACCTCGTGCATATTATAATTCAGAGTCAAAAACAGGTGTATTGGTCAACTGCGACTATTACGCTTCTTGTCGCAGCTTGGCCCTTGGCCTGGTGACGGACGTTTCAGAGAGGCTTTTCAATTTCCACGCTATCAGGGGGATGTCAGCAGATCTGGAAGGAAAGGGGCTGATCTTGGTCGGTCCCAAAGGAACAAAAAAAACAGAGCTCTTCTTCACTCTCTTGCAAGACAGAAGATTCAGGCTCCATTCCAATGACCTCATCTTTGTCCGTTTTACCAGCGGCCGAGCACTGGCAGATTCTGTAGAAAGGAAACTCTATCTGCCCACCAACACAGTAGAGGCCTACCCGGATTTTGCTCCCTTGTTTGACAACAGTAAATGCGAAAACGTGATCGCCCGTAAGGAGGATTGTCAAGATTCCGATTGTATCCGCCTGGATGACTGTCGCCTGGATAGAGGGGCACCCTTTTGCTACAAGGCTTCAAAGCAGGCCATGGTTCTCTTCGACCCCTACTGGATCGATGGACCTTCTAAACATACCAAGCGGACATCACTGCACTGGATATTCATTCTTCGCTATGACACCGTATCGCCTCCTTTTGTGGAGATGGACATAGAGGACGCCTTACGCATCCTGGAGACAGGGGAAAGCCTCGGCTCTAGACGAACGCTGACACCTTCTAAAGGTGAGCCGTTCTACAATCCGCACCTTCTGGTGACCAATGATGAGCGGATGGAACTCCAGAAAAGCTTTTTCCGCCGCATTCTCGAAAGCACTTCTTGCTATCTTTTCAACAGCGGTGTGGGTTCAGCTGAAGACATCAAAAGGATCGTCACTGGCGAATCTGAACCGCCATCTCACTCATAAAAAAGTGTGACCATGACAGACACTAAAAGCATATCTGACGTAGATACCTGTAAGAAATTTGCTAAGGAAATTTCCCAGGTTCTCAAGGGACCAAACATAAAGAGTGTAGACCTTAGATGGCTGGAACCAAGGGCAAAATCCAGCGGAATCAAAACCACGTTTGGCTCGTACGGCTGGCGTTCAGCCATATCCAGCCGAATCGCTCCCAAGACCATCTACTTGGGGAGCGAATCTATCCGGCTTCCCCGGCCTTCAGAAGAGCAAAAATCGCTTATCGCCAACGCTCCTGAAGAGCTTGATAAGGTCATCCACCTGCTGCGAACTCTTCCTTTCTACCACATCCGAAGGCGCATGGGAGACAACGATTCATACAATCCATACTGCAACCTCTATGTCTCCGCCGCGGATTTGAACAACTACCGGATTGGCTACATGTGGGGAACAACCATGTTTAAGCCCAAAAAAAGGCCTGGTCCTGAGTTCATCATGATCCATATCCCGGAGGAACATCTCCTTCGCCAGCAGGTTCTGGTCCTCCCTGAAGAAAACATCAATATCGCCTTGGGCACAGATTACATGGGGGAAGACAAGAAAGGATTTCTGCGCCAGGCCATGTGGGTTGCTGATAGAGAAGGGATGCTCGGCCTTCATGCCGGCACCAAGCTGGTCACTGTCCGAGATCCCGCAAACAGGCTCAAAACCTACGGAGTATTTCTTTTTGGCCTTACAGCAACAGGCAAATCCACCTGGTCATGTCATCCCCTTGGCCTCAACTATGAAAAAGGAGAAAGAACAGAAGTCATCCAGGATGATATCGTTTTTCTTAGAAAAGATGGCTCGGCTCTGGGCTCTGAGAACAATTTTTTCGTCAAAACTGATGTGGAGAAAAAATATCAAGAAGCGATGTACAACGCACTCGTAGACAAGTCTGCTCTGTTTGAAAATGTGATGATCAAATCCAACGGTGAGATAGATTTTCTTGATGAAACCCTGACCGCAAACGGCAGGGCGGTCATTCGTAGAGACAAACTAAAAATCAGGATAAAGGAGAAAAAAGTAGGGATTTTCTCTAAATCTATCGATCTCCCTCCTCTGGAAGAGCTAGACGGAATCATTTTTGCTTTCATCACCCGAAGAAACACCATCATGAGCTTCGCTCAAGAACTTACACCAGACCAGGCCGTCTTGGCTTATCTCTGGGGCGAAAGCACCCACAGCTACGCAAGCCAGCCTCACAAAGCAGGCGAATCCGTGCGCATCGTGGGGACAGATCCGTTTATCATCGGCTCTAGAGCCAGGAAAGTCAACCGCTTCTACGAAATCATCATGAACCTTGTCAGCAACTACCCGGGAAAGCTCAAATTCATGCAGTACAACACAGGTGGAATCGGAGAAATTATCGAAGAATACGATGAAAAGAGTCAGAAGAAAAAAAGGTTGGTGCGCAAAGTAACCCGTGTTCCTATAAGCCTTATGTCTCAAATCCAGAGAGGAGACCTGAGGGGAGCCAATCACTACCAAAAAGGAATCCTTGGAACCAGAGAGATCAAACTCTGTGAGGAGCGGAGCCTGGATGAATATGACATCCGCAACTTCTATTCGGAGAACCAGATTAATGATTACATCCATGATCTGGTTGAGGGAAGACGGGAATTCACCGATGAGGTAGCTTCAGAAGGGCTTCGCAAAGAAATCATCTATGCAGCAGAGCGGTCCTTCAGCATAGACAAGAAAGAGAGAAAAGAAAAAACCTTTGTCTCTGAAAGCCCTCCTTCAGAAGAGAAACCTTTCTATTACTGGGAATCAAAATCCAGGCCACGCCGTGGAGGCTTTTGGCGATCTCGCTAGAGCTGTTCGCTCATCCTCATTTCTATTTCTTGAGCTAAAAGATGGAGCAGAATCAGATGGCCCTCTTGTATTCT
>CAYVAT010000005.1:0-12858 GCA_964449165.1 uncultured Eubacteriales bacterium | reverse complement strand
GCAATGGAAGTGAGAGCTGAAGTATCCGTGGTCAGGGAAATAGCCGGAAGGGCTGATCTTTCCTTCAAGAATTTGTTAACCAGCTCTGCAGCAAAATGCTGAGCCTGGGCCGCACTTCCTCCGTTTCCAAAGACAAGAATTTTGCCGCCGGTCTTTAGGCATTCCACAGCTCTACCGATTACTCCGTTAAAGAGCTGCCTCTTTTCAACGAAAAATTCTTCCATAATCTGGGAAAGCTCCTTGGCCACCTGCTCGTATTCCATTTTTCCTCCTTAAGGGGAGAACTTATTCCTAAGAACACTCTTTCTCAACAAAAATCCTCGTTTTATTT
This sequence comes from uncultured Eubacteriales bacterium, assembly GCA_964449165.1. Lineage (GTDB taxonomy): Bacteria > Acidobacteriota > Aminicenantia > Aminicenantales > Aminicenantaceae > CAYSCW01. The sequence goes on along the minus strand of CAYVAT010000005.1, from coordinate 12,527 downwards.
CAAACCATTTTTAATAGTGTTTCGGACCTTCTCGATAAGCTGGGGCATGGTTTGAAGATTATAATCGCTCACAGGGAACGGGTGATGGAACTCGACTTTGACTCTTCCTTTTTTGACAAAGAAACTTCCTCTAGGCATCATTTCATAGGTCCCTTGAATAGAAATGGGGACAACAGGCACTTGGCTGCCAAGGGCTAAGAAAAAACCTCCACGCTTGAAAGGCTGTATTTCGCCATCCCTGCTTCTTGTTCCTTCAGGAAAGATGAGAAACGAAAATCCTTTTTCTTTGATAAGCCGGGTAGCCCTTTCGATGCTTTTTTTCCCCCCTCTGAGTCTTTTCCTGTCGACGGGAACAAAGCCCACATGCTTCATGCCTTGGCCGATAATGGGAATGCGGAACACCTCTTTCTTCAAGATGACTCTTATGGATTGGGGGATGAGCCAGAAAATGAGAGGCCCGTCAATCAGGCTCAGATGATTGGCCATGAACACATAGGGTCTCTTTTTATCGATTCTTTCCAAGCCCGAAAACCTCACCTGAATAGCGAGGATTTTGCTTCCTATGGATAGAGCCCATTTGCCGATGGCAATCAGGGGCTCTGACCATCTCCCTAAGTAACAAACGAGAAGAACAGGTAAAAGGAGAACAGCCAATACGACATAGAGCAAGAAAGCGATTATGGTCCGCATTTTATGTAGCTCAGATTATACCATATCCCTCGGTGATGAAGTAAGAATTCTATCTGTGGCCATCCTTATTTCCATGAAAGTTTCAACAGAAGTCAGGTAAGCTGAAGAGGAAGCCATCCGGAACCGATCTGGCGAGGATGAAGGGAAATCCCCGCTTTGACTGATTAAAAAAAAAGCGATGCATCCGAGGATGCATCGCTCCTTTTCCGCCTTAAGGCGAAATTTGCTACGCGGAACTCAACCCGAATTATTCAACAGCTGTTCTTGGAGCCCTGATCCATGAGCCGGACCAGTTGACCAGATCGTAGTCAAAATCACGCATCTCGTCGATGATGTACATCCCTGATGTAGGCGCACTGGCACTAAAGGACCACCCATCTGAGGTGTTGTTCCGTCCATGAGATTCAATCAGGAAATCATCATCACCAACATTGGTAGCGCCGATAGATCTTTGTGACCCAGCAGATGTGCCAAGGTAGACTTTGAAAGGCTCACCCCAGTTATCATTCACGGGGCAGACCTTGATATAGAAGGGGGAAAGAGCTCGGATGAAAGCATCATTTGTCACCAGGTCGCCATTATGGGTAACACCTGCGTTATCCCATGCACCTTGGTCTGTGATGAAGTCTGCGGCTCCTGTGGCAATGGTCACTATGTCTTTCATAGTACCTTTCTGCTTGGACTTCTGGATGGCCGTGATCGCGTTGGGAATAAGAAGAGCAGCGAGAATTCCGATAATCGCTACAACAATCAGCAGTTCAATCAGCGTAAAACCTCTTAACTTTTTCATTTAAACCTCCTTTTGTTTCTGGTGATTATTCCAATCACTTCTCATATCTATATATTTTGCAATTTTTATGCCAGAAGGAAAAACTGTAAGTTATTGAAATTGAATAAATTAATTTTATGAGCTCTCATTTTTGCTCCCTCTAGTTGACACTTTTTGACGATTTGTTGACAAAATTTTGTTTTTTCGGGGAAAATTCGACGACTTGCCGCCTATTTCTCAAATCATATTTCTCCATGAGATATCTCAGTGAACGGTAATTCACTCCTAACAGACCTGCTGTCTCCTTCAGATTTCCTCCTGTCGCCTCAAGAGCTTCTCTGATAAAATTTCTGGAAACATCATCCAGGTATTGATTGAGGCTAAATCCAGGCTGAAACAGATATTTGCTTTCTGGCTTCTCCTGAATCCTGAAAAGATCTGCAGGGAGACTCTCTTCTGTTATTGTCTCTCTTTCCTCTATGGCTACGACCCTCTCTATAACGTTTTCAAGTTCTCTAACATTACCCGGCCAGGCATAAGACTCAAATATTTTCATGGCTTCAGGGGCAATCCTTTTCATCTTTCTTCTCATCTGCTTGCAGTATTTCTGAAGGAAATAGGAAACAAGAAGAGGAAGGTCCTCCTTTCTTTCCCTCAGAGGAGGCATCTCAAAGTAGATGACATTCAACCGGTAGTAGAGGTCTTCTCGAAAATCTCCCTTCCCAATCTTCTCTTTGAGATCTTGGTTGGTTGCTGCAATGATGCGAACATTGACTTCGATTTCCTCTGTCCCCCCCACATGTCTAACCTTCTTCTCCTGAAGCGCTCTGAGCAACTTCACCTGCGTCATGGAGGACATCTCTCCCACTTCATCCAGAAACAGAGTCCCTTGTTGGGCAACTTCAAACATCCCTTTCTTATTGGCAATGGCTCCTGTGAAGGAACCCCTGGCGTGTCCAAACAACTCACTTTCCAGTAGATTTTCTGGAAGAGCTCCGCAGTTAATAGAAACAAAAGGCTTTTCACGGCGTTGGCTGAGAAAATGAACGGCCCGGGCAGCCATTTCCTTTCCTGTGCCGCTTTCTCCAGTAACTAGAATCGTGGAGTCTGTGCCAGCAATCCTCTCAATCAAGCTGTAAACTTGCCTCATCTTCTTACTCTTGCCGATCATATTCTCGAATTTGTATTTCTCCCTGAGCTCCTTCTTCAGCATGATGTTTTCTTCCCTGAGCCTGCTCTTTTCCAGGCCATGGGCTACCACGATCTTCAGCTCTTCCACATCAAATGGCTTAACCACATAATCAATAGCTCCGGCTTTTAAAGCCTCTACAGCCTGCTTGATCGAGCCATAAGCCGTTATCATGACAAAAGGTATCTCCGGCTTCTCTTTCTTGACCTTTCTTAAGATCTCCATCCCGCTCATTTCGGGAAGTTTGATGTCGGAAATGATGAGATCAAAATCCTGTTTTTTTATCAGTTCCAGCGCTTTGGAGGCTGACAGAGATGTCTCCACCTGATAACCTTCTTTAGAGAACACTACACTTAAAAGATCGAGAATGCTTCTCTCGTCATCTATGATGAGAAGTTTGTCCATTTTTCTCCATGTTCCTTTTTCTTTACCAGCTTTAGCATATCTGGATTATTCCAAGGAAGAGTTATAATCACTTCTGTTCCTCGGTTGACTTGAGAAGAAAGATGTATCTTCCCCTGATAATCTTCGACAATCCTCTGCACCACGGACATCCCCATTCCAATCCCGTCTTTAAAGCGGGAATAGAAAGGTTCAAAAACCCTCTTCATTTCTTCCTCTGACATGCCTTTTCCTGTATCGGCAATTCTGAGCTGGACTCCATCGTCTTTTTCTTGATCTATGTCTACGGTCAATAAACCTCCCTTAGGCATGGCTTTGAGAGAATTTTTTATCAGATTCCAAAAGATCTGTTTGAAATGATTGGGATTACCGTAATAGCGGACTTTCTTGGACTTGAAATTTCCTGTAATCTGATGGGCTCCATTCAATTCACCTCCCCTTTCCAGCAACATCAGGGTCTCTCTCACTAGAGAGGAAAGATCTACGGTAGTGGAGGAGCTACCTGCATCTGAAGCCAGATTCAAAAATTGTTCTATGGAATGAGAAACCCTCTTGGACTCCCTCAGGACAATATTCATCAAATCTTTCTGTTCTGGATCCAGAATCAAATCTTCCTTGAGGACTTGGATAGCTCCTGCTATGGCGGCAAGGGGATTTCGTATTTCATGAGCAAGCCGAGCAGATACCTCTCCAGCTATAGCCAGGCGATTTCTCTGTTCCAGCTCTTTATGAGCTCGTTCCAACTCTCTCCTCGTTCTTCTCAAATTTCCAGTCAGGTAATTCATCAAAATAGCCACAAGAATAAAAACGCTCCACGCGATGAAGATATTATTGATGACGAGACCGAGGGAAACATCTGCCCACTGTTCTCCGCTGAAAAAAGGAATCAACCCAAAGTACATCCCATCCATGAGCAGCCCGAAGCAAATAGCCGACAGAGCAGCTGTAATCAACGCAGCACGGTAAGAAAGGATGATACTGGCTGCAATAATCTCGAAGATATAAAGGAAATAAAAGGAGCCTTTTAAACCTCCTGAAATGTAGACAAGCCCTGTAATCAGAAGAAGGTCTACGAGGATTTGGAGATAGACCTGAAAAGTTAGCTGCTTCCCCCAAAAATAGAGAAGGAAATAGATGAAAGCGAGAAAGTAGACAAGAAGAATCAAATAATAAAAAGGATTAAGAGGCAGAAAAACCGATGTGCTGTACTGAATAATCACCGCTGAGGTGACAAGAGATGTAACGACAATCAAACGCAGGACGATGAACCAAAACACATGCGATCTCTGTACGTTCATGCACAGCTCCTCTTTCCGACCTTCTTAAAACTTTTGCATCAGGCTAAAAATAGGCAGATACATTGAAACCACGATTGTGCCCACTATACCGCCTACAAAAATGAGCAGGACTGGTTCCAAAACTGAAAGCAGAGAAGCCACTGAAGCTTCAACCTCTTCGTCGTAGAAATCAGCCAACTTAAGCAGCATCTCGTCCAGAGTTCCGGTTGCCTCTCCCACTCCGACCATCTGGGTGAGCATGAAAGGTAAATGTGCTGTTTCTCTGAAAGCATCGGTTAGACTTGTCCCTTCGGCCACATCTTTGCGGGCATCCATTATATTCCCTTCAACAACCACATTGCCGGCAGTGGCCGAAGTGATCTTTAAGCTTTCCAGCATTGGGACTCCTCCAGAGAGGAGAGTACTCAGAGTCCGGGTTACCCGAGAAAGAGCTACCTTCTTGAGAAGATTCCCGAAAAGAGGCATCTTGAGCATTGCTTGATCGGTTGCTCTTCTCCCATTGGGCGTCCGTCTGATATAGCGATAAAGGAACACAAGACCTACAAGACCCAGTAAGATAAACAAAATATAATGTTGGACGAACTTGCTAATGTTCAAAATCGCTAAAGTCAGGAAGGGAAGGGTTGCTCCCAGTTCAAGAAAAACAGAGGCAAAAACGGGAATAACCTTCCACATCATGAAAAGGACGACCAAGATGGCGAATGTCACCACAGCTACAGGATAAATCATTGCTTGTCGAACCTGAGATTTTATCTTGACGATTTTCTCCAAATACTCAGCCATACGCCGAAGCATGATATCCAGGGATCCGCTCTGCTCGCCGGAAGCCACAAGATTGCAATAAAGATCATCAAAAACCCTGGGGAATTTTCTCTTCGCCTGGTGCAAGGTGGAACCTGCTTCGACGTCATCCTTGATGCTGTTGATCACTCTTTTGAAATACCTGTTCTTCGTTTGTTCGGCCAGAATGGTCAAGCTTTGAATCAGAGGAAGCTCAGCATCGATCAAGACAGAAAGCTGCCTGCTGTAGACCGCCAATTCCTTCAACCTTACTTTTTCTCTTCTCAGAAAAGGGATTTTCAGCTCAATCCTTTTGGCGGAGATGTCAGAAACGGTTATCTGTTCCCTCTGGAGGGCCTGGCCAAGCTCTTCAGGGGAATGAGCAACTCGCTCTCCGCCGACCATATCCCCGTATCGATTTTTACCTTTCCATTTGTATGTAGGCATTTTTCTCTCCTATTTTCTGGTTTGTTGAGGAGTAAAACCCATGGATGTCACTCTTATTCCCTCTCTGCGCTGAACGATATCCGTCAATTCTTCAGGCTTGGATGTCACTCCCATGGCTGTTTCGAGAGTGATGAGACCCTTGATATAAAGATTAGCCAGCGATTGGTTAAAGGTCTGCATTCCAAACTTCTCTTGCCCCATCTGCATGGTGGCATATATCTGGTGGATTTTGTTTTCCCTGATGAGATTTCTTATCGCTGAATTGGGGATGAGGATTTCCATGGCCAGGACCCTTCCCTTGCCATCCGACCGGGGTAACAGGGACTGGGTCAAGATTCCTTCCAAGCACATGGAAAGCATGATTCGCACCTGAGCTTGGTATTGGGAAGGGAAGATATCGATAATTCTTGATATAGATTCAGCAGCAGAATTGGTGTGCAAGGTGGAAAAAGTCAAATGACCTGTCTCCGCAACCCTCAGGGTTGCCTCCACTGTCTCCAAGTCCCTCATCTCTCCAACCAGAACAACGTCTGGGTCCTCCCTCAGAACAGATCGAAGAGCATTGGGGTAGGTGAGGGTGTCGACATGAAGTTCCCTCTGGTTGATGATCGATTTTTTTGGGGTAAAGAAATACTCAATCGGATCTTCTATGGTCACAACATGAACGCTTCTTTCCTTATTGACGTGATCGATCATACAGGCAAGAGTTGTGGATTTTCCGCATCCTGTCGGGCCCGTCACCAAAATCAAACCACGAGGAAGGAAACAGAGCTGAGCCAGCCGCTGGGGGATGCCCAGTCTAGTGAAACTGAATTCGTGGGGCAGGAATCTCCGGAAGGCGGCAGCCACAGATCCCCTTTGCATGAAGACATTCCCCCGAAAACGTCCCAGAGTGTTAATCCCGAACGAAAAATCCAGCTCCATTTTTTCCTCGAACTGTTTCTTCTGCCGATCGGTCAACACGCTGTAGGAAAGAGCCTTGGTTTCTGCAGGTGTTAATGGCGGGTAATCCAACGAGACGAGAGTACCATGAACTCTGATACGGGGAGGAACGTAAGTGGTTATGTGCAAGTCACTGGCATCCATTTCAACCGCCTTTTTTAATAATTCTTGAATAGTTATATCCATCCTTATACCTCCGTATCCTTTATTGTTTCCCTTAAAACTTCTTCCACAGAAGTTATTCCTTCCTTTATTTTTATCAGCCCGCTTCGGCGCAGGGTGATCATACCTTGCTCAGTGGCCTTCTTCTTTATCTGATAGGACTGGGCTTTACTTAAAATCATATCCTTTATCTCTTCTGTAATCTCCATCACTTCAAAAAGCCCTATTCTTCCCTTATAGCCTGTGTTGTGACAAGCACTGCATCCTTCAGCCTTGTAGACTGTGACACTCTTGGCTTCCTCCTCTGAAAACCCGATATCGACAAGGGTTTCATGAGGAATTTTATCTTGCACATGGCACTTCTTGCACAGGCGCCTCACTAATCTCTGGGCCACGATCATGATCACCGAATCGGCAATGAGATAAGGTTCTATGTTCATATTGACCAGCCTGGCGATTGAGCTGGCAGCATCGTTGGTGTGGAGTGTGGAAAAGACTAGATGTCCGGTGAGAGCCGCTTTGATAGCGATATCCACAGTCTCAAAATCTCTCATCTCTCCCACCAACATTATGTCCGGGTCTTGGCGGAGGAAGCTTCTCAAAGAAGTGGAGAAATTCAACCCGATTTCTTCTTTGACATTAACTTGACTTATGCCGGGAATGTGAAACTCCACAGGATCTTCAGCTGTGATGATGTTTTTTTCCAGAGAGTTTAACGTGGAGATTGCGGAATAGAGAGTGTTTGTCTTTCCGCTTCCTGTTGGTCCCGTGACAAGGATGATTCCCCAGGGTTGAGCTATTCCCCTCTTGAAGATCTCAAGCGACTCCTTTTCAAACCCCAACTTTGTCATGTCTAACTTCAACATCTCTCGATCGAGAATACGGGTCACCACTTTCTCGCCGAATATAGTAGGAACGCTGGAGACTCGCATATCCACTTCTTTCCGCTCGCCATTTTCCAGCTTCACTCTCATTCTTATGCGGCCATCCTGGGGCAATCTTTTCTCAGCAATATCCATATTAGAGAGGATCTTCACCCTAGAGATGACTGGATTGATGAATTTGGGAGCAAGATTCATCATCTCATGAAGGGTGCCGTCCAAGCGGTATCTCACGCGAAGGGACTTTTCATAAGGTTCGAAGTGGACATCGCTGCCCCCTTTTTTTATAGCATCGATGAACACGGTGTTGACTAGGGTGATGATCGGAGCTTCTTCTGTGGAGTGAACCAGTTCTTCGATATCATAGTCTTCTTCTTCCTCTTCGATGATGTTGACCGAAGTATCCTCTGCCAGCTCGATCTCATCGAGTATCTTCTTTACCCGTAAAGAATCAGAGGTGCCATAATATTTGCTGATGGCATTCATGATCCCCGACTCAGATGTGATCACAGGTTGTATGCTCAGACCGGTTCTGAATCTGATGTCCTCTATGATATCCAAATCCGTGGGATCGACCATGGCCAAGGTCAGAAAGGAGCGAATCCTGTGAATGGGCATGATCATGTGTTTTTTGGCGATCTCGACTGGTATCAGGTTTATGACCTCTGGATAAACTTCAAACTGGTTCAGATCTATGTAGGGATAACCCAACTGTCGGCTCAGGGCTTTAGCCATATCTTCTTCTGTGACATACCTGAGGCTAACCAATGCCGTGGTTAAGGCAGTGCCGTTTTTCTTTTGGTAATCCAGCGCATTCTTCAGCTGGTCGGATGTCAGGAGCTTTTCCCGCAGAAGAAGCTCGCCAAGGTTTGATGCCATTTACCTTCCTTATTCCATGCTTATCAACTATGGGAGAATGACTGACAATAAATGCCCTTCATCTTCCTCCTATACAGAGAGGACGCTTTGTCTAATCCTTTTTCTCTCCCCTCTAGATTCCGTTCAACAAAGAGTTTCTGCATTTTGTTTAAAGAGGTTTCCTATAGTCGCAGAGATACCCAAATGCGTCAATCACCAGGAAGGAGGATTTTCCAGGTGAATTTAACAATTTTTGTCTCACCGAAAGTGATGAGGGATGTCATCGCTGCCGATGAGGGGATGAGAAGAGGGATAATCCTTTTGCTATTTCTCTTCTACGAGATTTTCCAGTCTCTTGCGGAACCGAACAGCTGGAGGCCATCCTGGAGCCAGCCTGAGTACTTCGTCGTTGATCTTCAATGCTTTTTCCAAATCTCCCCTTTTGGCCATCAATATGGATTGGCTGTGAAGAGCTTCTTTGCTCCTCGGATTGATCCGAAGGGCTTGATTCAAATGAAACTCAGCTTTATCCAGAACTCCAAGGGCGATGTAGGCATTTCCAAGATTGATTTGAACTCCCTCCGCTTCCGGCTCAATAGATAAGGCTCTCTGGTACCACTGAAGAGCCTGCGGCCAGTCATTCCTTCGGGCCACAAGGTTGCCCAGGTTAATGCAGGAGAGAAAATCGTTTGGATTGGAGGAAATCGCTTCCCTGTAATGATAGACAGCCTTCTGAGCTTGATCGAGATTCTCGTAAATCAAAGCAAGGTTGTAGTGAACAAGGTCCATACGAGGGGAAAATCTCACAAGACGAGGCAGGATCAAAGCGAAGATTAAGAATACGGTCAATGTTGTACCCTTTTTCCAATTTTTCCCCAGCCAAGCCTCATAAAGAGCGGCCACAGGGATGGCTGAAAAAAGCATCAGGGCCGGCACACAAGGCAGGCGGTAACGGGAAAAAAGAAAAAAAATGACTGTGGAGATCATCCAGGCAAGGACAAATAACCAAGCAGGCACAAACGCTGCCAGCTTTTTTCTGGACATCCAAAGGCCGATGGCCGCCAGGATAAAGATGCCTCCAAACTCAAAGAGAGGAAGCTTAAGGACCGGTGATAGTGTCTTGACATAATAATAGTCGACAGCATCCGGCCATTCATACCAACTCCAAAACATGAAAATCTTCTTGAACTGCAATCTGATGAACCCGAAAGGATCTTCTCTTATCCAGGAGAAAGATTTTCGGAACCAGTAATTGGAGACCTCCACAGGAGTGAGACTTCTTCCCAAATCTTGCTCTGCCAGACGAATAGGCTCGCTGCGTTCATAAGAGGGAATCTGTTTCCCCGGGACGACGGGCTGATAGGTCCCATTGGCACTCGGGTTATTGCCTATATAGAAGTTGACTCCGCCTTGGAAAGTGGTTGGTAAGAAGACTCCTCCTACAACCCGGTTTCGGATGGCAACTGGGGTTAGAACAAGAAGAACACCCAAGAGCAGGGCACCACTTCTTGAGAGGGAAAAGCTTAACCGCTGTCTGGGACGCCAAGTGAGAAACAGGAGAAACAAAACTACCAGCAGCATATTCTCCCGCAACAGACTGAGCACTCCGCAAAGGATCCCAGCCAAAATCCACTGCCCAACCATCTGGCTTTCTCTGGCCTCTGCCAAGACCCACAGGAGAAAACAGACTGCGGCTACAGCCAAGGACTCTTTGAGAATCTGGACATCATAGAAAATGAATACCCCGTAGACAGAAGCCAGAGCGGCTGCTGCAAGCCCCACATTCTCTCCGGCTATCCTTCTGCCTGCTCTGTAGAGGGCATAGCATCCGGCCACAGCAAGGAGAATCTGTATGATGTAAACCATATCCAGATTGTGGCCGAATATTTTATAGATCACAGCAAGAAAGTAGGGATAAAGGGGGGCTTGAAAAAAAACCTCTGATCCCAGCCACGCTCCTCCGGAAATCTCCTGAGCCCAGCGGTCATACTCGTGGCTGTCCATGATAAGCTGGGCAAAGAAGGGTTGATGGTGAACAGCGAGCAAATGTCCCAGGCGCAAGAGACAAGCGACGACAAGAATGGTCCAGAGGATGAGGTTTTTCTTTTTCAAAGAGTTATTACTAGAAGAAGGATTCTTGTCTTTAGGATGGTTTTCTTTCATCAATCGCTTCTAAAGTTGACTTAATGATAATATCACTGATTTTAAACATCAAGATCTTTTGATTCCGATGGGATCAGGATTTAAAATGCTGAGATATGACCTGAAAACTCGGCTGAAGTCACCATAGAGTGAAGAGGAGACTTTCCGTTAAAGCTGTTTGCAAGAAGAGAAGGACACAGATGAAATAAAAAATTTTTCTGGGGAAATTCCGCACTTTTGTCAACTCTCCAGCCGCAGCGATGACAACAAATGCAGTGACAAAAAGCCAAATCCTTTCGGTTTCCATACTGTAAATCCCAGAAACTCCTATGATGAGGACAAACACGAAAGTTATCAGCGACCATGAGACAGCAGTTTTTATATTTTTCAAACGCTCAGAAATATCTTTATATACGCCTCGAAGCCAAATCCCCACAACCGGAAATCCGGTAAATATGGCTAAAGCGAGAAAATTTCCCCAGGTTGTGTACAGCCAAAGCCTAGAAGTCGACTTTCCGTGGAGGCGAGCGGCCACATTGTTCATCAGCCGGGCCTCTAGCTCTCTTGCCTTGAGGAAGGTCTCCAGGAAATTGAACCTGAAGGCAATCCACAGAAAAAGAGCCACGCAGGCAAACCCGCACAGGGTGAATAAGGTAAGACGAACACGCTGCCAAATTTTTTCCCTCGCTCTACTCATCTTGGAGAGAATCAGGAGAAGCAGAAAAAGACCGAGAGCCAATCCTGAAAAACTCAAAAAAGTGCAAAGAGCCAGGAGGATTCCTGCCATGAATGGATTTAAAAAATCCCCTTTGTTATTCATAGCCTTAACGAGAAACCAGACAGGCCAGAGAGCGAACGCGACAAAAAGAGCGTCCATGCTGACTGCTCCAAAAATAACCGAGTTAGGGACGAGGATAAAAATCACACATGCAGAAAAAGCAATTCCTGAATCAAACAGCCTTCTGATTATCAAATAAAGAGGCACCACAGCCGTACATCCCAGGATAAGGATAAACCATCCGAAAAATCCGATATGGGCTTTAATGCTGGTCATCTCGGAATAGCCGCCCAAAGAGGCTATGCCCTTCATCAGAAGTACATAGCCGGGAGGGAAATGGCTTCCATGAAGACTCAGGGAAGGCATCCTCTCTGGATAGCTGTGCAAGAAATCAATGGTGTTTCCGATCTTGGGGACATCGAATATCACGTCCTCATTGTCGTAGACTAGAAATTCTGTCCCCATCTCTGTGAATCCGTGGCGCACCCAAGCAAAAGAGGCTCTTATCAAGATGGAAAAAACGAGTAAAAAGAGGAGCACCAACCATGTTTTTTGAACCTGGGATGAACCGCGCGATTTCTCAAAGAGAAAGAGAAATAATAAAACCAAAAAGACTGGCAGGATGATTTTGAACGAAATGGCAGGGATAAAGAACGAATAGAGCGGGCTTAAAGGTGGGTGATTGTAGATAAGTCCTTCAGGCAGCGCAATCCAATTCTTTCTCTCCGGACCTAGAGGCTCCAGCCTACCTCTATCTTTGTCAAAACGGACTAAGTTTCCATTCTGATCGAGGGCATAGGCTTTGCCTGTTCTCAGATCCACGCGGTAGATTATTCCCGTTTTCTCATCCCTTGTCGGTTTTGAACAAGGATGAAACTCCTGATAAGGAGTGAGAATGGTGTCCTTTATGAACAGGAGGTCGATGAAAAAAAGAAGGATGATAACAAGGCCAGAGCAGATAATCCACCGATAAACGCTTTTCTCGGTCCCAGCTATACTCTTAAGGCTCATCCTTGAAAATTGTGACAATCGGTTCTTTCAGTTTCCCTCATTTCAATTAATATTATCTTTAATGGATTTATCCCACTTTTGCAATCAAAAAGAGAAGACCTCATGGTTTTTACAGGGAAATATCAGGATGACCTCATGAGAGGTAGAAAAACCAGAACAAATGAAATGGCGCGCCTGG
>CAYVAT010000004.1:0-172114 GCA_964449165.1 uncultured Eubacteriales bacterium | reverse complement strand
GGTCAATAGCAATCTCCAACCTCTTCATGGCAAGCGGATATTCCCCCCTGATATAAACATACCCATTACGTGCACCTATAGCTCTTGCTCCTATCAACATCCCTTCTATTACAGAATGAGGATCCGCTTCAACAATACTCCTGTCCATATAGGCACCCGGATCCCCCTCATCTCCATTACATACTATGTATTTCATTTCATCTTCTTGCTTTCTGCATAATTCCCATTTCAAACCCGTTGGAAATCCTGCGCCACCTCGGCCTCGAAGGCCAGATTTCTTTATCTCCGCTATTATTTCTTCCGGTGTCATCTTTGTTAAGGCTTTTGCAAGCGCTTTATAGCCGTCTCTTGCAATATATTCGTCGATTCGTTCTGGATCTACCAAACCCCTATTTCTAAGAGCGATTAATGTTTGGCGAGCAAAAAAACCAATATCCATCATCTTCGGAATAACAACTTCTTCGGCAGGCGGAGTGAACATGAGTTTTTTCACAGGTCTACCTTTTAGAAAATGCTCTTCCACAAGATATGGAATATCCTCTTCAGTTAAACTTTGATAAAATATTTGGTCCGGCATAACTGTCATTACAGGCCCCAAAGCACAAAATCCATTACAGCCTGTCATTACAACGAGGACTTCTTTATCTAACCCTTGTTTTTTTAATTCCTCTTCTAGTACTTCCTTTATTTTAAAAGACTTATTGGAAACACAGGCTGTCCCTGCGCATAACATTAAATGTAACCTGTATTTGTTCGTACTCTGTTCATTCATAATCTATTTGACCTCTATTCAACCATTCTATAATGCAGCTAATCAGGAGACTCTCTCGCTACCTTTTGCCAAAGCGTATTCTTCAACTATTTTCCCACCAATAACATGTTCTGATAATATCTTACGAATCTTTTCCGGAGTTAAATCCACATATTTAACAGGAGCTTCGTCTTTCAACTCTACTGTTGCCATTGGTTCTCTGCTGCACAATCCAGCACATCCTGAACTTGTTAAAATGACATCAGTAATATTTTGCTTTTCAAACTCCGCCAATAAAGTGCTCATTATCTTTCTTGCCCCAGCAGCTATTCCACAGGTTCCCATATGAACTGTTATTTTCGCTCTGCCCGCCCCTTCTCTTAAAAGAGTTGTCCTTCTCACTCTCTCACTGATTTTATCTAAATCTTCAATCTTCAATTTTGGCATTATCTCTCTCCAAAAAAATCCAGGCTAAATTGCAATTATTCATCCAATTACTCATCACTTATAATCTATTCCTAAGTTATTACTAAGCACCTTTATACATCTCTATCAATTCCGGTACCTTCGCTTTAGACATCAAACCATGTATTTCTTCTCCTACCTTCAACACCGGAGCCAATCCACAGCATCCTATACAGCGAACCGCTTCAAGAGTAAAAAGCATATCTTCTGTTGTTTCTCCTTTTTTTATCTCGAGTTTATCTTCAATAGCCTGAAGAACTCTCCCTGCACCTTTCACATGACAGGCAGTTCCAAGGCACACAGTTATTATATGCTTCCCCCTTGGTTCCAAGCTAAATGCATTATAAAAAGTAGCTATTCTGCATACTACACTTAAAGGAATATTTAATTTCTCAGATGTATATTTCAAAATAGGTTCAGGCAAATAATTATAAGTATCATTTGCTCTTTGAAGTATAGGGACTAATCCTCCTTCAGAATCTTTATATTCTTCGATTATCTTGTTCATTATTTCCATATCTTTAACTGAAATTTCTATTTTATCTTTTTCAGGCGTAACATAAATTATATTACTAACAGGACAATTCTCCACGCAAAGACCGCATCCTGTACACTTTTCTTCATCGACATACCGCGGTCTCTTTATTATGCTGACATTAAAATTCCCAGCATTTCCTCTTATCTTTTCAATATCAGCGAGGGAAATCACTTCTATATCTTTATGCCTGCCAACTTCAACCAGTCTGGGCGCCATGGTACACATGGCACAATCGTTTGTGGGAAAGGTCTTATCAAGCTGGGCCATCACTCCACCGATAGATGGTTTATTATCAACCAGATAGACCTTTATACCGGATTCTGCCAAATCGAGCGCAGCCTGCATACCCCCAATACCGCCGCCAACAATTAATGCGGCACCAATTTTTTCATTCTCTGTTTTTTTATCAAGCATGTTCTGTAACCGCCTCTCCAGGCACCTGTTCTTGCTGCTGTTCGAGTGCCTTTTCTTTGACCGCCTGTAGGTAAATCGCCAGTGGACGATACAACATGTGTGCCCACTTGCCGAATGGCACCTCAACCGCTAACATTGCCACAGCAATAATCAGGTGGACAGCATACATGTAATAGGTAGCTAGCGGCAACCCCATGTACCTGAAAATATGGACCAATATCCCGGTTATTACAGTCAGAAACAAGAGCACCGGAAACATCCAGTCACTGAAGTCTGAAAACTTGTGAATTTGTTCGCGCTTTCTGATGCGGCCTATAAGGATTTCCACTGTGCCGAAGAGGAGAACAGCAGTGGCATAATAGCCCAGCCATCTCTGAGGATGATAAATAGGGTAGATTTCATCCGTTTGAAACCACAGCAGGAGACCGACCACTAGAATGAGCATTAGCATATATCCTGATACGAGTAAAAAGTGTTTGAGCCATCGACCCACGTTGTTAGCGCATTTTAGAAAAAGTTTCTGAGTGATGAAATTCCACATCAATGTCCATGCTTCTGTGATGAACACATGGAAGGGAATCCTGATCTTCTCGTCCTGGTGTATGTTATACCCAAAACCATCCTTTATTACGCCCCGGATTACATCAGGTACCCTGGCACTGCTGCCCTGATGCATAGTGAACCAGTACATGCGAAACGCGTTGGTGAGTAGAAAGAAGGCAAGAACGCAAAATAAAATTATGTCGAAAATGTGAACCATGTGGGCAGGGGCAAAAGTGTTGAGTTCAACCCGTTCTGTCACTAGGGGACCATGAAGCATCCATATCAGGAACGCCATGAAGGCGCCGACCACGAAGAGCGCCCCTAATTCCCATGCCCTTGACTGGTATAGTTTTGCAGAGAGACCTGTCCAGTCATACTGCGCCGTGAGATAGCGTCGAAGAGTCATCATTGCTTCCCCGGGATCTGCTTCTCTCGGGCAGGTCGTAGAACAATCACCACAGTAGTAGCATAACCACGGCTCCAAGCTGCCTAAGATCTTTTTTTTCAAACCAAACAGAACATATCGAATTGTTCTGCGAGGAAATGAAGCCGAGTCAGTTGTTAAATCACATGTAACCGTGCAACTTCCACATTGATAACAGGCATTGGTATCGAACTTGCCATACTTTCGAACCTCAGCCAACAAGGTAGGATCACTTTTAATAGTCGTCATGCTTACACCATGCTATAAAAGAAGTCCTTTGTTTTCAATCTATAGAAGACCCCCCGTCTATTTATTGCTTTGGAAACAAATGTTAGGGGAAGGCAGCTTATTTTTTTGTATAATTGCATCCGTCAATAAATAGTCGGCGTTGAGTAAATATTGATTATTATCGTACCGCTCAAAACCTAATATTAGAGCAATTTTGAATGCTGTTGTCAAGAATCAGAATCGAATCATCTAAAATTTTCTAAGGAATCCAAGGGAAACATTCTAGATGACTCTTCAAATGGAAGCAAATTTGCCTTTTCACAGTGGAGGATCAAGTCGCAGGCTCCTGCCCATGGACTTGAAGGAAGCCCTGGAAATAAAGTATAATTTTTTCTAAGATTTACAATCTTCAGTAATTAAAATGAAAAGTCTTCGCCTATCCCTAAGAACGAAGATTATCCTCAGCTTTCTTGTTGTCATCATCATCGGAGGATTGCTTTCTTTAAGCTTCGGCTCAAGGTTAGTGAAGAACACCATTATCTCTCAAGCTCAGGCTAAAGTCAGACATGACTTGGCTTCGGCCTGGATGGTCTTCCACGAGAGACTCAACGACATAAAAGAGATTGTCGACCTGACAGCCGCTAGAGAAGGTATCCGTGAAGCGATAAAGAACAACCAGAAGGATCTCCTCCTTAAGTACCTCGGTCGGGTAAGAAAAGAGTACGGGCTAGACATATTAACCATGACCGATGATAAGCGAAAAGTGATAGTCAGAACTCGCAATCCAGAGGTCATCGGGGATGATCAATCCCAGGATGAGATCGTGAACCAGGCAATGAAGCAAGGGAGTGTTGCCTATCCTCAAATTGTCTCCCGAGAGGAGCTCCTCAAGGAAGGAAAGGACTTGGCTGACCAGGCTTACATGGAATTTATCCCCACCCCCAAGGCTGCTCCTCGACCAGAAGAGAAAGAAACAAGCGGAATGATGCTAAAAGCCGCCTCATCTGTTGTCGATGAAAAAAACAATCTTTTGGGCACTCTTTACGGAGGGATATTGCTCAATCGCAACTATGAGATTGTGGATCGAGTCAAAGAAATCGTCTACAAGGAAGAAAAATACAAAGGACGGGAAATCGGGACAGCCACAATCTTTCAGCATGACCTAAGGATTTCGACCAACGTTAAAAATGAAGACGGCCAAAGAGCCATCGGCACCAGAGTCTCAAAGGAAGTCAGTATCGCTGTTCTTCAAGAGGGCAAAGCCTGGATCGACAGAGCCTTTGTCGTTAACAACTGGTACATCACAGCCTACGAGCCGATAAGAAACATCAACGACGAGATTATCGGAATTCTCTATGTGGGAATGCTTGAAAAACCCTATATTGACATCACCAATCGAGTCATGCTGACTTTCACTATTATCGCATCTCTCTGTGTAGTGCTCCTGCTGGTGCTTCTCTATTTTTCCACCACCAGAATAACCAATCCGCTGCAAAAAATGGTGGAGGCAACAAAGAAAATCGCCAAAGGAAATCTTTCCCACCGAGTAGATGTCCGCTCAAAGGATGAAATTGGCGAATTGGCTGACTCCTTTAATCAAATGACCAAAGACTTGAAAATAGCCAATGAAAAACTCATCGAATGGGGAAAAACTCTGGAGAAAAAAGTTGAAGAGCGGACAAAAGAGCTGACAGAAATGCAAGCTCACCTTCTGCAGTCGGAAAAGCTGGCTTCCCTGGGAAAACTGGCAGCGGGGATCGCTCATGAGATCAACAACCCCCTAGGGGGAATTCTCATCTACAGTCATCTTCTCCTTGAAGACACAAACAAAAACAGCCCTTATTATGAAAATTTAAAGAAGATCGTCAAAGAAACTTCCCGCTGTAAAGATATTGTCAAGGGTCTCCTTGAGTTTGCCCGTCCCAAAGAGCCGGAAACATCACTGACAGGAATAAATGATATTGTAGATCGATCGCTTGCTATCATTGAACGTCATGCCCTCTTCCAAAACATCAAGATAAAAAAGTTTTATTCCTCTGAACTGCCCAAAATCGTGGCTGATAGCGCTCAGCTTCAGCAGGTTTTCACAAACATCATCCTCAATGCAGCTGAAGCCATGGATGGAAATGGGACCCTGACTCTACGAACTTCCCTGGATGGAGGAGGACGGTATATCAATATTCAATTTTCAGACACCGGCCATGGCATCAAGGAAGAAGACAGAAGGAGACTTTTCGAGCCATTCTTCACCACCAAAGAAGTTGGAAAAGGGACTGGGTTGGGGCTGGCCATCAGCTACAGTATCATCCAGAAACATCAGGGGACCATAGAGGTAACAAGCCGGGCGGGCCAAGGCGCAACGTTTAAAGTAAAACTTCCTGTAAAAAGAAAAGTGAAAAATGAATGAACCAGCGAATATTCTAATCATCGACGACGAGGAATCCATTAGAGATTCCTGTACTCAAGCTCTTCAAAAGACAGGCTATCGAGTCAAGGCAGCAAGAAATTCAACTGAGGGCCTAAGGGCATTCAAGGATAAATTCTTCCACCTCGTTCTTCTTGACTTGAAATTGCCCGGCATAAATGGAATGAAAGTCTTAACCAAGATAAAAGAAGAAAATCCAGAAACCCCGGTCATCATCATTACCGGCTTTGCCTCTATCCAATCAGCAGTAGAGGCCATGAAACGGGGCGCATGTGATTATCTAGCCAAACCGTTTGGCCCTGAAGAACTGCGCATAGTGGTGAAGAAAGCTCTGGACAGCCGAAAAATATATTTTGAAAATCTCTCCCTCCGCAAGGAACTCGAAGGGATGACTGAATTCGATATGGTTGTCGGTAAAAGCAGTCCCATGAATCAGGTCATGGATATCGTCAAAAGGGTAAGTCTCTCCGACAGCACTGTCCTCATCACCGGAGAAAGTGGGACAGGAAAAGAGCTGCTTGCCCGGGAAATCCACAAACACAGCTTTAGAAAAAATGCCCCTTTTGTTGTTGTCGACTGCGGAGCATTGGTGGAGACACTCTTTGAAAGCGAACTCTTCGGACATGTCAAAGGCTCCTTCACAGGAGCCCACCAGACAAAACACGGACGGTTTGAAGTGGCCAACGGGGGGACCATCTTCCTGGATGAAATCAGTAACATCAGCCTCAATATTCAGGCAAAACTCTTAAGAGTGATTCAGGAAAGAGAAGTCAGCCGAATCGGGAGCACAAAGCCGATCAAGGTTGATGTGCGTATCCTGGCAGCCACCAATGAAAATCTGGCAGAGAGTGTGAGGGAAGGAAAATTCCGAGAAGATCTTTTCTACCGTCTGAGCGTTGTCCCCATCCATCTTCCTCCTCTGCGGGAAAGAAAAGAAGATGTCTCTCTTCTTGTGGACCACTTTCTCAGAAAATACAACAAAAAGGCAAAAAAAAAGATCAGAAAAATATCACCATCAGTGAAGAAGGCTTTGATGGAATACGACTGGCCCGGGAATATTCGCGAGCTGGAAAACACCATAGAGAGAGCTGTGGTGCTTTCACAAAGCAATGAGATCGGGCTGGAAGACCTGGTTTATCATGGCATCGGCTCGAGTCTTGCGCTTCTGGATCCCATCGGAGGAAACTACAAGACCTTGGAAGAAATTGAAAAAGAGTACATAAAGCTAGTCCTCCAAGCTCAGTATGGAAACAAAAGCAAGACGGCAAAAATCTTGGAAATCGATAGAAAAACCCTCCTGGCAAAAATCAAGAAATACAATATTCAATAGCTTCAAAACTTTCCCATCTCGAGATGCATTCATAAAAATCCTCTTTTTTATGCCAGACGGAAGTCCATCAGGTTTTGAGATGATGAGTGACCGCCCGCATCTTCAACAAGAGCCCATGCATCTAAAGCTATGTCAAAATTGAACAGCAGGTGAGGAAAATTCACCTATTCTCCGGACCCGCTCGACGAAACTGATAAGACTTGGCTCAGACACATCTTTTTATTTCTTTTTGATTCAATAGGTTATAAGGATTTTGGCTTTTTAAGACAATCGGCATATAATTTGCATATTATATAGCGTTAAACTAACCTGCATTATTCATGAATAATCCAGGTTAATAAATCTAAACAAGGAAAAAAAATGAGAATTATCAAACTTGAAAAGAAAAATCTATTCCCCTTTTTGAAAATCGTTTCTGAAGATGCTGATCTCTGGGCACCGGTCAGAAAATACAGCGACAGACATATTTTCAGCCTGATCGAAGACTTCTCTCAAATTGACCTCAGTTACACAAGAACCATCATTCCCCCTAGAAAAATCATGCTTCCTTCATCCCTCGACATGTTTACCGCCACAGAAAAAAGATATGATGTAAATCTTTCTCATGTTTCAAAAAAAATTCTATTCGGCATTCATCCCTGCGATATACACGGGCTGCTCATCATGGATCGTTTTTATAGTCATATCTTTGATGATCCCTACTATTCACAAGCAAGAGCGGAGACCCTCATCCTAGCCCACTCCTGCTGGCCTGATGAATACTGTCTGTGTAAATCCACTCATACCCATATCGTGGAAGAGGGCTACGACCTGTTTTTCACCGATCTCGAAGATTACTATCTTATCTGGATCGGATCGAGCCAGGGAGACGATCTTATCAGAGCGAAACCTGAATTCTTCGATGAAAATCTTACCGATAAGGACATCCAGCGTTTCATGGATTGGGGAGAGAGAAGAAACAAGGCTTTTCAAACAGAAATAAACTTTGCGGCGATGCCCGATCTGATGGAGTTGAAATACAACCACCCTCTCTGGGAAAAGCTGGGAGCAGCCTGCTTGGCCTGCGGCAGTTGTACCAACGTTTGTCCTACCTGCAACTGCTATAATGTAACAGATAATCCTGTCCTCAACGAGGAAAAATCCATCATTACCCGCCAATGGGATGCCTGCACTCTTGAAAGTTATTCTGAAGTGGCAGGAGGAGAAAACTTCAGGGAAAAAAGATCTGACAGGCTGAAACTCTGGTATACGCATAAATTACAGGCCTATGTCTCCAAATACGGAAAACCCGCATGCGTGGGTTGCGGCCGCTGTCTTGTCACTTGTCCTGTCGATATCAATGTCAAGACAGTAGGCGATGCTCTGGAAGGTAAAGATGTGGATGCTTTTTGGAATCGTCTAAGCCGAGAGGTGACAAAATGAACGAGGCAAATAAATCTTTAACCCTTAACAACCCATTCATCCCTGAGCCAGCCAGAATCGTCCGTACATACCACCTGACTGAAGATGTCAAATTCTTTCAAGTCCGGATAGCCAAGATGGAAAAAGCCCTTTCCTTCAATTACAAGCCAGGACAGTTTGCCATGATTTCTGTTTTAGGCGCAGGAGAGGCCCCTTTCTCCATTTCTTCAACTCCCTCCCGGCCAGGACTGCTTGAATTTTGTATCCGCAAGGCTGGAGTCGTTACCAATGCCATATTCAGGTTAAAAGAAAATGATTTCATCGGAGTCCGTGGGCCCTATGGCAACGGCTTTCCGGTAGAAAAGATGATCAATAAGGATGTTCTGATTGTTATGGGCGGCTTGGGAGCAGCCCCCCTCCGTTCTGTTCTTCTTTACTGTTTGGATAACCGTGATCTTTTTGGAAGGGTTATTCTTCTCCATGGAGCCAAAAGACCTGCGGAAATGATTTTTCGTGAGGAGTTTTTTTCCTTAAGAGAAAGAGATGACCTGGAATGCTTTCTCACCGTAGACGGAGATGACACAGGAGAGTGGAAGGGAAAAATCGGAGTGGTGACCACTCTTTTTCCTCATCTTAAAGAAATCGAACCCTCAAACACCTATGCTATCGTTTGTGGCCCTCCAGTGATGTACAAATTTGTCCTCAAAGAACTTGTCAATCTGGACATACCCAAAAACCAGATCCTGATGACCCTGGAGAGAAGGATGAAATGTGGGGTAGGAAAATGCGGACATTGTGCCATAGACTACATCTACACTTGCCTTGATGGACCTGTTTTTACCTACTGGGATGTTATCCACATGAGAGAGCTCATTTAAGGGGAAAGAAATGATAAAAGACAAGATAAAAATCGGAATTTACGAACTCACTGGGTGCGCAGGAGATGCCCTGCTTATCCTCGATTGCGAGAAGGAGCTGGTGGATATATTCCAAGCGGCTGATATCCAGTCTTTCTCCATGGCAAAAAGCGACAATATCGATGGGGAACTGGACGTGGCTCTTGTAGAAGGCTCAGTCTCAACAGAAAAAGAAGAGGAAGAAATTCTGGATATAAGAAAACGCGCAAAAATAGTGGTGGCCATCGGGATATGCGCTTGCCTCGGGGGGATTCAAGCCCGCTTTCTTGATCAAAAAGAATGGGAAAAAAATTTCAAAAAAGTCTATGGTGATGTGGAAATGACTCATACCAAACCCGCTCATTCCAAACCTATCGATGCTTACATCAAGGTGGATTATTACCTTCCCGGCTGCCCCATCGGGAAAGATCAATTTCTCAACTTCTTCACCCGCATGTTGAAAGGAAACCCTCCAGAAAAATATCCTCGTCCTGTGTGCGTCACCTGCAAATTCAACCAGAATGATTGTCTTCTTAACAGGAATATCCCTTGTCTGGGACCGCTGACAGCCGATGGCTGCGGTTCAGTTTGTATCAATCACAACCTCCCCTGTGTCGGCTGTTGGGGCCCTGTGGAAGGGGCCAACTACACATCTGAGTTCTACCTTCTCTTGGAAAAAGGTTTCGATCTCGAGGCTATCAAAAAAAGAATGGCCAACTACGCAGGAACAAGAATCAAAGGATTCTTTGATCAACTCAATAAGGAGAAACCATGAAAACAATCAGCATTGACCACCTCTGTCGAGTGGAAGGCAACGGGGGCATATCTGCCACCATTGACGGCAAAGCCGTAACCAATGTCAAGTTTTCTATATACGAAGGTCCCCGTCTTATTGAAAGATTGACCATCGGAAGATCACCAGAAGAAGATGTCAGCATTTCCCCTCGGATCTGTGCCATCTGCACTCTTTCCCACAAAAACGCTGTTATCCGGGCTATGGAGAACGCACTCTCTATTCAAGTTCCTCCAAAGGTGACTCTCTTGAGAGAGCTGATGCATATGGGAGAATTCATCGAGAGCCACTCTCTTCACATCTATTATCTTGCTCTTCCCGACTATGTGGGCTTCCCCAATGCGATTGCCATGGCATCTAAATTCGACCTTGAAGTTAAGATTGCCCTCGAAATGAAGAACTACGGCAATCATATCATGAAAACCATCAGCGGACGCTATATCCACGGAGAAAATCCTGTAATCGGGGGATTTGGAAAATTCCCATCAAAGGAAGAGCTCCTTTGGATCAAAAACAGAGCGATCCAATTCATGCCGTTCGTCTTTAAAACGGTGGATCTCTTCTGCGCAATCGAGTATCCTGAAATCCCTGAAGCTGAAACCCTCTATGCCTGCTGCGAGCCGGGCAGCAATGCCTACGGGTTCTGGGGAGATGAAATCCTCCTCTCCTCAGGAGAGAAAATATACAGAGATGATTACAAAAAGCTGACCAACGAATTCGTCGTCTCCCATTCTTATGCCAAGCGCAGCCGATACAATGGAGAGCCTTTCTCAGTTGGAGCCCTCGCCAGAGTGAACAATCTGGGAGAGAGGCTGAAAGGCGAGGCGGGAAAGAAGTATGAGAAATATTTCAATTCCCGCTGGAAAATCAATCCTCTTTTCATCAATGCTGCGCAGGCTCTGGAAATCCTCTATTGCTTTGAGAGGATCCCTCCGCTTGTCGACGAACTTCTCGAATACCCGGAGGATCCGGCCATAGTTCAATACACCTCCAAACAAGGAAAAGGAACCGGACTCGTCGAAGCGCCACGGGGCTTGCTCATCCACCACCACGAAGTGACTGATGGGCTGGTTTCCTTGGCCGATATTATCACACCAACCGCAATCAACGCAGAAGACATCGAAAGATATTGCTACATCGCAGCCCAAAAACTTCTGGACAAAGGGAAAGAAGACGAGATCAGAGACAGGATGGATATCATTGTCCGTGCTTATGATCCCTGCATCAGCTGTTCGGCTCACATGGCCAGAGTAGAAAAAGCTCCTGAAGAAGACTGGGAAAATAAGCTGCATCAGATAAAAGCATCCTCCTCTCCTCTTTTCGTTGGAATAGGCAATCCAAACCTCTCTGACGACGGCGCTGGCATCGCCCTTGCTCGCCGGCTGAGGGAACAGGGGAAAGAGGATATTATTCTGGAAGAGGAAATAGAGGAAAAAGGAATCACTGGAGAAAAAAGAAACAAACGCTCCCTTATCTTCATTGATGCCTTAGATTTTCAAGAGACACCTGGCAAGGTGATCCTCATCCCCCTCGCTTTTGTTCTCCAGAATGCCGTCCTGAGCCATAAATTTCTGCCTTTTCTCAAAACTCCTATAAGCAATGAATTACTGAAGAATTCTTTCGTCCTGGGTATTCAGCCTGAGTCGATCGGTCAGGGCAGGAAAATTTCCTTATCAGTCCGATTAACTTTGGAAAAGATACTGCAAGTGATACAACAATGATTCTTGTCGAAGAATCAGTAAACCTCCCTAGTCCAGAAAAAATCATTCACAAAATCGTCCAGCATGGTGACAAATAAAAGAGAATACTTCCTATCATTGGCACCTTTATTTTTCTGCATCATTTAAAATCACTGCTGGACGATTTTTTTATCCTCAGCAAAACTAGAAAATCATGGCCATGCACCAATCCTCTGATATATGTAACGCGTCCCTTGATTTCCTCAAGCTAGCTATTTTTGTAACACAAATGGGGAATAATTCCACACTTGGAAATCCTCCTCTTCAGCCGGCTAAGCCTTGTCATTCCATTGCTGTTCTATCTTATTTGTTATCAATAAAATAATGTTTAAACACTTGGGCCCGATTCCTTCAGCAAATGGCACATTAATTGCATCTATTACTGTGTAAGGAAATGGCACGTGGTTGACGCTGAGAAAAGGATTTTAATCATAGACCCGGATGAGAAACAGAGAGGCCAACTGTCTTCTTTCTTGAAAAAAGAAAGCTTCTATGTGGAAACAGGAAAAGGTCTCCAGGATGCGCTGAAAAAAGTATCAGAAGGCTGCTTCAACTGTATAATCATGGATGTCAAACTTCCGGGGATCAAAGGTTATGAGGCTGTTCCCATCATCAAGAACATCGATCCTAAGATAAAGATTATCATGACCACAAACAAAAATACCAAGAAATTGGAAGCCAAAGTAAGGGAACAGGATATCTTTTTCTACTTCATCAAATCTTTCGGAAAGGAAGAATTAAAATTGGCCATCAACAATGCTTTTTATAAATAAGGAGGAAAAAAATGGATACGCCTCGAGCAAAGATCTTAGTCATCGATGACGATCCGGACTTCTTGGATGCTGTCACACCCATTCTTCAATCCGCCCTATACGAAGTGGTAACCGCTGCCAGTCCGGATGAGGGGAAGAAGAAAATCTTTGACAAAAAGCCTGATCTTATCTTGCTCGATATCATGATGGACAGCCTGTTCGACGGATTTTCTCTGTGCCACAGCATCAAAACTTCCAAGGAATTCAAGGAGTTCCAAGACACACCCATCATCTTTGTATCTGCTGTAAAGGAAAAGACCGGCTCAAGATTTCAGTTCAAAGGAGAGGAACAGGGGCTAATAGGACCCGACGACTATATCGATAAGCCTGTTAAACCCGAAAATCTCCTTGCGCATATTGAGAGGCTTCTCAAGAAATGAAAAGAGGTCATAAAGGGAAGAATGAATCAGAAATTCATGGCTATTCAGGCTCAAAAGAGAATGAATTAAGAAAGTCATTTCTTATCCAAGTTGCTAACATACCTTGAGGAGAAAGTATTAACAGCCCAACATTTCACCGATAAACAAATTATTGCTGAAATCAAAGAGATTTTGAAGTAAAATACCCTGATAGCAGGCTTCGTTCAGTGCCGGTTCAAATCCCTGATAGATAAAACCATATGAACAGAAATAAATCCCGCATTCTTGTTATCGATGACGAAGAGTCGATGCGTGACTCTTGTTCCCAGATCCTGTCCAAAGAGGGATATCAACCCGAATTAGCTGAAGACGGGACAATCGGCCTGGAAAAAGCAAAGGATTTCAAACCCGACCTTGTTCTCATTGATCTCAAAATGCCTGGTATCAGTGGTATGGAAACCTTGGAAAAAATCCAAGAAATCGATCCCTATATCATTCCCGTCGTCATCACAGGATATGCTACAGTCGACTCGGCTGTTGAAGCCATGAAAAAGGGGGCCTACGATTTTATCCCTAAGCCCTTTACTCCAGATGAGCTCCGCTTAATTATCAAGCGAGGCCTAGAGAAAAGAAGCCTCCTCTTGGAAGCGGAGTCCTTAAAGAGAGAAAAAAGGCTGATGGAAGAAAATTTTATCACCATGGTTACCCATCAACTGCGAAGTCCTTTAGTGGCCATCGCCCAGTATTTCGAGGTAATTTTGGCTGGGATGGTGGGCAAATTGGAAGAAAAACAAAAGGAGCTGATCTTAAAAGCCAAAGACCGCCTGGAGGCTCTGCTGCAATTGATCAATGACTGGCTGGATGTTGCCAGGCTAAACGGACGAGAAATCATAGAAAAGGGAAAATCATTCCCTCTGAAAAACCTCCTAGAGAAGCTTGTTGATTTCATGCAGCCTTATGCCAAGGAAAATGATATCTCTCTTGAACTCAAGCCTGTTTCTGAATCTGCTTCTGTCCATGGAGATGAAGAAAGTCTGGAACAGGTTTTTTCCAACCTGATCAGTAATGCTATTCATTATAACAAGCCAAAAGGTTCGGTTACCATTTCTGTCAAAGAAGAAGAGGAGTTCATGTCAATTGAAATAAGGGACACAGGTATTGGAATTGCCAAAGAACATCTACCACTCATTTTCGATCAGTTCTACCGGGTAAGCCGGAGCGAAAGCCAAAAACACAAAGGGACAGGCCTGGGATTGACCATTGCTAAAAAAATCGTAGATGCCCATGGCGGCTCTATTCAAGTCTCAAGCGAACTTGGAAAGGGAAGCACTTTTACCGTCCTCCTTCCTAAAGCTAAGATAGAGAAAAATTAGCCTGCTCCGACATCTTCCTCTTATAAAAATGAAAACGCTTGTGCTGGGAATAGGAAATGAATTGTACGGCGACGACGCAATGGGCATCCATGTCATCCGCTATCTGAAGAAAGAGCTTCGGATTGAAAAGCAGAATTCAGCCTGGCTTAAACACGCAGACTTTGAAGAATGCAGCCTTTCCGGACTCTCCCTTCTGGATGTTGTGGTTGGCTATGACAAACTCATCATCGTTGATACCATCAAAAAGCCCGATCTCCATACTGGCCGCATCCATCTTCTCGAGAAAAAGGACCTGAGGCATATCCCCGGCCCTTCTCCCCACTATGTCTCTGTTCCCCAGACCTTGGAAATCGGAGAAAAGCTGGGGCTCAAAATGCCCAAAGAAATCAGGGTTGTAGCCGTGGAGGCCAAAAACATGTATAATCTCGGAGAAAAATTGACTCCAGAAATGAAAGCCGCCCTTCCTTCCATCGTCAGAAAAGTCAAGGGAGTCCTTAGAAAGGGATAAAATGGCGAAAAAAGAAGTCCTCGTCCTGGAAGAACTTCTCGGATCCAACAAGAAGATTGCCTCGGAAATTCGAAAAAAACTCACCAAAAAGGGGATTTTAACCATCAACCTTCTCAGCTCTCCAGGAGCTGGAAAAACCACTCTTCTGGAGCGGATATCTGAGAAGTTGAACCCAACCTATAAGATGGGTGTTATTGAAGGAGATATTGAAACAGAAAGAGATGCGGAGAGAATAAGGGCAAAAGGAATCCCAGCCTGGCAGATTCTCACTGGGGGAGCCTGCCACCTTGAAGCCAAGATGGTCGGTAAGATTTTCTCAAAAATCCCCGCAAACCTGGATTTTCTCTTCATCGAAAACGTGGGCAACCTGGTTTGCCCTGCTAGTTATGATTTGGGCGAAACAATCAGATGTGTCCTTCTCTCCACTCCAGAAGGAGATGACAAACCGAAAAAGTACCCCAAGGCATTCACCACCGCGGATTGTCTGATCATCACCAAAGCTGACCTCGTCCCTCTTCTCCCTTTTGATATTGAACGATCGAAAGAAGAAGCCTTAGAGCTGAATCCTAAACTTGAAGTCTTCATCACATCTGCTCTCAAAGGCACGGGAATAGAAGAGCTGGTCAACTTCTTTCTCTCCTCACTCCGGACGTTGCGGAAACAGCATGCATGAACTTTCCATCGTAGCCAACCTCTTTGAAATCCTGGAGGATAAGGCCAGAGAAAAAAAAGCTAAAAAAGTCACAATGATCAAACTTCGCGTGGGAGCCCTCTCAGGAGTCGTCTCTGAGTTCCTGGAAACCGCTTTTGATATCTACAAAAAGAATACCATCGCCGCTGAAGCCACTCTGAAGATAGTCAATATCCCCCTCAAAATAGAGTGCCAAAAATGCCACAAGAAGATGGTGAAGAGAGACTTTGTTTTTATCTGTGAGCATTGTGGATCCAGGGAATTAAAGGTCCTGCAGGGGAAAGAGCTGCTCCTTGAAAAGATGGAACTTGAGGTTTAAAGCAGAGGGGAAGCAGATCCATTCCCTTGATAGCTGATAAAAGCGTCGGTTCCCATCCATCCTTGTCTATAGAATCTCTTGTTTTCAGAACTGCAGTTGTGATAAATTAGCCATATGCCGTATCTTGAGGAAAACAAATGAGTATTCTGGAAATCACGCTCAAGCTTCTACTTGCCGTCGGGTTGGGAGGTCTGATAGGCCTAGAAAGAGAAACCAGTCAAAAACCAGCAGGCTTCAGGACAAACATCCTTATCTGTGTAGGCTCGACTATGGTAATGATTGTATCAGGGCTTATCCTCCAAGGAAAAGAAGGAAGCGGGGGAGATCTCACCCGTATCGCAGCAGGAGTAATCACAGGCATCGGTTTTATCGGAGCCGGGACAATCATTCAAGCCCAAGGCGCCGTAGTTGGCCTGACCACAGGAGCCACCCTCTGGGCAGTGGGAGGTCTGGGAATCGTTATCGGAGCCGGATACTACCTTCCTGCCATCATTTTCACTGTCATCATCATCCTGACCTTAGTCATTTTCCGACAGATCGAAGGACAATACATGAAAAAAGCAATCTATCGTTATCACCTTAAAGCGAAATATTCTAAAGATGTCCTGATTCACATCAAAAAACTTGCCCTTCACGAAGGAATAAAATTCCGGGAACTTGCTCTCAAGAAAGAAGGAACACTATCTGTTGTCGATTTTTCTTTTACTGCCGCAGAAGAAAAGGAACAGAGATTTAACCAGGGACTTCTGGATATCCAAGACATTCAAGAAATCAAGATTGATTGAAGATCATCTTCTGATTGCCACCACAAATCGATCAAAAGCCAAAGAGATTCAGGCTTTCTTTACTCCCCTCCCCATCAAGATTTCCCATCTTGGCACTATTCGCCTGGAAATAACATTTCCGGAGAACAAACACACCTTCATGGAGAATGCCCGAGATAAAAGTCTCTTCTACAGCCGATTTTGGCCCGGACTTACCCTGGCTGAAGATTCAGGGCTGGAAATCGAACACCTTGGAGGAGCACCTGGCGTTTTATCAGCCAGATTTTCAGGACCTCAGGCCACTGATGAGAAAAACATTCAGAAAGTACTGGAATTGATGAGAGAAGTCCCTGCCCCAGGGAGGAAGGCCCGCTTCGTCTCCGCTCTTGTCCTATCCCGAAAAGAAAGTGTGATCAAGGAAATCACGGAATGTGTGGAAGGTATCATCACCACTGAAAAGAAAGGCCGATACGGATTCGGTTATGATCCAATTTTTTATTATCCTCCCCTTGGAAAAACATTTGCTCAGCTTCGGCCTGAGGAAAAAAATAAGATCAGTCATCGTGGCCGGGCACTTAAGAAGTTGAAAAAATTCTTAACTGACTATCTTGAAAAAACTCATGCCCCAAGATAAACAGGGAGGGAGAAGGGAATTTTTCCCTTCTCCTATTTGGCCTTCTCTCCAACTGTAATAAGATTTTTTATCCTTTCAAACGTTTTCTCACCTATCCCTCTCACCTTCATGATCTCTTCAATCCTCTTGAACTTGCCATGTTCTTTCCGGAATTCGATGATTCTCTGGGCCACACTGGGGCCGATTCGAGGAAGCTCCTGCAGTTCTTTAGCCGACGCTGTGTTGATATTAATTTTGTTACTGCTGGCTTTTGAAGCAGGCTGCGCAGAAAAAGCTAAAAAACAGGAAAACAGAAAGCCAACGATCATGCTGAAAACCAAGCCTTTGACCTTTAAATCTCTCATGGTTACCTCCTTTCCCTTATCCGTATGCAACATTCAGGCCATCCAAAGAAATTCATATCTTATTTAATTTCAATCTATTACATTTAATGCGGGGTGGGAGAAAGTCAACGATTGTTCACGAGGCAGGGTTTCGAAGGGCAACTTGAGTTTGCGGTGTTTTTATGAGCCCTGGCAGCTTTTCCTCAAAAGCGAAGCCGGCTCATTTAGGAGCGGGGGTGGCTTTTGTGGTAGACATCCAACAATTGTCTTAGATCGATATGGGTATATTTTTGGGTGGTGGCCAGGCTCTCATGACCCAAGAGTTCCTGGATTACTCTCAAATCAGCTCCCCGGCTTAAAAGATGTGAGGCAAAAGAATGACGGAGGGAATGAGGACTTATCTTGCGCCGAAGCGCAGCTCTCCGAAGGTACTTATCCACGATCCTCTCCACTGACCGAGCCGAAAGCCTCCTACCGCGGAAATTCAAGAAGAGGGCCTCCTCCTCAATTCTTCCTCTATTGATCAGGTTTCTCTTAGGAATATAAGCCCTCAAACTCTCCTCTGCCTTCTTCCCAAAAGGCAAAAGCCTTTCCTTCTTACCTTTTCCCCTGATTATGATCAACCGCTCGGCAAAGTTCACGTCCTCCAGGTTCGTCCCTACCAGCTCTCCCACTCGAATTCCTGTCGCATAGAGCAACTCCAGAAGGGCTTTGTCTCTCAAGTCCAAGATTCGTTCACTCTTATGGGGCAAATCTAAAAAATGGTTCATCTCCGCCTCGGACAAAAAGGAAGGGACATGCCTTTCTTGCTTGGGAGTGGCCACCACTCGGGCGGGATTGTCTTCCAGCCAGCGCCTTTTCAAACAAAACTGGAAAAACGAACGGATGGATGCCAGTTTGCGGGCTATGGTGGATCTTTTGTTTTTCCTTTCATGAAGCCTGGCTAAAAAGCCGCGCAGGATAAAATTGTCTATCTCCTTCAAGGCTACCTTCTTGTCTTCCAGATATTCAGCCAGCTGAAGGAGATCCCTTCTGTAGCTCGCCACTGTATGGGGAGAAGCATTCCTCTCATACCGCAGATGGTCAAGGAACGCCTTAAGCTCCTTTTTCATGATAACTCACTCTTTTCAGGGAGCGAAGCCCTTTCCAAAAACCTTCTCCTTATTCAGTAGAGTCAGGACCCTTCTCCCAGATCTTCTCCTCCTCCACCTCCTCCTTGTAATCACATCTCTCGTTATGACAGTATAGATAAGGCTTTCCTTTTATGGAATGCCTGCGGAGGATAAATGCCTGTCCGCATTTGGGACAAGGGCGCGCTATGGGCTCATCCCAAGTGGCAAACCTGCACTTTGGAAAGTTGCTGCAACCGAAAAAGATTTTCCCTTTTCTGGTCTTCCTGCGGACTATGGTTCCTCCACAACCTGAGGGACAGGAAATCCCCGTATCCACTTTCTCTTTCTTGGTGTAGGTGCACTGAGGATAATTCGAACAGGCAACAAAGGTTCCGTATTTCCCTGAACGAATGACCAGGTTTGAGCCACAAACAGGACATTTCTCATCCAAGGGTTGGACTTCCCTCTTGAGCATGCTTTCTCTATATTTGCACTCAGGGTACCCAGAACATGAGCGGAAACGGCCGTATCGCCCTTCCTTGATAACAAGCTGACGTCCGCACTCAGGACAGACATCTTCCACGGGTATGCCTTTGCCTTTTACTCCCTCACTTTTCATGGCCTCGTTTAAGTCCTTCTTCAACAGAGAATAATAAGATTTCAGATAGGTTAACCAATCCAGCTGGCCCTCGTTGATATGGTCAAGCTCCTCCTCCAGCCGGGCTGTGAACTCAAACTCCATCAAATCAGGAAAATTTTTTATCAAATAATCGGTCACAAAGAGCCCCAAATCTGTAGGGATAAACCTGCCCTTTTCCCTGATCACATAAACTCGGTCCTGCAGAGTAGAGATGATGGGAGCATAGGTGCTGGGACGCCCGATTCCCTTTGCCTCAAGCTCTTTGACCAAACTTCCTTCAGTGTATCGAGGAGGAGGCTGAGTGTAATTCTGTTGAGGATCCAGCTCAAGAAGCCTCAATTCCTCTCCTTCCTCTGCTCTGGGCAAAATCTTTTCTTCTTTTTTCAAGCTCGGGTAGAGCGCCAGGTATCCTTCAAACTTCACCACTTCCCCTTTAGCCGTGAACTGGCAGTCGGAAGCTCTGATCGAAAATTCCGTCTCTACGATCAAGGCTGCATGGATCTGAGATGCGATAAAACGATTCCATATCAGGCTGTAAAGTCTGAATTCTTCATTTTTAAGATAAGGTTTCACGGCCTGGGGAGAAAGAGAGATGGTGGTGGGGCGGATGGCTTCATGGGCATCCTGTGCTTTTTTCTTATTCTTATAAATGCGGGCTTTCTTAGGAAGATAAGCATCACCAAAACTCTCCTGAATATATTTTCGGGCCTGGGAGAGAGCTACATCAGAAACACGAACAGAATCCGTCCTCATGTAAGTGATTAAACCGACAAGTCCTTTATCCCCGAGTTCCAGCCCTTCATAAAGCCTTTGCGCGACAGCCATGGTCTTTTTCACGGAAAAGCGAAGGAGACGAAAGCCATCTTGCTGGAGAGTGCTGGTGATGTAAGGAGGTGGAGGCGTTTTTTTCTTCTCCTGAATTTTGATCTTTTCCAGAAAAAAAGATGATCGGTGAAGTTCATCAATGACGGCGCTGGCTTCTTTTTCATTCTCTATCTTGGCCTTCTTTCCTCCGATCTTGCTCAGGGTGGCCTTGAATGAGGGAGGTTGATTTGCCTGAAGAAGGGCGGTTATCGTCCAGTATTCCTCCGAAACAAAATCTTTTATCTCCTTTTCCCTCTCGCAAATCAAGCGCAAGGCTATTGACTGGACTCGTCCAGCACTCAGACCCTTTCCGATCTTTTTCCAAAGAAGAGGGCTGATGAGATAGCCGACCAATCTGTCCAGGATTCTTCTAGTTTGCTGGGCGTTGATCTTGCCCTGATCAATCTGCCCAAATTGTTCAAAGGCCTCCTGAACAGCTTTCTTGGTGATCTCATGGAAAAGAACGCGGTAGATGTTTCTATTCTCATTGCTCAGCACCTTACTCAGATGCCAGCAGATTGCCTCTCCTTCTCTGTCAGGATCAGCAGCAAGAAGCACGGCTTCGCACTGTTTGGCAAACTTACGCAGTTCCGCTACTGTCTTTTTTCTCTCGGGAATAACCTCGTACTCGGGCTCAAAATCGTGTTCAATATCCACTCCCAATCTTTTTCTAGGAAGGTCGCGGATATGACCCATGGAAGCCCTAACCAGATACTGATTTCCCAGGTAGCGGTGTACGGTTCTCGCCTTTGCAGGAGATTCGACGATAACCAGAAGCTTCGCCATCACCAGCTCCTTTGAAAATATTTTCCTGGAGCTTGGGTGATCAACCCTTTAAGCTCCAAACTGAGCAAGATGGACAGGGCTTCAGAGACAGAAAAATCGCTCCTTTCCACTAAATCGTCGATGTGAGTCAGAGAATCCGTCTCCAAGAGATCAAAAATCCCCCTCTCCCGAGGATTCACGACCGCAGGAACCTCTTGCTGTTTTTCCTTTGAGAGAATCTGCTCCCTGAGAGGAGAAGGCAGCTCTTCGACAACATCCTCCCAACATGTGACAGGTTTTGCTCCGGATTTAATCAACCAGTTAGCTCCCTGGCTCAGCTCAGAGGTGATGTTTCCCGGAACAGCCATGACCTCTCTGTTCTGCTCCAGTGCCAGCTGGGCGGATATGAGGGACCCGCTTCTTCGGGCGGCTTCCACCACCACCAGGGCATGCGAAAGTCCGCTGATGATCCTGTTTCTAATCGGGAAATGAAAACCTAAGGGAGAAGCGCCCAGAGGAAATTCAGAGACAACCGCTCCTTTCTCCATGGTTTTCTCGAAAAGAAACCTGTTTTCCCTGGGATAGAGATTTTCCAGACCAGAACCCAGCACGGCGACCGTCTTTCCTCCTTTCAACGCTCCCCTATGGGCAGCAGAATCAATTCCTCTGGCTAAGCCGCTGACCACGACTATCCCCCTTGATGCCAGCTCCTGAGCCAACCTGATTGCCGCAGATATTCCATAGGGAGAAGCTTTGCGGGCACCGACTATGGAGACCGAAGGCCCTGCAATCACTTCCATCCTGCCAGCACCGTAAAGGACGACCGGAGGATCAAAAATTTCTCTAAGATAGGCAGGATATTCCTGCTCTTCCTGAGTCAGAATGAAATAGCCCTTTTTCCTGCAAATCTCAATCTCCTGGGAAGCCTGATCAAGAAGCGAAGATGAAATGAGAGCTTGAACATTGTCTTCTCCTATGCCCAAGGCCAGAAGATCAATCCGGGAAGCGAGGAAGACGTCTCTTATCGACTGAAAATGACCGATGACCTTCTTAACAGCACTTAGGCTATCAGCTAAGGCAAGGTTTAAAGCGATCCAGTAGAGTTTATTATCTGCCACCTTTAACCAGCACAATAAGAAGGGGGGATGGCGAAGATAGGAATATGGGCATAAGATATCACTTTCTCAGTGGTGCTTCCTAAGAAGAACCGTTCCAGCTTGCTTTGGGTACAGGTGGATATGACGATGAGATCATAATGATGGGTCTCGGCATAATCCACGATTCCTACGGAGGCGTTGACAGCCCGGTATATTTCTTCGTCGACCTTCAGGCCCTTATTCTTTCTTTTTTTCCTTTGTTTGAGTCTTTTGAGCACCGTGTTAAACATCTCATCCAGGACTTTTGGTGAAAATTCATAATCATGGAGTTCCAGAACATGGAGAAGAGTCAACTCTGATGCGCTCAAACCCGAGGCCAATTTCCAGGCAAAATCTCTCTCCACCTCTTCTTGATCAGAAAAGTCCGTGGGTACCAGAAGCTTCTTGAATTGAGGCTTTCCTGTCTTCTTTTTGGTCACCAAGATGGGTAGATGTGAATTCCTCAGAACCTGGTTAGCCACACTCCCAATAAAGAGTTTCTCTATGACCGATAACCCCCTTCTTCCGATCACGATGAGATCCGCCTTTTTCTCCTGGGCAATCTCTATGATCTTCTTGGAAGCGGTTCCCTCTTGAACGATGATCTCGAAGGGAATTCCCTTTGCTTTTCTTATAGACTCAAGCCTTTTTTTAGCCTCTTTCTTCATCGAATCCACTTTTTTGACCAATTCTCCCTGGATGACCGAACCCATGTTATAAAAGGATGGAGTGAAATCAGGGATCACGTGGAGACCGATGAGGCGTGATTTGAAGGCCTTGGAAAAAGTCTGGGCATAAAGCAAGGCCTCTTGGGCTTCATCTGAAAAATCAGTTGCCCAAAGTATAGTTTTTAAAAATGTTGACATCTTTCTCACCTCTTCCTGGTTATCTTATCGTATGCAACGAATATTTTAACAATAAAAAACAAAAACTCAAGGAAATCCCTTTTCTATTTCCCGAAGAGAATCGATCCTTTGGTAAAAAACAAACCCGCCACCGCTCCGGTCATAAGGCAGGCAAGGGTGGCAGCCAGCAGCGCCCGGAATCCCAAGCGAGAGAGGGCTTTCAACCTCTTGGGCGCCAGAGCCCCT
Source organism: uncultured Eubacteriales bacterium (assembly GCA_964449165.1). Lineage (GTDB taxonomy): Bacteria > Acidobacteriota > Aminicenantia > Aminicenantales > Aminicenantaceae > CAYSCW01. Next base: position 148,776 of record CAYVAT010000004.1, on the reverse strand, counting down.
ATGCCTCCCACAAAAATGGCCAGGGATGCGATATGAGCAAAGCCGCAGAGAGCATAGGAAGCGATGATGGCTGAACGAGGATGGACAAGCTTTCCATCAGCAATCAATTGAGAGAGCTTCTGATAAGAATACACTTCGGTGGCCACTGTCCTTTCCCCGATAACCCTGGCTATCTCTAGAGCATCGCTGGGAGGGACACCCAGAACAATGGTAAAAGGATAAAAAACATAACCTAAAAGAGCTTTAAGAGACCACTCAAAGTTAAGGCCAAGCCAGGAATTGAGATAGCCTCCCGCCCAGCCTAAAATGAGATCAATCAGAGCCACAAAACCCAAAAAGGCCAGAAGAAGAGTGATGATACCACCGAGAAGACGAAGCCCGCTGTAGGCTCCGTTGATGATAGCCAAAATAAGGTTATCTTCCCGCTCATAGTGAGGTCTAACATTCACCCCCAATGTCTTCGGCTCTTCTGTCTCCGGTACAATCAGCTTGGCCATGATCACAGCAGCCGGAGCTGAAAGGAAAGAAGCTGAGACCAGGTGCCCGGCGATGGTGGGCAGTTCACCCTGCAGAAAAAAGACATAGAGAGCCAGTACAGTCGAGGCGATGGTTCCCATTCCGGCCGAAAGAATGGTGGCCAGTTCTGATCTGGTCATCTCTTCCAGGTGAGGCTTGACTATCAGGGCTGACTCGACTCCGACAAAGATATTACTGGAGGCACAGAGAGACTCAGCCCCTGAAATCCTCATCAACTTGGTGAAAACATAGGCAAAGCCCCTGATGAAAAGAGGCATAATTTTCAGATAGTAGAGAGCCCCGACTAGAGCGGCAAAAAAGATGATGGTGGGAAGTGCCTGGAAGGCAATCATGCTTCCCAGAGAGGTCTCCCCCGCCTCATTGGATGTGCCCGGCGGCAGGGCAAGGCGTCCGAAAAGAAACTTGGTTCCGGCTGTGGCACTATCCAGGACAACCACAACGATCTTATTCACGAAGAGAAAAAACCTCGTTCCCACTGGAACCATGAATATGAAAAGAGCAAACAAAAGCTGAAGGCTGATTCCCCAGAATATGACCCGCCAGTTGACTACTCTCTTGTTAGAGGAGCAGAGCCAGGCAAATCCGGCCAGGACAAAAATCCCCACCAAGCTAACTAAGTTGTAGATTTCCATCCTTCCTTATCCTTATCCGGGTTCTTTATCTTGCTCATATCCTGAAACCCGTTGCTCATGCACCTCGATAAGGACCCTTTTTCGCGGTGATTTTATCCCGCTTATGATCTTTACCTGAGATGGAGGAAGGTCAAAGTAAGAGGCCAGGGCTCTAACCACTTCTTGATTGGCCTTTCCCTTGGAAGGAGGAGAAACCACACTGATTCTATATTCTGAAGGTCCTGTCTTTTCCACTCGGCGCTTTCGAGCCCGAGCTTTAACCTTTATGGAAAGATAGATCCTCTTGTTTCCTTCCATCATAACTCCTCTTATAGAGACGCTGGGATGGACTCGAATCTATCAAAATTGTAAGGTCTGCTCTCTCAGCAGTTGATGAGCGTACAGAGAAAGAGATTTGACCAGGAATGAATCCACAAATAAGATGACTAAAATGACAAGGATGGGGCTGATATCGATCCCTCCCAGTCTATAGGGAGGCATGATTCTGCGGAAAGGACGCAACACCGGCTCAGTCAAATAATAGAGAATGACATGGAGCTGGTAAAGGGCTGGAATATTCACCCAGGAAAGAATGGCCCTCAGAATAACAACCCAAAAATAGATCATCAAGAGAATGTGAAGTATCCGGGACAAAGCGTTCAGAAAGTTGGCAAAAAAAATCATGAAGAACAGCTAATCTATAATGTCTCTGTATTTGGCAAAAAGCTCTTTGAGCTGCCTTTTATTCACCACATATCCGCTTAAATACAAGGAGAGAGTTCCCCGATAAGGGTCGTTGGACTTAATCAAGACATATTCCCGGATCAATCCGTTTTTCTTGCGTGGTGGTATTTTTATCTCCACCTCTTCCTCCTTCCCGGCAGGGATTCTAAGGGGGAAAGAAATCTCCTTCCCTTCTCGATAAAATGTTGCGTCCTGATGAGAACAGTCCACTTTCAGTTCCAATTCCCCTCTGTTTTTGATTTTTGTCTTGGCCCTGATCTCCTCTGTATCCAGGATCAGACCGATGTCTATACTGTAGCGATCAAGGTCTATTCTCGGGCGAGGAGGAACGTTTATCCGGGCTGTGATAGTCAGTTGTTTTTTCGGGTTTTGAGGATCATTGGTCTCTACATAGATGTATTTGCTGACCTCGCCTTCATATCCCTGTGTGTTGAAATCGACTTTTATTTCACCCGTTTTTCCGGGCAGAACCTTATCTTCTGAGACAAGGGCAGCCGTGCACCCACACGAAGTCCTCACCCTGTTGATATGCAGGGTATCATCCCCATCATTGCTGAAAGGAAAGACATGGGTCAGTATCTTTCCCTGGTCTACTCTGCCAAAATCCCAGGATTCATGCTTGAACATTATTTTGGGAGCTTTCTCTCCGAGAAGCGTGCTGATGGAAATCAGAAAGAAAAAAAGAGCAAGAAGAAATGCTTTCGCAGTTTTTTGTCCCTGAAAATCCGTCATGGTCTCCTCCTCAGGATCTTAATAGATATTAGCACTTTTTCCAAGAAACAGCAAAATCAGGATAGCATTTTCATTTCCGGGATAAGCGAAGATATTTTATCCAGTTAAACAGCGATACGGCGGTTCCTGTCCATCCGAAGCCCATAGTGGTGGGTGGGAGGGTCTTGGCAAGGATGGACGGGAACCGTCGCTATAGTCGATTTTGTTCCTATTCATTCACTATAACAGAAATAGAAATGCTTTCTAAAATCGACTTCCTTGACAGCGAGAAATAGCTTTTCTATAATTTTGGAGAAAATCTTCGCCTATGAAGAAAAGAATTCTCATTTTATCCCTGCTTATCCCCATCTTCTTAGCGATGGCCATCCTCGCCCAGGAGGTCCCTTATAAGTTGAAGGTGGTTGCCGAACAGGCCAACATAAGGCTTAAACCTGATATCGGAAGCATCATCATCAAGCAAGTGCCCGAGGGAACCATCCTCAACTCATCGGGTAAGGAAGGAGAGTGGTATCAGATCATAATAGAGACAGATGAAGAAGAGCGTGCTTCCGGCTATGTTCATGAAAGCTTGGTTGTGGTGATCAGCCCTCTTCCTCCGAAGGAAAAAGAAAAAGCACAGAAACTAAAGGAAGTGACCTCAAAAGAGGAACCGACCGAAATAAAGGTCTATCCGACAATACCTCCTCCCTCTCCACCTATCAAACACCGGTTTGATCTCTCCCTCTCTGGAGGCGCAGGTTTCATCAATGGTGGAGACCTAAACACAGGAACCAAAGGCTTGGCTGATTTCTACAGGGATGCTCTTTCCCTAGAAGGAAGCGGGGAGGTTCGGTCTGTGCGCCTGAGTTATGTCTTTGGAGGAGAATTAAACTTTTCTCTCTCCTCTGATATTTCTGTAGGACTGGGAGCAGATTTCTTACAAGGCGAAAAGAAGAGTCAAGTGGACTTCAGGATGAACGACACAACCACTCAGAGTTTCATCACCCAACCCAAAATCCAGGCTCTTCCCTTGAGACTTTTTCTTACCTTCTCCCCCTTCTCCTCTTTTTACATCAAGACCGGTGTGGAATACTATTTTGCTGAATGTGTCTATCTTTATAGATTGGAGAGAGGAGAACTCTGGGAAGAACATCAAGGAGAAGCCAAGGCCCAGGATTTTGGTTTCTTCGGGGGTTTCGGGTTTGAATGGAAGATATACTCTTCATTGAGTTTCGTCATTGAAGCCTTGGGGCGTTATGCCCGAATCACAGGATTTGAAGGAAAAAACACCTACAGAGATTCCGAAGATTCCCTCTCCACAGAAGAAGGAAAACTATACTTCTATCAGGGAGTGGGAGGGGGAGATGCAACCTATCCTCTCCTCTTTATCCGTAAGAACGAGCCAGCAGGTTCTGATGTCTCTAAAGTAAAGGAGGCTGTGGTGGACTTTTCTGGCTTTAGCCTAAGAATGGGGATTAAAATAAGGTTTTAGGATTTTCGGAGAAGCACGATATGCTGAGCATGGAAAATCCTGAAGAGAGGAAAAACCTCAGCCACTGACAGACCTGCCCGATTCACCTCCTGCTGAAATTCCCTCATCGAGATCATGCTGATTCTCCGCTTGGTTTTCTTTATTCTTCTGCGCAGTTTTCTCTGAAGAGTATGAAGGAAGTTTTTTTTGTAGAAGGTAAGGATCACCCAATTCGAGGAGACGGTGGCAAACTCTTTAAGAACGAACTCGCGTTCTTCTTTCTTGTGAAGATGATGGAAAAAACGCATGCAAACGAGGATAGTGAAAGCCTCACCTTTAAAAGGCAATCCCTTCTTGGCATCGGAGACAACCGCAGAATGAACCCCTTCCAGCGAGCTCCTTTCCTTTGCCCGCCTGAGCATATGGAAAGAAAGGTCACTGCTCACCAAAGCGGATCCTCTCTCCAGCAAGAGATCTGAGAAACGGCCATAGCCGCTGGGAATATCGAGGATTATGCTCCCATCTTCATGAATCTCTCCCAGGATTCTTCTTAAAATCCTCTTTTCCCTCTGGTCAACAAACCTCTGGTCAAGGCCCCGATACCTTTTTTTTTCGTAGTCCTCAACTTCATGCTTCAGAAAAGAGACGCTGGAAGGTCTCTCGCTCATCATCTTTCTTTCACCTGAATCCTAGAAAGGAGGATGAGGACTAATCAAGAAATACATATTTCGGGCTTCCGTCGATCTCCACTCTGTTTTCAAGACAGGAGATCTCTTTTCCATCTCGGTTGATCACCCTCACAATTTTTCTGGGGAAACGATATGTCACAGCACTGTTTCTTGACCAGCAGACAACAAAATTCTTTTCTCCTCTGGAGAAGGAAAAAAGTTCTGCCTGATGGTGATCTATCTTTCTCAAAAATTTACTCCCCCTCAGATGAGCAGCCATGGTTTTCATGGCATAGAAACCCGGTCTCTTCCTCCATTCTCTCCCTCTACTGTCAACGAGCCCATAGCCTGGAGCAACCAACTGCCACCAGTAAACTCTCTGAACAAATCCGCTGCACACACAGAGAATATAATAACGAACCAGATAATCAGCCTGTTCCTCCTCTGAAACATTGGGCTTTCCCGAAGCAGGAGAATATTTTCCTGTCCCTTTCAAAGGCCAGTTGACCTCAGTGATCCATAAATCCTGACTCCTCTTTGCGGAGCCATCCACCACAGCTTTTAAAAGTGCTATTTTTCTGGACGTGTCCCATCCAAACTGCTTTTCCTCCGGGGCTCCCATCCTATCCACATAGAGAAGAGAACTGATTTTATCAAAGGTAACTTCAGCCAGGACAGCGGGATAGAGATGGAACTCAAAATCGATGACCGCCGGTCCCACGATCTTCACACCATATTTTTTGGCTAAATTCACAGCCGGGCGTGCCAGTCTTAAATATTCCCTATAGTCCCAAACTCCCCATTTTGTCCGATTCCAGGCATGCCCCACCTCGAAGAAGGACACATGAGAATGGAACCGGGAAAAAACATCCTCCAAGAAGCCGCTCCAGCGGGAAGGAGAGATCACATCCTCTCTGTTCTGGAGCAAAGCCAGAGTCACTTCTTTATCTCGAGAGAAGAGAAGCTCTGAAAATTTCTGGCACTGAGCAAGGCCTGATGACTCCCATGAGAAAATTCTGATCAGTATCCTCCGGATATCTATCTCGTCGAGAAGTGATACAATCTCATCCTCCCTCCCCCCATGCGGTGAAACAGAAAGAGAGAAAGGGTCGCCTATCTGGACTTGTCCCTTATACATCTTTTTCCTGTATTTCCTGTAAAGGGTCAATACAGGAACAGCTCTCCGGAGGTTAGAAGCAGCCAGGCTGAAATAGGTATCTGCATGTCTGAGATGATGCTTGAGACGCTCTTTTCTGGGAGCGATGTTATGAGGCTGATCAGCATAAGGATTCCATTCGAACAAAAAATGCATCTCACTGAATCCTTAATCTCCGGGCTATTTGTCTGAGCCTGAGCTTCTTTTTCATCTCAATATACCATGAGTAACATAACTTGTGGAAACGATACCAGAGCCAGATGAATGCCTTTTCGCTGTGATCCCCCAAATAACAGGACAAGAAAAAGCGCTGAGCTCCAGGCGGAACACCCAATCGAATAAGATTCTTCACCCTGCTCAACAGGTTGATGTGTTTTTTTATCCGAACCCGATTGGTGTCGATCAAAAAAAACTGATGATGCCTCTGGTTACTCCTCCTGACCAGGATGTTCCCGTCGGAAAGATCTCGGTGGAGAACACACTTTTGGTGACAATTGGAAAGAAATCTGGCAAGGGCAAGCAACAAGGATTCAAGCTCCTGTGGATGAAGGTTTCGGAACAGGGATCTCGCTTCCTCCGCTCCTTCAATTCTCTCACTCAAATAGAAGCTTCTTCGGAGAAAGAATCTTCCTCTTTCCTCCAGGTAAGCCACAGGAAAAGGTGTGCCGATCTCTCTTTCCAAGAGTCTGTGCGCCCCGCTCCACGCCTTCGAGGCTTTGCCAGGGAGAAAAATGCTCTTGAGTTTGTTTGCACCGCGAGTACGGAACTCTTTAATAACGATATCTGCTCTGGTTCCATCTTTACGGGAAAGGGAAACAACACCCAGTCGATTGCGTCCTTCATGCAGAATTTCACAATCAGGGCCATCAAGAAGGCTCTCACAATTTGTGACGGCTTCCAGAAACCGAGGGTGATCATAGCTGGAATTCACTCTCCCCCTGAATGGAGGAAGCCGCACAGGTTGGCCAAATTTTTGTTTCAATGGAGAAGTCCTTGGGAGGAGAGATAATGATGCCTCTTTAAAATATCTATAAGCATGCTGCCGATGGCCTCGGGCGAAAATTTCTGGCTTACCAGATCATATCCTCCTTCTGCTACTTTTCTTCTTAATTCAGAGTCTCTCTTCAGCTCAAGCACAGCCTGGGCTACCTCTGACGGATGGGATGAGGGACAGAGAAATATATCCTCTCTGTGGTGAAAAAACTCTTCCACAGCAGGGGTACGGAGGGTAACAACTGCTTTTCCCATAGCCATGGCCTGAAAAATCTTGTGGGGAACAACCCTTCTCGCCTTCTCTCCCTTCCCAAAAATCCCCAAGCAAATATCCGCCTGGGCAATTTGCTGAGGAAGAGATTCTTGAGGGAGCCATCCTTCAAAATGAACGTTATCCAAGCTCCATCGGGAAGCCAGTGCCTGGGACTCAGGCCTTGTCTGTCCTGAACCGATAAGCTTAATAAAGACAGAGGAATCTTTTCTAGACAGAATCCTCGCCGACTGGATGATGGTCTTGACCCCATGAAGAGGAAGGAAAGAACCGAAGAAAAGAACTTTAAACTTATCTCCTCCCTGCCTTTCTTTATCTGATATGCGTTGAAAAAGGTCGCTGTCATAGCCCACTGGCACAACCTCCACTTTATCATCGGGAAGCCTGTAGTCCTGACAGTAATATTCCTTGTGGGCATGGGTATCGGCGAGGACGAGATTGGAGAGCCTGAAAGCCCAAGAATCTATCCTGAAGTTCCATCTGGCCTGCCAGGAATGAGGAGGTTTCCTCTTCCAGTCCAGTATCTTGGTCTCGAAGCGGGAAGCCAGAGGATCGAAAATCACCTTTCTTCCTGCAAAAAAGGAAATGAATTTCGCTAAAGGGACATCTTTCTGACAAAACTCAGGGACAAAAAAGAGATCATGGCCGGAAAGACACGACCAGGAACGAAAAAAAAGCAGAGGATAACGCATCCATGATTTATATCCAGGAGGCAGCCAGCATTGAGAAACTGCTATCCCGTGTGCCCTGAAGCCTTTTCTGATGACCGTGTTTCGTGGATAACTCGGATTGTAACCTCCCAGAAAGCAAACCTTCATTTTTTGCTTAAAATATCACCCCTCTCAACCCGCTGTCAATCTGCATTTCTGTTTCCGTGATGAGGGAAACATTTTGTGTGGTTAGGCAGATCGGAGCCAGGACCCATATCTCTGAAGCCCATTGTGGAGGGTGGGAGGGTCTTGGCGAGGAGGGATGGGAACCGGCGCAGTGGCTGACTATATTCCTCATCTTCAACTATCATGGATTTGGAAATGGTATCAAAAAATATCGTAAGATTGACGGAGGGAAAGAATATGGGTTATTATACCCTGAAGGAGATAAAGAATGGTCCTTGACCCTCAACTTCTAGAAATCCTTGCCTGCCCTTTATGTAAGACAGATGTCAAGTTGACCTCAGATGAGAAAGGTCTAAAGTGCGTGAAATGCCATCGGGTCTATCCCATAAAGGAAGGTATTCCGGTGATGCTCATCGATGAGGCCACCATTGAGCCAGAAAGAAAAACAAAAGATTGACCCCTCAGATATCAACAAAATACTCCTGATTCGGCTGAGACGGATCGGTGACGTCATCATGACCACCCCCGCTCTTTCCATCCTGAGAGAGAATTTCCCCAATGCCTCCATCTCCTACATGGTGGAAGAGCCTTACAGGGAGCTTGTCGAAGACCATCCCCATGTGGATGAGGTCCTGGCCCTTCCCGAAAATCTGAATACGAGGGGTTTCTTGCGGCTCATCCGGAGAATCCGAAAGAAAGCCTTCGACGCTGTACTCGATTTCCACAGCGGACCCCGGGCTTCCTGGATAACTTTTTTCTCTGGAACAAAGCTTAAAGTGGGTTATAAAGTTAAGTACAGAAATTTTGTCTACCATATTGCTATCCCTCGAAACAGGAAGAACGGGCCTTATCACAGCGTGGAAAACCATGTCAACCTGGTGAAAGCCCTCGGGGTAGAAGTCTCCGCCATTCCTCCTCTTTCTCTTCCTCGGCCAAAAAGGGAGGATATCCAAAAAATCAAGAATTTCATCACAGAAAACCGCCTGCATGATTCCAAAGTGGTGGTAATCCATATCAGCGCGGGAAATGAATTCCGTAATTGGGGAGCAGACAAAATCATTGGATTGATAAAACGCCTCTCTCTTCACCCCAAGGCAAAGGTTGTTCTGGTTGGAACAGACGAAGACAGAGATGCAGAAACACTCATTATTAAGGGAAGTCCTGCTCCGATCTATTCCTTAGTCGGAAATCTTAACTTGAGGGAATTAAGAGAACTTATCCTTTCCTCCTCCCTGTTTGTCGGTCCTGACAGTGGCCCCATGCACATCGCTGCTTCCACAACAACCCCAATCGTGGCTTATTTTGGCCCTACTCTCCCTGCCAACTTTGCTCCCTGGAAGGCTAAGGCGATTTTGATAGAGAAAAGCTTTGACTGTCGACCATGCAAGCAAAGACAATGCATCTATCGAGACTTCAGATGCTTGCGCAGCATTGATCCAGAAGAGGTCTACACTGCTTGTCTCGGCTTCCTGAAAGGAAATGAATCTCAGAAGCATGGCCATGATGAGGATGATCCTGAAGCAAAGTAAAGGCAAGAATGAATCGAAAAGTGAAAAGACATTCTGATAGAGGAAGCTCTCCGCCCCTTGCATCCTCACAAGGCTTGGATAATTCAATCCTAGAGGCGGAAGGACTGAGGAGCAAAAGAAAATGGAAAAAGATCCCTCTTTTCACCCTCATCTCCTGGTTCATCACCCTCTACCTTCTTTTCTCCATGATATCCATCTCCTTGAGCCAGATTTTTATCTTTCTTTCCTTCCTCTGCTGGATCGCCATTCTCATCCGCGAAAAACAGAAGCCTCTCTTCCCATCTTTTTTCTGGCCCTTGCTCCTCTATAGTATCCTCTCTCTCATCTCCTCTTTTCTCTCCGTCGATCCTCAAATCAGTCTAAAAGACAGCCGAGAGCTCCTTCTCTTCCTCATCGTACCCATTATCTATCTCGGTATCCAAGAAGAGAAAACAGTCTCAAAAATCCACCGGGCGCTCTTAGTTTCGGGATGGATAAGCCTCCTCTACTCTCTCTTCTATTTTCTTTTCCGCAGCTATCCTGGTGAAAGAATAACGGGATTCATGGGCCATTACATGACCCAGGCAGGGCTCCTGCTTCTTTTCAGCACTGCGGCTGCGAGCATGTTTCTCTTCTCCAAAGACAAATGGCGGTATCTATGGGGAATAGGGTATATCTTTTCTCTTGGAGCCCTGGCTCTTACCTTGACACGAAGTGCCTGGCTGGGGATCATCATCGCCTCCTGTGTCATCCTTTTCCTCTACAAGCCTAAGACTCTCATCTTGGTACCTGTGGCTGTGGGGCTTTTCTTCCTGGCCAGCCCTCAGCCCATCAAACAGAGAGCCCTGAGCACTTTCAACCTGAAGTCCCCCTCCAACAGATACCGAATAGAGTACATAAAGACAGGATTGACTATTATCAAGGATCAGCCGCTTTTTGGAACAGGTCCGGACACAGTGGACCTGGTCTTCAAGGATCCCAGGTTTGACCTCTCCGATGAGGCAAGACAAAATGTTCATCTCCACAATAACTTCATCCAGATCGCTGCTGAAAGAGGGATCCCGACCCTTCTCAGTTGGCTAGCTTTCCTTGTCTGGGCCATGGTGGCTCAAGCGAAGCTGCTGAGAAAAAAAGAGCCATCCCTTTTCCCCTTAGCAGCAGCTGCTTTAGCAGCCATCTCGGGATTAGTTATTGCCGGTCTCTTCGAATATAATTTCGGAGACTCCGAAATCACCACTCTCTTTCTCTATATGATGACCATACCGTTTGCCCTGCAGCGCATCAAGAACATGAAAAGGAGTAAAGGATAAATCAGGTTGGCTAAGTCAAGAAAGCATAAATTCCTTTTTGTACTGCTGGCTCTCTTTTTTCTTTACGGATTCTGGCTGGGTTTCAATCTTCTCAGGTTCAGAACTTACGAAGACTCTTTTCTGCCGTCTTCTTCAAGGGAGATAAAAGGAGCCTACCACATCCATTCGCTCTTCTCTGATGGCCGAAAAAGTATCGATGAAATCGCAAAACTTGCCGCCCGCAGGTCTTTGGATTTTATCATCATTACTGACCACGGACATCCCAACCTGGAGTCCTTGGCAGAGCAGGGATGGAAGCAAGGTGTGCTGGTGTTGGCAGGATCGGAGCTTTCCGTCAGCAGGGGGCATCTTGTGGGGTTGGGCTTCGATGTCCCGTATCGTCCTTTTTCCCAAAATACAGAAGACGCTGTCTTGGAAATACAATCGGCAGGAGGATTTTCCATCATCGCTCATCCCTATTCAAAGGTAAGCTGGACGTGGGGAGAATTCATTGATTATTCAGGTATAGAGATCATCAATGCCAACACATCTTTCAAGAAAAACTTCCTTGGCATGATTCCCTACCTTCCTGCATTCCTCGTAAAGCCCAAATACGCTCTGCTGAGGATGCTTAAAAGGCCTGAGAGGAATATGAGAAAATGGGATGAGCTCAACTTGATTCATCCCATCTATGGTTACTACAGCATCGACGCTCACCTCCTTTACGCTCCTCTTCTCGACTTTCTTCATCTTCATCTTCTGCTCCGTGAACCCATGGCAGAAGACTTCGGAAAAGCAAAGGATCAAATCCTCACTGCCCTGAGAAAGGGAAGATTCTATAATGCCATCGATGCAGCGGCCCAAGCCAAAGGATTCCGTTTCTGGGCGGAAGCCGGGCAGAGGAGAATCCCGATGGGCGGTGTATCGAGACTCCTATCTCCGCTGATCATCCACGTCAGAGCTGCGTTTCCTTTCTCCAAAGAAATCTATCTTATCCGAAATGGAAAGAGAATCCTCAACTCATCAGAAGACAGCCTTGTCTATGAAGTCAAAGAAGCGGGTATCTACAGGATTGAGGTTTACCTTAAGGAAAGATCACCATTAGCAAAAAATATACCTTGGATCCTCTCCAATCCCATTTTTATAAGAAAGGAGAAACCATGATAGGCATCGATATGAAAAGGATGAGTAAAATTGTCCACGACTTCAACAAGAGAAGGATTCTGGTTTTGGGTGATCTGATGCTGGACAAATACATCTGGGGAGATGTTTCTCGCATCTCACCTGAAGCCCCTGTTCCGGTTGTTGAGGTCAGAAAAGACACTCGATGTCTGGGAGGAGCAGGCAATGTCAGCCACAATCTCCGAAGTCTGGGATCTTCTCCCCTTCTGGTGGGCATGGTGGGCAACGACAACGAAGGAGAATGGATCCGAGAGAATGCTGGAGAAAGCCGTGGGATTCTTGTGGACAAGAGCAGGCCCACCATCGTCAAAACACGGATCATCGCCCACCAGCAGCAAGTTGTCAGAGTGGATCTGGAGAAAAAGAACCCTATTTCTTCAGAGATGGAGAAAAAAATTGTTGATCTCATCCATAATTATCCCTGCCATGGAATTCTCCTTTCCGACTATAACAAAGGTACTCTCACCCGGTCGCTGATGAAGAAGATTCTCCCCTTTGCCCAGAGAAAAAAAATCCCCGTCTTCGTTGACCCCAAGATTGAGAACTTCTTCCTCTTCTCACCCGTTACCTTAATCACTCCCAATCACCACGAAGCAGAGAAGATTGTCCATCATCCTTGTCTCTCTGATTCTCAGGTGGAAAAGGCCGGAGAGAGAATTCTCTCACGCATCTTGACCCGGTTTCTCATCCTGAAAAGAGGAGAGCGGGGGATAACCGTCTTCGAAAAGAGGAAAAAAGCCTATCATATCCCCACCACTGCCAGGGAAGTCTATGATGTTACAGGAGCAGGCGATACGGTGATTGCTGTTGCCTCACTCGCTCTTCTCTCCGGAGCATCGATAAAAGAAGCCGCCATTCTCTCCAATACCGCAGCTGGTATCGTGGTCGGAAAACTGGGCACAGCCACCCTCACCACAGAGGAACTCATAAATGGGATGAGACATTTACAAGCTTTGTAGAATTTCAGGTTTTTAACAAAATTATCAAATTTTCTACGTGTTGATATTTTGGATTCCAGGATGTTATGATACTTGCCAATTAATTATCGTATGAGTCGTTATAGAGAATCTTTTTACCATCTCTGATGAAAAATTTAAGACATATCCGGTCAAAAAAGAATAAAACGCCGGAAGATTTCTCGGAAAATAAGCTTAAACAGTTCTGGAACCGAGCCGCAAAAGATATTAAATCTTTTTATGGATCCCCCTCTACAAAAATATATTTTAATCAAGAAAAGAGAATAATCTCCAATTATTTTTCTAACTTAGAGGGGAAGAGCATCTTGAAAACAGACTTGTGGAATGAGGCTAAAAACACCCGAATCCTAAAATGGATTCTCACAGAAAAAGCCAAAGCGTTCGGTGTGGACATTTCCTTCTTTGTTACTCGTCAAGCTCTTGATGCCACGAAAACCGGTGAGAATAATCTTTTTCTTAATGTCGCTGATCTCAGATATCTTCCTTTCTCGAATGATTGTTTTGATTATGTGTATTCGATGGGAACAGCAGAGCATTTCTTAGAATATGATAAAGCTTGCCAAGAAATGTATCGGGTGCTGAAACCTGATGGCAAAGCAATTATAGGTGTTCCCAACAAATATGATCCCTTTCTAAGGCCTTTCCAGGTTTTCTTGCTTCAAAAACTAGGCCTTTATTCCTTCGGGTATGAGAAGTCATTTTCGAAAAAGCAGATGGCTCAGATTTTAAAAAAAAATGATTTCATAATACTTGATCAATCTTCTTTACTTTTTATGCCAGGAATATTAAGAATTCTAGATCTCTTTTCATATGTCCATTTCCGCCCTTTAACGAAAATAACAGAGGTCCTTCTAGCCCCTTTTGAGGCACTCTATAACCACTTTGAATTCTTTAGGCATTACGGCTATTTGATTGTTTTTTTAGTTAAGAAACCACGTTAATAAGATGTATAAGAGTCTCGTTCGATTAATTACTACAAAAATTTTTAACAAATCAAAGCTGTTCCCTTCCCTTCTCGCTCGATATTCAACCCCTAAATTGATATTTAGCGAAACACTTAATCAATTCTTCCGCCTTGCTCATATTCCTGGAGCATATAAACTGACAACTGTCGGTATCGAAACAAACAACACTTGTAACCTTGAATGTATCTGCTGTCCTGTACCGAAAGAGATGAAGAGGGAAAAAGGATATATGAAATTTGAAACTTTTAAAAAAATCATCGATTTAAATCCTGAGATTCAAAGAGTTTATCTAACCAACTGGGGAGAACCATTAATTCACCCTGATATCATAGAAATGATTCGTTATGCCCATTCAAGAGGAAAGCAAACAGCTTTAACAACGAATGGAACTCTTCTGGATAAATCTCTTACCAGAGAACTCCTGGAAAGCGGATTGGATATAATAAAGTTTTCAGTAGATGGAGGCAAGGAAACCTATCAAAGAGTGAGAGGTTTTCCCTATGAAAAAATTGAGTCTAATATATTAAATTTCATTCAGATGAGGAATGATTCTAAAAAAAAGACCTGGGTAGAAGTTTCCATGCTGATATTTAACGAGACGACTGCAGAGATTGATTCTTTTTTCATCAGATGGAAAAATAAGGCAGATTTTGTGAATATCCAGCCAAAATTTTTTACTATTACCAAGAAAAATTATACTCCCTGCCGGGAACTCTGGCGAATCTTGGTAGTTTTGTGGAATGGAGATGTTGTTCCGTGTTGTGTGGATTTTGATGGAAAAATGGTCATAGGAAATGCAAAAAGAGAAAATCTCCAGAGTCTATTCAAAAATAAAATCATGAGGGAAATGAGGAAAAAGCATCTCCTAAAGAAGCCTCCTTCCTTGTGCGAAGAATGTTCTCACTATTATGCTGATTATTATATATCTAAGAGGAAGCTATACCGAGCAGACTAAAATTTATTCTTCCACTTCCAAAGAATAGCCATCTAAAAATTCCACAAAATACATATTACTTGTTTGGCGTAAAATAATCTGCCTTCACTTCTTTGTGAGTTTTTTGAATGGAAGAGGCATCTGAGAGAATAAATAGATGGTCCCGCATATCAAGCCGAGAACAATCATTCGTGAAAGATTCAGGAATGAAAACAATAGTGCCGAAGAGCCAGATACTCCCACTTCTGTGAAGAAAAAAACGAAAGCCCCTTCTCTTACTCCCAGTCCATTTATTGACAGAGGAACCATGGTTACAATCCAAATCATGGGCAATATCATGAAAAAGTAGACAAGCGGGAGCCTCAGGTTGATGGCCAATGCAAGAAGGTAAACCGCCACCATTGTCAGCGTTTGGCAGACTATGGAGAGAACAAAACAAAGACATAGAATCACTTTGTTGGCAAAGAACGCACGCAGCGAACTATACATCCGATCCAGCCGCTTTCCTATGCTCCAGAGTGAGCCGAACTTGAACAGAGCAATAAGTCTCTTCATAATCCTGGCGTTAAATACGATTATCGCCAATGTAAAATAACTGATACATACGATAAGAATGACATTAATCACTTGAGTATTTTCAATCCTTTTCCGTCCAAATAATATGGCAAACAAAGCAATGAAAATGAGTGCAAAGGAACCAATGATTCTCTCTGCCAACACAGATGAAGCTGCATCCATCTTCTTCTCTGAATGTATAGCAAGATCGTAGCCTCTCACCACATCTCCTCCTAAAGTCGTAGGCAGGAAAAGATTAAAGAAAGTCCCCCCGAAGTAAAATTTGACCAATGTTACAAAGGGAACTTTAATTCCACTTCCAGTAAGTAGGACTCTCCATCGATAGGCAAATATCACATTACGAAGGACGCCTATCAGAAGACTGAATAAAAAAAGTGAGACATGACATGACTTGATTTTGACAAACATTTCGCCGAGGTTAGCTGTTGCCAGCAGGTATCCAATCAGCGCTGCGCTTATTATTATTCGCAAGGCCCAGAATACGCTTTTCCTCGATATCAATGTACCTCCGCATCAGCTCCATCAGCCAAAAATGTGATGCCAGAGAGTAAAAATTTTTGAGCTACATCAAAAAAGAACAGACATCTCAATGTTGGATGGATCAGAGTATCATCCCTTTACTGATATCTCTCCAGGAACTTTATCGGAAATCCGGTCAACTTCTGAAACGAATGCCCTCATTTTGCCGCTTGGGTCTGGTTCGATTTTCTCTACCTGGGCAATTTTGAAGCTCACATTCGGAGGAAATTTTTTCTGCAGCAGACGCATGAGATCATCGTGGATTGAGAGAAAATAAGAAGTATCCGCGACAATCAATATCTGGAATAGGCTTCGCTTTTGTTGCACAATACGGAATTGCCTGATATCTTCAAATTTGTCTACTATCTTGACCAAATCATTATAGGGACGTTTCGTCCCATCTGGAAGCAATGCGTAGTCATTCTCGCGACCTATGGTTTGGGTTAGCCTCCGCTGAGTATTACCATTCAGGTCTTTCCCATACTCAAAAGCTGCAAAGTCTCCTTGATCATACCTGATAAAAGGCATGAGTTTCCCTATCAGATCCGTCACAATGACTCTTCCAGGTTTTCCAGGTGGGACTGGTTTCTCTTCTTCGTCCAGGAATTCAAAGTAAGTCAGATTTTCATAGAGATGAAGTCCATCATGCGCTGGAGTTTCGTATCCCATTATTCCCATCTCTATTGATCCATATGTCTCCACGGGGTCAACCCCAAACTGCTTCTGGCAGAGCCGCCGAGTATTCTCGTGAATGGCTTCCCCAGTTGTCAAGACAATCTTTAAGCTATCACACTGAATTCCACGGCGTTGCAATTCCAGTGCCATGAGTTCAAGATGCGCGCGATTGCCATATAACACATCTGGTTTGTATTCGATGAGAATATCGACCATCTCTTCTGGTGAGTAGCGAAGAAAGTCGATCGCATTCCTTCTTAGAAATCCAAATCGCTGGACAACACTCCGTCCCTCTGTAAGCTTATCCGGTCTGGTAAGCGACATCACTTTATTGCTCATCGAGTATCTATTCAAAAATAAGATGCGCAGAAACTTGGCGATCTGAAAAGCGCGTTCATAACAAGTTCTATAAACTACCAATGGAATTCCTGTTGACCCGGATGTTGTATCTCTTAAACATCCAGAAAGATCTTTATGCTGCATGATAAAGTCTCGGATTCTTCTCTGTTTTATAACTTCCTTCTTTGTAATCGGAAGCTTGGAAAGATCCTCAGGGCCTTGATAGTCCTGAGAAGGATCGTAGCCTACATTTTTCATTAGTTCCCTGTAGTAAGGGACGTTCAGGTAAGCAGATACCAGTATGGCCCTGAGACGTCGATATACAAGTTTATCGAGTTCAAGGCGATGAAGCTTTGCTTCATTCATCACATGGAACATTGCTCTTGCATTATTGAACATCTATTCTCTCCAGAAAAAACCCGAGAAGAGACGAGAGATGAGCAGAGACAAGAATTTTTTCACAATGAATAGCAATTTCCTTCTTTAAAAAGAAATAATTATCTCCATTCTTTGCCTCATTTTCAAGAATTGGAACCTTCAGGACTCAAATGTTTGGGAAAAATGCATCTCAATTTCAGCCTCACATCTTTCTCCCTCACAGCTCATCTTCAGCTCATTTGTGAAGAAAAATGTTTTGTTTAATATCGAGAAGGAAGCTTCTCTCAGTCTATTTGACATTCCTATTTTCCCTGATATATAAATCCTAAAAGCGTTTAAAGGTATCAGTTGTTTGTTAAATTTGAATAAAAAATGGAGAGAATTGCTGCAACCCAAAAAAAGCAAATTCCCACTGTGTGAAAAACCACAAAATAGTGATTACCCCAAAAAGAAGGATGTCGCTTCTATCTCGGCCCTTGCATTAACATTAGGAATATCTTGTTATTATCTAGTTTTACTCTCTGGAAAATACTATTCTCCTTTAAGCGATTTTTTTGCTTTTAAGGATATTACTGAAGCACTGCTTCATTTTAATCTGCCATTTGGAACTTTAAGAGAACCTCTTTTCCCTCTGCTAATGGGATTGGTTTCACAGCTTATTTCAGTAAAGAAAGCTATCCTTTATTCTGGTATCCTTCTGAGTAATTTCACTTATCTATGTTCGATAATTCTTATCTATAAGATAAGCAAGAAGATCGGAATAAAAAATTCATTCCTTGTCAGCTGGATTTTTGCTTTTTCAAGCCTTTCTCTCTATTGTGGAACACAACCCCTACCTGAGGCTACAATGCTGGTCCTGATCCTTCTCTCCTTTTATGTCACAAATGAAAAACTCTCCTTGTCCATCTCTGGTCTCGCTGCATTTACTCGGTATGACGCAGCATTAGCGGTGCTTGCCAATTTGCCCAAAATTATTACTAAAAAAAAATGGCGTCTAATATTTCTAACTTTTATCGTCCTTCTGCCTTCTGCCATCTGGCTGCTGGTCAATCATTTTTTTTTCATCGGTAAAGGTGGATATATTCCAGCCCTGTTCAAGCATAAACTTTTTGTTACAAGCAAGCCAACAGGAGATTTTATTTCCCTGTTGCGTACCATAACCTTATCCTATTTGCCAGCTGATCATTGGGCTTCTGTAACGCCTGAAACCAGATTTCATAGCAGTTGGTGGGTACAAATAGTATGGATTATTAACATTTTAATTATTTTGATTGGATTATTCCATCTGATTAAATTTAATAAGCTGAACAACTGGAAGGTGCACACCTTTTTTCTGGCGTACTTGTTCTTCCTGTGGTTTTATTTCTACACAACCTGGCGATTTTTCTATTTCATTGAGTGGATGTTCCCTCTTTATACAATCGCTGGTATTGAATATTTTCTAAAGCGATGGCCACATCAAAAAAAAATAATCGTGGCATCTATTTTGGGAATATTGGGAATTATTGTAGCTTATAGCGCTTTCAACACACCGTATATAAGAAATTCATACCATGAGTTTTTCAGTCTCAGCTTTGATATAAACAGCCTCAAAAGATTTTTAATATTTCTGCCAATCTGTGTATACGTTTTTTTTAAAGTAGGGCATTTCAGGTCGAAAGGTCATTTATTATTATTGCCTCTATTTTTGCTGATAACTCCATTAGTCTCCACTCACATATCAACAGTCAATAATATGTATGGCGGTTTGTGGGATTTAAAAGCTGGATTAAATGTTGTCAAAAACAGAGTGAAAAACGAGGAAATGATACTAATGCCTGGAAAAATGGTGCCCTGTGCTACTTATCTTTCTGATATACCCGAGAAAAATATTGTTACATATTATACAAAAAATCTATTTATTAAAGACATCAAATATATTGCCTCATTCAGGTCTTGGGATAAGGATCCTGTTCTCAGTCAACTTCAAAATAAACCAAAGAAAATAAGGATCAAGGATCAAGAGTTCGATGTCACCGAAATCTATCATATTGGCATATTCAAACTCTTCCGGTTGGGAAGTATAATACCTCATGGAAATGTTCGGATTGATACAGCACACCCAAAATTTGGCAGTGCATCTGTTTTCTTTGATGGAGCCGGAAGCCACCTGCAGGTTGCAGACCGTCCAGGCTGGGCATTTAGCTCGGAAGACTTCACGATAGATTTCTGGGTGAGATTTGTACATACATCTGGAACTCAGGTTCTCGTTGGCTACCCGTATTACAGTCCTGACAAGGCATGGCAGATTGCATGGGAGGGAGAATCGAAAAGCATAAAGTTCTCCTATAGTTCAGATGGAGAAAACGACACGGATGCGAAGTTCCACTGGTCTGCATCAAAGGATAGATGGTACCACATAGCCATAGTCAGGAAGGATTCAGACCTTATGGCCTTTGTTGATGGCTTTCAGCTAGGTGAAAGTCATGATATAGGGCAGGTCTCAATATACGATTCAGAAGCTCCGCTCCATATCGGATCCAGAGGCGCTGAAGAGCATTTCAATGGCTGGCTGGATGAGATACGCATATCAAAGGGAATAGCCCGATGGGGCTCCAATTTTACTCCAAATTCAGGTGAATACACTAAAGACTCATTTACAATCTTATTAATTCACTTTAATGATCAAGAAATTTGAGGTTATGGTGGCCTCAGGCTTTTATAAAGGACACATAGAAGCACTTCCATTTCCTTGATAGCTAATATGAGGGATATATAATCCTCTCTCATCAAGGAAAAGAAAGAGTTTACAGGGCATATCACCTCCTTTCATAAAAGGAAAAAAACGATTATAATGAATCATGAGAGAGAAATGTGTGGTGTTATCGGTATCTGGGGAAACGAGGACACCTTCAAAGACCTCTATCAAGGCCTGTTGGCTGTACAGCATCGGGGTCAGGATGCCGCAGGAATCATTACCTATGATGGTCGTTTTCACATAAAAAAGGGAAATGGGCTGGTTCGGGACATCTTCACCGCAGAAAATCTCCACCGTTTAAGGGGAAATATCGGTATCGGCCACACCCGCTACCCGACCGTGGGAGGCGGAAGAGGAGAAGATGCCCAACCCTTTCTGGTTAATTCCCCCTTCGGTATCATCATGGCCCACAATGGCAATGTCATCAACTATGACCAACTCAGAAAAATCATCTTCGAAAAATACCACCGCCTCCTAAACTCGGACTGTGATCTGGAAGCAATCCTCAATGTGTTCGCCCAGGAACTGGCCGAGCAAAAAACCAAAAACTTAGCTCCCAGGCATGTGTTCAAAGCTGTCGAAGGCGTGTTCAAAAAAGCCAGAGGAAGCTATTCCGTTGTTGCTTATATAGCCGGACAAGGGATGGTTGCATTCCGCGATCCCTATGGAATCAAACCTCTTGTCTACGGAAAGAGGGAGGACGGGCTTTTAACTTCCTACGCCATAGCTTCCGAAAGCGTCTCCCTCAATATCATGAATTTCTCCGACATCAAAAACGTGAAAGCCGGCCAAGCCCTCTTCATCGACAGGAATCGAGGTCTTCACACCCGAAAGATCGCCAATTGTCCCCATACTCCCTGCCTTTTTGAATGGGTCTATTTTGCCCGGCCCGATTCCTTCATCGACAATGTCAATGTCTACGATTGCCGGGTCAACCTGGGCCGTTTTCTGGCGGAAGAGATAAAAAAACACAACCTGAAGATAGACGTCGTTGTTCCTGTACCTGATTCTGCGCGGGACGCCGCCATAGAAATCGCTCGCAGGCTTAATTTAAAATATAGAGAAGCTCTGGTAAAGAACCGCTATATTGGCCGGACCTTTATCATGCCAGCAGACGAAGAGCGAAAGACTTCTGTCCGTCACAAGCTGAATCCTATCGTCTCAGAACTCGAAGGAAAGAATGTCCTGCTCGTGGACGACAGCATTGTCAGAGGAAACACCTCCAGGGCCATCATCCAAATGATCCGTGACTGTGGTGCAAAAAAGGTTTACTTCTCCGCCTATTCTCCTCCTCTGAGATATCCCTGCGTCTACGGAATCGACATGCAAACCAAAACCGAGTTTATCGCCCGGAATGCGAACCTTGACCAGATAACTAAAAAAATTGGTGCAGACAAGGTCATATATCAAACTCTCGAGTCCCTAAAAAAAGCTGTCCAGTTAGGCAACAAGAAGCTCACCAATTTCTGCGGAGCCTGCTTTGACGGTATTTATCCCACTGGTGATGTGACTCCGGAAATTCTGGAATCTATAGAAAAAGAAAGGAAACTAGCTCAAGAACGCCAGCTCGAACTCGATATTTAATCGCAGGGCCGAGAAAAAAATTATAAAACTTATGAAGGTCTGACCCTGACAACTCTCTGGCGCCAGTAATTCAGTAAGTCAGTGAGGGTCTGGCGCAATGGTATCTCGGGTTGCCAGCCAGTCTCTTCCCTTATTTTCTTGTTATCTCCTAACAAGAGTGGAATATCCACCTTTCTCAATCTTTGTTCATCCACTTCAACAGCAATTCTCTCTTCGGAGAGTGAGAGAAGGAGATCCAAGATATCTTTGAGTTTGACGGCTTTCCCTGAACAAACATTGTAGATTTCACCGCTTCTCCCTTTCTCAACAAGGAGGAGATAAGCCCTGACCACATCTCTGACATCCATAAAATCTCTCCTAATGTTGCCGTTTCCTACCCTGATTACAGGCTCCAGGAGGCCTCCCTCGATTTGGGCAATCTGTGATGCCCAATCGGAGCAAACAAAGTCAGGGCTCTGTCCAGGTCCTGTATGGGAAAAAGAACGGGCAATAACCGCATCTATCTTTTCGATCCGAGAGTAGAATTCACTCAACATCTCACCGGTTATCTTAGTGAAAGTATAAGGGCTAACCACATGCAAAGCGTCCTTTTCTCCCAAAGCCTTCTCTTCAGGGATCAAGACTCCGTAAACATCTGAAGAGCTGACAAAAAGGACTCTCGCCTGGGGTACAAACTGCCTCATAGCTTCTAGAAGAAAGAAAGTTCCCATCAGGTTTGTTTCCAGCGTTTCCTTCCTCTTCTCCCATGAGAGTCTGACGTTGGATACGGCTGCAAGATGAAAAATCCAATCCGGCTTGATGGATTTTAGACTGTCACGGACATCCTTTTCTGACCGCATATCTAGGTAAAATATCTTCTCTCCACTCGCTTCCTTCTCTTCCTGAGGCACTACAGGATAAGATGTTCCAAAAACCTCATATTGGGACGAAGGGAGTATTCTTCTGAGGTGAGTCCCCACAAACCCTGTGGCTCCTGTGATGAAAATTTTAACCTTCAAACCTAAGCTCTTTCCCTCCAGTAGACGAGCAGATCTTGGAGTGACTGACGCAAGGGAATCTCCGGCTTCCAGCCGGTGAGTTTGCGGAATTTGGAGGAGTCAGCCAGAAGCACCGGAACATCGGAAGGACGGATCCTTCGGGAATCGATTTGGACCTTGACATTCACTTTGCTCATAGAAAGGAGCATATCTAAAACTGCCTGCATGGTATGGGTCTTGCCTGAGCCGATATTGTAAACTTCTCCTTCTTCGCCCTTTTCTAGACACAACCAGTAGCCGCGCACAATATCGCGGACATCGGTGAAATCCCTCCTGGCCTCCAAATTCCCCACGTGGATGACAGAATCTCTCTTGCCTTTTTCTATTTCTGCTATCTGTTTGGCGAAGTTGGAACAGATGAAGACTTCTCCCCGGCGGGGGCCGGTGTGATTGAATCCTCTGGTTCGTACTGTCCTCAGGCCATAGCTTTTGAAATATTGCCAGGCCAAAAGATCCTGAGCGACCTTACTCACAGCATAGGGACTGAGAGGCCGTAGGAGGTTGGTCTCCTTCATGGGAAGTTCTTCGCTTTGAACCAGTCCATATTCTTCGCTGGAGCCCGCCACATGAATTTTGGGATCTAGCTTTAGGCTGAGGATGGCCTCAAACAGATTGATCTGACCCACAGCGTTTATGGTGAATGTCTCGGCTGGACACTTCCATGAGGTGGGAACAAAACTCTGGGCTGCTAGATGAAAGATGCGGTCCGGTTTTATCTCAGCCAAGCTCTTCTTTAAAGAGATGACATCCTTGAGATCCGCCTCAAAGAGAGTAATTTTCTCCTCGATATGCAGGATGTTCTCCCGCCGGCTCCGCCAGCGGATTATCCCACAGACCTCCGCGTCAGGATGATTGGCCAGTATGTAATCAGCAAGATGGCTGCCAGCAAACCCGGTTATTCCTGTGATCAAAACTCTCATCAATCCTCCTCAGATAGGGAAAAGTTCCCATGTTTTCGTCCTGAGCTCATTTCCTATCCTTATAATAAGTCTGGTAGAAACGTTGAAAATCTTTACTCTTTTCCTTGATTTTCTGCCACCAATCCGGGTTTCCCTCATACCAGCGTACGGTTTCAGCCAAGGCATCATCAAAAAGAGCCCTTGGTTTCCAACCTAAAGCTTGAATCTTGCGGCAGTCCAGAGCGTATCGCCTGTCATGCCCCAGGCGATCGGGTACAAATTTGATTAGACTCCTGGGCTTACCCAAAAGCTCAACGATTCTCTCGGCTATCTTTATATTCTGTACTTCGTTATTGGCTCCGACATTGTAAGCCTCCCCTAATTTTCCCTTGCGCATTACCAAATCAATCGCCCGACAGTTGTCCTTGACATAGAGCCAATCGCGAATATTGGTTCCTTTCCCATAAAGAGGAAGGCTTCTGTCCTCCAGAGCGTTGGTAACAAAAAGAGGAATGAATTTTTCAGGGTACTGGTAGGGGCCGAAATTGTTGCTGGGCCGGAGGATGATGATGGGCAATCCATAGGTGACCCAATAAGAATAAACAAGCCTGTCAGCGCCGGCTTTGCTTGCTGCATAAGGGGAAGAAGGAGAAAGAGAGTCATCCTCTTTAAAATATCCTTTATCGCGACTGCCATAAACCTCATCTGTGGAGATGTGGAGAAAGAACTGGATGTCAGATCCAATGTCCCGCAGAGCCTCCAGAAGGACGAAGGTCCCGAACACATCTGTCAGCACAAATTCTCCTGCATCCATGATGGAACGGTCCACATGGGTCTCTGCAGCAAAATGGACCACTCCCTGAACCCTGCTGAAAACCTTCCTGACAAGCTCCCTGTCTTTTATATCTCCACGGATGAATTCATAACGGGAATTATCTCCTATATCCTTTAAGTTGTCGAGATTCCCCGCATAGGTTAGCTTATCTAGGTTGATGATTTGACACCGGGGATATTGATCCAGCATGTAATGGATGAAATTACTGCCGATAAAGCCGGCCCCTCCTGTAACCAGAAGCTTCAGTCCATCTATCCTGCGCTCCTCAGCCATCTTTTCTGCTCCAGTCATAGGGAATATCGTTCTGATGGGGGTGGAGGCGCTGCTCATCAGGCTCTTGGTAATTATAAACCTCTGTGGGAATATTGACGATTATCGCTTCCTCTTCACTGACACACATCCACCCGTGGTAAATGTCAGGAGGGATCTGGACCAGCATGGGATTATGAATGCCCAGGTAGAATTGGTTCACTTCCTTGAAGGTGGGTGAATCTTCTCGAGAATCATAAAGGGCCAATTTGATCATGCCACACACACAGGCCACATTGTCTGTCTGCTTCATATGCTTGTGCCATGCTTTGACCACACCGGAGTAAGTGGTAGACACGTAGACCTGACCAAATCTGGAAAACAGGCTGTCATCTGCGCGCATAATCTCCATCAGCCGACCCCTCTCATCAGGTATCACCTTGAGTTTTTTAATCTTGACACCATCAATCATCTCTACCTCCTTTATCTCTACTCAAGCCAAATTTCGTTCAAACTATGAAACTTATGAAGGTCTGACCCCCTTTACTTGATGCCAATCTCACTCTTGTCACCTACCATGAAACGGAAGACGGACGGCTTTGGAGGGCACTTGAATATTTTCACCTCTCGCCCGATAAGACTTTCATCGATTCGGCTTCCCACATCCTGAATTTCACTCCTTTCCAGCACTATGCTATGCTCCAGTTCGGTCCTGACGATTCTGCAACCCTTCTGAATAGAAGTGAAAGGCCCGATGTATGAGTCCACAATCTCACAGCTCTTCCCGATGATGGCAGGACCTCTTATGATGCTGCGCTTGATGAGCGTTCCCTTCTCCACAATCACCTGTCCGTTAATTTTGGAAGCCTCATCTACCTCACCTTCCATCTTCCCTTGGATGGACTCCAAAATCAGCCGGTTGGCCTCAAGGATATCCTCTATCTTACCTGTATCCTTCCACCAGCCGGTGACAATATGGGGATGAACCTTATAGCCGTGATCAACAAGATACTGGATGGCATCGGTGATTTCCAGCTCGCTGCGCCAGGAAGGCTTTATGGCATTGACGGCCTCAAAGATGTTGTCATCAAACATATACACTCCCACAAGAGCAAGGTTGCTCTTGGGTTCCTTGGGCTTCTCCACAAGCCTCACTACTTTCCCATCCTTCAGCTCCGCCACCCCAAACATCTGGGCGTTGGGCACAGGAGTCAAGAGAATCAGAGAATTGGGCCTCTTCCCCTCGAACTCCTCCACCAAGGATTTGATGCCGCTCTTGAGGATGTTATCTCCCAGGTACATGACGAAGGGCTCTTTTCCCAGAAATTCCTCTGAAATCTTAACAGCATGGGCCAATCCCAGAGGAGCTTCCTGCTCGATGTAAGAAATACGAATATCCCAACGGCTGCCTTCTCCAACCGCTTCTTTTATCTCATCCTTTGTATCTCCGACTACGATGCCAATCTCTCTTATCCCAGCCTCTTTCAGAGCTTCTATGCCATAGAAGAGCACTGGTTTATTGGCTACAGGAACCAATTGCTTAGCCTGGGTGAAAGTCAAAGGTCTAAGTCTGGTCCCTTTTCCTCCGCTCAGTATCAAACCTTTCATCTCAAAACTCCTCTCTCTCGAAACCTAAAAACCTTAGGAAAATCCGCCTCCCAGCTATCTCTTTCTTATCCCTTCGCTATTTCTTTACTGATTAACTTTGGTATCTCCAGTTGTTCTTATCAATATCCTCCTAAGAGGTCTGTAGTCTTGCCGATATTCCCCAGTCCGAATGAAATGCGGAACTGTGTTTCTGGTTTTTCACGGAAATAGAATATCTTAAGGTCAGCCTTAAAATCAAGGCACTGATAATGGTAAACAAGACTGAAAAGAGAGTAGAGCATCTTTTTTTCCTGAATATTGAAATCAAGTACTGTAAAAGCCTCTAGGTTAAGCTTCCGGATTTTCATGCCCCCCGTAAAATTGATCTGATGACGATCATAAATTCTATCTTTATAATATGGATTAGTTCCCTTAAACCAGCTCACGCTACACATCAACGGATCTCCATACCTGCCGAAGTTAACTGCCATGTGCAAACTTGGAAAAACCTTTTGATAAGGATTGAATGAAGTTGAGATATCGATGCTGTATTTATGAGAAGGGTAAAACCTCATATATCCTTCGATATCAGAAAATCGAGGGATATCTCCCTCAAAAAAATCTTTATACATTTGTAAAGGACTCTCCTCGGGAGCAAGATAAAAAGTCTGCGATAGCCCTAGGGTGAAAACTTCTCTCGTCATATCGTGCTGTTTTATCAAAAAGCGGTTTGTCAGGCTGTATGTTAACTGATGATACCGAAAATAATAGCCAGTGAGGGTGATAATTCTATCGGAAGCAGATACCGGACTATCATATATATAGCTAATATTTGGCTCGATGATATGTTTCAATTTTGGACTGCCATCAGCCCTGAAAAACACTTTGTTAAACACAGGACCAGTAAGTTCCACGTTGATCAAATAATTGGTGCTTAATAGGGGTTCGTCAATAAGTTTCCCCTGTCCTGGAGAGCGAACACTCCCGGGTTCAAAGCTTTTGAAATAATAATTAAAATTGGCCACAAATCTAGAATTCAAAGTCATCCAGGGTATTGTAGTAAAGGGAAAAGTCAGTTCAGGCTTGAGATTTAAACTCTGCGAGTGTCTCTGCGTGCCGGCACGATATTCGAAATCCCATCCAAATTCCCAGCGGTCAAAGACAGAAGAGAGAGAAAAGTATAAAGGGGAGAAGATTTTCATCTGGGAAATGTTAAGGGCTATATAAGGAAAATTATGCTTAATGCTCGAGGTATTTGCTTCGGCAAAATATGTTTCAAACCTCGACACACGGGCACTTAGATTCCAACTAGACCAGGATCTCGAAAGATAGGCCACTGAAGCACGGTTGGAAACGACGGCACGCTTGAAATTATTGTCAAACTCTTTCAAAAAATCAAAAGAACTTTGATAATCGATGTTAGCTATAAGAGAAAAGCCTAAGAAAAGGGGTTGGTTGTGGTTAAAACGGATAATATAGGCTTTATCGAGGTCTTCCCTCTCCGGGTCTTCTTTAAATTTAAAAATATACGCACTCAGATCTCCTCCCGTTCCAGAAGAAAAAAGATATCTATACTGCAATCCGCCTCCGAATCCTCTTCCAGAATAATAATCAAGGTTAAAGGTTGCATCCATGTTTCTTTTTAGAGCCAGATAAAATCCCTGCGAATAAAAAAGGCCTTTTACTCCTGAGTAACCAAATTGAGGCATTAAAAATCCAGTAGCCCTTTCTCTATTAAGGGGATACCTCAGATAAGGAAAGTAAAAGATAGGTATTTTCTTGATGGATAATACAGAGTGCTTCATCTCGATATAATCATCTTTCTTGAAGTTAGCCTCTGCGCAAGAAAATTTCCAACGAGGAACGGCCTGATTGCAAGACGTGATTTTTGCCTTTCGGAGATTGTAAAGATTCGCATCCTTTCTTTCTATTGAATCTGCCTCATAAAAAACAGATGGCTGAATCCTGCCATAAACTTTTTTAAGTTCTCCTCGAGAGGAATCTAAATTGAAGTGAACCCTCTCACAATCTATTACCTCCTCAGGAAAATGAATCGAGACATTCCCTTCAGCATAAACATCTTTGGTTTTTGTGTTGAGCTCTATCCTATCAGCAAAAAGCTTAATATTCCTGTAGTGGACTTCAACATTTCCTGTCGCGAGAATGTGATCTTCGGTCTTCTGCTGATAACGAGCAATTATGTTTAGATCCTCAGAATAGAAACCTGCTTCACTGGAGAACAGGATATTGCCTATCAACAAAGGAATTACGATGAAAAGAATGAAGAATAAGAAAATCCTCTTTTTTTCCATCATTTCTGTGGCTTCAGAAAAAAATTTAACACATCTTCCCTGTAGAATCAATACATCAAAGCTGTTTCGCTTCGCCCTCAATGATGCTGATCATACTCAAAAAGATCTTTCAGTTGACATTTGGAGAAGAGAAAAGCCTCACCACTTTGCCCTGAAACACTGGTATGTTAGCCTTTGACAAATAAATTCCTTTAGATTAAAGTATCAAAAATACTGCTTTAAGAAACGAGGAATCTTCTATATGACACGACACCCAAGGATTGAGGGCAAAGATTTAGCTTATCGCGTCAGTTCCAAAGGAAATGACAGCCGAGAAATCTTTAAAGATGATCAGGACAAAAGCTATTTTATAAATCTTCTCAAACAACAAAGGATCAAAAGTAAACTCACATTTTATGGTTATGTCCATCTACCTGATCTGGAAGCTTATCTCATGGAAACATGTAAAAACAACCTTACCCCTACTATTCGTCGAATCAACAGCGGTTATACCTATTACTTAAATCGACGTTATCAATACATAAATAAACTCTTTCATGATCGCCACAAAGGCTTCATCATAGAGAAAGGAATGCATCTGACTGAGAAGATTAAGCAGGTGCCTCCATCTGTTGCCTGTGAAATCAGGGAAGATAAAATTGTCTATCTATTATAAATGGAGAAGCTTCTAAGGATATGTCCATAATAATAAAAATTTTTACTATAAATGAGAAATGGCAAGTATTGGAATGGCACCCGGACAAAATAATCAAAAAAGTTTAAGATTAGCCAGCCTACTCTGGGATATTGAGAATATATATCAAAGTATTAGTCTGGCTTTGACTATCATTTAGATAGACCAATTTGATCTGTTTTGCTGATTTTTCTAACAGCGGTAGCTTACTAATTCTTTTTCTTTTATCTTTCATTAACTATCAATTTCTTCTATTGGAAAACAGGAATGAAACGCGACATAAAAAATCTCCTGTATCATGGGTTCATTATTTTAGTGTGTGGTTTAATAAGGATATTAGCTCATTGAAGTGGCCCCAATTGGGGGCTACTTCAGTCATCTATTTCGTTGCTGTAAATTACTGTAGATAGACAGTATTATTAATATTAAACTTGTTCATGTGTGCTATCTATTTTGTCATATTGTTGAATTGTTGTTTTGACAATCTTTATGCCTGCTTTATATAGGTATCATAACATAACGAAAAAGCATCAAATATCGAATTTATTGAACCTTTCCCTTCTTGACATACAAACCCTCTGCCTCCTTTCAAGGGCCTTTAACGTCCGCTCCTTTATCCGCGTTAAAAATCTCCGGTTGACTTTTCCGAAACTAATTGGATATACTTGTTCAGAGTTTGAACGCACTGCCTCTGATAGGTAAGTTATTGAGAAAGAGGTAGAGTGAGATCCCGACGGCGGTAGCCTATCTCTAATCCTATTTTCTTAAACAGAAATGGACAATCTTAAAATCCTGAAGGAACTGGCAAAGGACAAAACCCTCTCCCAGCGTGACCTTTCTAAAAAGCTTGGTCTCAGCCTTGGCAAGGTGAACTACGTCCTCAATGCCCTTATTGATA
Organism: uncultured Eubacteriales bacterium; assembly: GCA_964449165.1. GTDB lineage: Bacteria > Acidobacteriota > Aminicenantia > Aminicenantales > Aminicenantaceae > CAYSCW01. Next base: position 118,625 of record CAYVAT010000004.1, on the reverse strand, counting down.
AAGGCCTGATCAAGGCAGAGAAATTCAAAAACTCAAAGAAAAAGCTTGCCTATATGTATATTCTGACACCCAAAGGCATAAAGAAAAAGATGGAGCTTACATATCATTTTCTGGATAAAAAGTTGCATGAATACGATGTCTTAAGAATTGAGATTGAAGAATTAAAGAAAGATTTAGAGAAAGAAATTAGCGATGAGAATTATCCATTATCACAAACAGAGAAAAAAGGATTACTTCGAGATACTGATTAAGCTATAATAATTCAGCATAAAGGAATGTCATTATAGAAGAAGCAAGAATTTCACAAATCTAAAAACGGGAGGTTCGACACAGGATGAAAAACCCGGAATATAAGACCGATAATTACGAGGATAATATCAATCTCTATGACTATATTAAGGTCATCTGGAGATGGAAATTTATTATTATCGGAATCGTCATCTTGTCAGTTATTGCTGCCTTAGTAAGAAGCTACATGATAACACCTGTATACAGGGTAACAGCTTCATTAAGTCCTGGGGCTATCGAGGAGTTAGATCCTGAAACCATGAAAGTTGAACTTGTCCCAGTAGCTAAAATCGATGAGATGGTTTCCTTTATCAATGGTGGAATCTATAACCCGAAGATTTTTAATGCATTAAATATCCCTCCCTTTGGCTTGCAATTTACTGCTAAAAAACCCGGAGAGGCCTATATTATCAATGTGTCTTATGACACAACAGACCCTGAACAGGGTGAGATAATAATGAGAGAACTGCTTAACCAGATAGAAAAATCTTTTTCGTGGAAAATCACATCGAAAATAGACAAGTTTAAAGAGATATTAAATGAAATTGTATTTTACATAAACCAGATAAAACTGTTGAAAGACGCAGAAACAAAAATAAGGAAGCAGATTAAGATGATTGATGAAAATACAGAATCTATTATCAAACAAAGAGACCGTATGCTGAGCGAAGGAGGTAAAGGGGATCCTGTTGCTCTGTTACTCTATTCAAACACTATTCAGCAGAACATAGCCTATAAAGATACATTAAACACAACCCTCCAGACTAACAGGGAGGGACAAGGAGTTCAGCAGAAGCTGCTCGAAAACTCTGAAAGGAACCTTAGCAACCAGCTTTTAATAATGGAAAAATTAATAAAAAAGCCCGATATCGGCCAAGATTTCTCAGAGTTCATCTCAAGGTACGATTCCTTATTGACAGAAAGGCCGAGTTTAAAGCGTCTCTTAGAAAAACTTAAAGAAGTGAAGAGTAAAGAAGAATCCACAGATGTTAAGTTGATTCACGTTGTCCAAGAGCCTTTTGCCAGTTCTAGACCCATTCGGCCAAGAAGGACAAGGATGGTCATGATAAGCGGGTTTGTTTCTCTTTTCCTAGGCTTTTTTCTGGCCTTAATCGTCGATTTCATAAGAAAGAGCAAAGATTCCTCAAAATAAAGGTGATGCTTTCTCAATAAATCTTATCAGCAATTTTTGCCCTCTATAAAGAGTTCGAAAATCCTGGCCTTCTCGAGAACAAAAAAAGGCCGATTTTCAAGGTCCAGTTAAGTAACTTTCTGAACTGCTGGATGACAGAAATTGTATATCTTTATAACCATTGAAGCCAACCGTGTTGTTTAAAGACTTAAAGGTTCTTGTTGTGGGAACCGGCTCAATCGGGACCAGACATATAAAGAATTTGCTTGCTTTAGGAACGTCTGTGTCTGCTTACAGTTATAGGGGAGAAAGAAGTAAGGGGCTATCTAAAAAACATGGGATTAGAGTCTTTCCGTCCTTAGAGAGTGCCTTTGATTCCGGGCCAGATGCAGTCATAATCAGTAATCGTACTGATCAGCATATGGAGACAGCCATTGCGGCTGCAAAGAGAGGAATTCATATATACTTCGAGAAGCCATTATCGAACAGCTTAGAAGGGATTGAGGATTTTAAGAGGCTGAGAGAGGAGAAATCACTCGTTATCGAAGTTGGATGCATGATGAGATTTCATCCCGGCCTGCAATCAATAAAAGAGCTTCTGGAAAGGAGCGAAATCGGCAAGCCTTATTTAGCAAGAGCCAGCGTTGGACACTATCTGCCTGATTGGCGCCCCGAACAGGATTACCGCCATTCTTACAGTGCAAAATCAGATCAGGGAGGTGGGGTGCTTTTTGACCTGATTCATGAATTGGATTATCTCTACTGGTGGTTTGGCCCTGTTTCCGATGTCGCCGCATTCCTCGATCATGTATCTGACCTGGAGATTGAAACAGAAGATGTTGCCCAGATTCTGCTGAGATTTGGCAATGGACTGGTGGCTCAAGTCGAGATGGACTACCTAAGTCCCTACTATAGACGCGATTGTGAAGTTGTGGGGAGTAAAGGTACTCTCTCGTGGGATTACAGCTCCGGTAAAGTTACGCTCAGCATTAAAGGAACATCAGAGGCCCGAATTTTCGATCAACCGGCTTCATTCGAGAGGAATACCATGTTTGTCGATCACATGAAGCACTTCCTGAACAGGATAAAGAATGGAGACAATCCAGCGGTTGATCTTGAAGACGGAATCGCTGTTCTTAAGGTAGCATTAGCTGCCCATAAAGCTTCAGAAACCAGGAGGGCTGTCAGGCCTTCTGAGATAAAAAGTCAATAGGTTTAGGAATGAATTCAGGTCTGGTGCTCGGACTTATTCCTGCAAGGGGTGGATCAAAGGGTATAAAAAAGAAAAACATCAGACACCTTTTGGGAAAACCTTTGATATCTTATACTGTCGAGTGTGCACGGGCCTGCTCTTTTATAGATAAGCCAATCGTTTCAACAGACGATTCGGAGATCGCAGAAATTTCGAGAAAATGGGGAGCTGAGGTCCCTTTTATCAGGCCTCCTGAATTGGCAAAGGATGACACACCGATGCTGCCGGTGATGCAGCATGCCGTTCAGTCCGTTGAGGAAATATACAGAGAAAGAGTGAAGATACTAGTATTGTTAGATCCAACCAGCCCCCTGCGTAAGGTCAAGGACGTAGAAGAAGCCTTGTCACTGTTTCACCATGATGGTGCCTGCCAAGCCGTAGTCTCTGGATGTGAAGCGCACCGCAGCCCTTATTTTAATATGGTTTGTTTAGAAGACGGTTTTGTCCAGATATTGATGCCCACAGACAGGGATATAGGATGCCGTCAGGAGTGCCCTCCTGTGTATGATCTTGACACCACCGTATGGATATACTCAAGAGAGGCAATCATGGATATCGGCAAGCGAATCCCCCCTCGTACTCGTCTCTTTCTGGTTCCAGAAGAGCGGTCCATTCATATTGATACGGAATTGGATTTTAAGATTGTCGAATTCTTAATGAAACAATCCAGAGAGGTAACAAATGTCTGACTACTCTAAAATACCCGAACTCAATAAGGTTGAGTCCCTCTTCAACCTGAAAGGAAAGACAGCAGTCATCATTGGCGGAGCAGGAAAGATGGGGAGACAGTTTGCCATTACATTAGGATATGCACAGGCAAATGTCGCACTAGGTGATATCGATGCCAGAAAATGTAAAGCTGTGGCAAAAGAGGTTACGACTCTGACAGGCACTTCTGTGATGGGGTTGAAATGCGATGCGAGCAAAGAAATGGAGGTTCAAGAGTTATTCAAAAAGATTCATCATTCTTGGGGAAGAGTGGATATCCTTATCTACAACGTCATGACAAAACCAGATGGATATTATAGGCCTTTAGACCAGTATCCTGTAAGCACATGGAAGAGTATTTTGAATGGAAATATGACCGGAGCTTTTTTGTGCTGCCGGGAGGCTGTAAACTACATGAAAAAATCCCGCGCAGGTTCAATCGTCTTAACTTCTTCTATATACGGCATCGTGGGGCCAGACCAGAGGATCTACAAAGGTTGCTCACCAGAAAAAAATATTTATGGAGGTGCTGACCCGTTGAATTGTCCTGCCTCCTATTCTGCATCCAAGGCAGGATTGATAGGATTAGCAAGGCATCTGGCAGCATCATGGGGAGAATTCAATGTCAGGGTCAATGTTCTCGTCCCGGGTGGTGTCTATGACGGCCAGGAGAGCTCATTCCATAAAGAATATGTGAAACGCACTCCCTTAGGAAGAATGGCCACCTGGTCAGATTATAACGGTGCCATCCTCTTCCTTGCCAGCGATGCATCCCGCTACATGACAGGGGCGACTCTGGTCATCGATGGCGGCTGGACAGCCTGGTGATAAAAAAGAATCTTTTGAGATAAGAATTTATTATCATTCCTTTTAATATGGTTCACTTCGACAATTATCCTGTAAGAAAGAGGTTAATAAATGATGGAATTCCAGATAAATCACCGTAAAATCGGCCCTCAATATCCACCTTTTATAATAGCCGAGGTAGGCATCAATCATGAAGGGAGCTTTGATAAAGCAATCCAGTGTGTGGATGCGGCAGTCAAGGCAGGGGCTGACTGTGTAAAATTTCAAAGTCATATCACAGAGGCTGAAATGATTCCCACAGACATGAAACCAGGTGAGATATCCGAAGAGCGTCTTTGGGACATAATAAAGAGATGCGAGCTGACTGGGGAGGAGGAAATACGGATAAAGAAATACTGTGAAGACAAAGGAATCATATACCTCTGTACTCCCTTTTCCAGAGAGGCAGCAGACCGTCTCCAGTCTATAAATGTCTCAGCTTTCAAGATCGGCTCAGGTGAATGCAACAATATTCCCCTATTGGAACATATCACCAAGTTCGGAAAGCCAATAATATTATCAACTGGAATGAATGATGTGGAATCCATTAAAAAATCAGTTAAGGCTATTCAAAAATATGAAACACCTCTCATGCTGATGCATTGCACTTCTATGTATCCGACCCCATATGAAAAGGTTCGTCTCGGCGCTATAAAGGAGCTGCAGGATATGTTTGGTTTACCTGTCGGGCTAAGTGATCATTCCATCGGCATATACACATGCCTGGGTGCTGTGGCATTAGGGGCTGCTGCCCTTGAAAAACACTTCACGATAACTCGTGAGTGGCCCGGTCCCGACGTTCCAATTTCTATAGAGCCAGATGAGCTGACAGAGCTAGTAAAAGGTTCAAAAGCAATATTTTCAGCCCTGGGTGGCCATAAAACTATCCTGCCGGAGGAACAACCAGTCATCGATTTTGCCTATGCCTCTGTTGTGGCCATTGCTCCTGTAAGGGCTGGAAAAGTGTTCTCTCTTGAAAACACATGGGTAAAAAGACCCGGGACTGGAGCCATTTTAGCACCCGAACTTAACAGGGTACTGGGCAAGAAAGCCGCAAGAGATATTCAAAAGGACTCTCAGATTGGCCCCGATGATATCGAAAACTGGTAGTTTAGAAAGATACGGAATCCTGGTCACAGGGGCCAGCGGATTCTTGGGCAGCCGTTTAGTGAAGGCTCTCCTGGATAATGGAGCATTTGTTGTTGGGATTGATTCCAACAAACAATTTCCGAAACATTCTGCCGAAATTATCCTGCATAATTCCTTTCGTTTTATCCATGGGGGTTTTCCTGAGAAATCAGATGAAGCACTATCTGAACTGCTGTCAGAAAAAAGAGGTATAACCGCTGTATTTCATATGGCAGGCATTGCTCACGCAGGAGAGTGTGAAGAAAATCCGCTAAAGGCCTTCAAATCACATGTATTACTGACTTTTCAGGCATTAGAATTTTGCAGACAAAACAAAATAGGGAAATTCATTTTCCCATCCACCGGGCTTGTTTACGGAGATTATCATAGGCAGCCGGTGACCGAGGAAACTTCCCCAACTCCTCAAAATATCTACGCCGGCTTGAAATTATCCGCAGAAGCAATAATAACAGGTCATTCAAAGAGTTTTAAAATAACCTGTTTTATCGCTAGATTAGGCAATGTCTATGGGCTAGGAAGCAATGAAGATACGGTTGTTAGCACTGTTATAAAAAGAATTAAAAATGGCGAAAGAATTGTTGTTCGTGATTTAACCCCGATAAGAGATTTCATATACGTCGATGATGTTATTGAAGGCCTGATACATCTATTTGTTTCCACAGATAAGCATGGATGTTATACTGTCAATTTATCAACTGGGATCGGAACAACTGTTTTTAATCTGGTTAAGATGGCAAGCCGCATAGGCTCTGTTCCCATCAACGAAGTTCAACCACAAGGTAATTATGAGCCTTCAAATTCAACGCTGATCCTTGACAACAGCCTTCTAAAAAAATTTACTGGATGGAAGCCTAGATATACATTATCTGAAGGACTGTCATTAACACTCAAGGGATATGACTAGAAAAATACCCTCCAATAAAAGAAAAATTGCCGTTTTTACAGGAAACCGTGCTGAATACGGGCTTCAATATCCTATCTTGAAGGCAATAGACGCCCATCCTGAGCTGGAATACTTTTTATTGGTTTCAGGAGCACATCTTCAGGAAGACTTCGGCTATACACTGAAGGAAATCGAGAAAGACGGTTTTAAGGTATATGCTGAAGTAAAGATTGAAATGGAGGAAGATACCCTGTTCTCCACAGCTCAAGCAATTGGTTCTGGGATCTTGAGTTTGAGCCGCATCCTGGACAAAATAAGACCTGATTTCCTTGTTGTCTATGCTGATCGTTTTGAGGGATTCTCTGCGGTCATAACTGCAACCCAGATGAACATTCCCACCGCCCATGTAGAAGGAGGAGATATTACAGAGGGAGGAGCCCTGGATGATTCTGTACGTCATGCAATGACTAAGTTGTCACACCTCCATTTTACCACCAATGAACAGGCAGCAGAGCGTGTACGACTCCTGGGAGAGGAGCGCTGGAGGATCTACAATGTGGGATTCCCCGCAATTGACCTCATCGTTGCTGGTCATTTTGCCACACCTGCTGAAATCGAGGAAACCTACGGTCTCATACCTGATAAACCGGTCATCCTGTTTACCCAGCACTCTGTGACCACCGAATTTGAAAAAGCAGCTCAACAGGTCAGGCCCTCTTTAGAAGCCATGCGTATCCTGGCAAAGGAAGGCTGCCAGGTTATCGTCACTTACCCGAATAATGATGCCGGAGGGAGGCGAATTATAAAGGAGATCGAAAAATTAAGGAAAGAGAGACTCAAGAATCTTCGGATTTATAAGAGCCTGGGGCGCTACAATTATCATGGAGTCCTGAATATCTGTGGAAGAGCAGGAAGAGGAGTCTGCGTAGGAAATTCCTCCAGTGGCATAAAAGAGACACCGGCCCTGGGGTGTCCTGTGGTTAATGTCGGGTCAAGACAGAATGGCCGTTTGCGAGCAGATAACGTCATTGATGTGGGTTATAACAGGGACGAAATCATCAATGCGGTAAGAAAGGCTTTGGATGATGAAGGATTCAGAAGACGATGCAGAAACTCGAAAAATCCTTATGGTGCCGGGAATGCAGGAGAACAGATAGCGCATGTCCTGGCAACAATCGATATAAATATGCGTTTACTCCAGAAAAGGATGACATACTGATGAAGGACAAAAATATAAATCAATTTTGTTTAAAGGAATCAGCCACCGTTCGCGAGTGTATGGGAGTGATAGATAAAAATAAACAGGGGATTGCCCTTATTGTGGATACAAAGGGATGTTTAAAGGGCACAGTTACAGACGGTGATATCAGACGCTTCCTTCTCGCAGGATGCTCCATTGATGAGCCTGTGACCGATGTTATGTGGACCAAACCCTTGACCGCTCCTCATGGGACTTCAGAAAAAGAACTGAAAGAGTTGATGAATAAACACTTGATCAGGAACATTCCCATCCTTGACAGGAACGGCTGTCCATTAAAGATTATACATCTCAGAGACATCGTTTCTGAACTGGACGCTTATCAATTTGCAGTCATTATGGCCGGCGGCAAAGGTAAACGTTTAAGACCTGTTACAGAAAATATTCCAAAACCCATGATAAAAGTGGGTAATAAGCCCATCTTAGAGAATATCATCAATTACTTAAAAGAAAGCGGAATTGTTAATATCTACATCTCCTTAAACTACAAAACTGAGATGATTGAAGATTATTTTAAGGACGGCTCCCAATATGGCGTAAACATTTCCTATCTGAAGGAGAAAAAAGAATTAGGTACAGCCGGTGCCTTGACGCTTTTACCAGAGATTCCATCAAGCCCCCTTCTCGTGATCAATGGTGATGTGATAACAAAGACCAATTTCCTAAGGTTGATCGAGTTCCACAAGCTGCACAGATGTGTTATGACCGTAGCAGCAACACAATACACGTTGAATATTCCTTTTGGCGTTCTCAATATATCCAGCCATTATCTTTTAGGGATTGAAGAAAAACCCGACCAGAGGTTCCTTTGTAACGCCGGCATTTACATGCTTAATCCTGAAGCATTATCCCTCATTCCTGCAAATACAGCATTTGACATGACTGATTTAATCAAAGAGCTGGTGAGAAAAGGGCTGCCAGTCACAACCTTTCCCATACATGAATACTGGGTGGATATAGGTCAGATGGAGGATCTGAGAAAGGCACAAAATGATTTAAAGGAATTCTAATGGATAAATATTGGCAGAATCGAAAAGCGCTGGTTACAGGAGCCGACGGTTTTATCGGCAGCCATCTCACAGAGAGGCTGGCACGCGAAGGAGCACGGGTGAAGGCCTTTGTCTATTATAATTCATTCGGGCACTATGGATGGCTTGATGAGACAGACTCAACCCTTATGAAAAATGTTGAGATTTTCTTGGGTGACATACGTGACTCTCATCGTGTTCTTGAAGCAGTCAAGGGACAGGAGATAGTATTTCATCTGGCAAGCCTCGTTGCTATACCTTACAGCTATCATGCACCCGGCAGCTACGTACAGACCAACATCGGAGGAACTCTGAACATCCTGAATGCCTGTGCTAGGATTGGTGTGCACCGAATCATTCACACTTCGACAAGTGAGGTGTATGGAACAGCTCAGTACGTCCCCATAGATGAAAAACATCCCCTCCAAGCACAGTCTCCTTACTCAGCCACAAAGATCAGTGCGGACATGTTAGCCGAGAGCTTCTACCGTTCTTTTAATCTTCCGGTCATCATTATTCGCCCCTTCAATACATACGGACCGAGACAATCTGCACGGGCAGTCATACCGACTATAATGTCACAACTCTTCCATAGCGAAAAAAGAGTAAAACTCGGAGCTCTTTTCCCGACAAGGGATTTTAATTATGTGGCTGATACTGTTTCAGGATTTCTCCATACAGCGCTCTGTGATAGGGCAGTGGGACAGGTTATTAATGTAGGCTCCGGCAAGGAAGTTTCTATCAAAGACTTAGCAAAAATCATCATGAAAGTAACCGGCAAAGAGACAGATATCGTTTCTGAGGATGAACGTCTCAGACCATCGAAGAGTGAAGTTGACAGATTATTATGTGATGCAACCAGGGCCAGAGAATGGGCTGGATGGACTCCACAATACTCCCTGGAACAGGGGCTCGCTGAAACAGCCAGATGGGTCCAGGAACATCCGACGGTATTCAAGGCAACCCGGTATAACATATAACCAGTTCTTTTTTAACGGATTTAATGGTGAGCGTTTAATATGTGCGGAATCATCGGCATTCTATCCACCAATAAGAAAATAGAGACAGATATTGTCAAAAAAATGAGAGATAGCTTAACACACAGAGGACCTGATGACGAAGGGTTGTACCTTGCTCGAGATGGCTCGGTGGCTTTGGGCCACAGACGCCTTTCTATCATCGACCTTTCATCTCGTGGCAAGCAGCCTTTAAGAAATGAAGATGGAACTGTCTGGGTAGTGTATAATGGTGAGATTTACAACTACCAATCCCTCAGGCAGGAACTCGAAGAGCTTGGACACATCTTTCACTCTAATACAGATACCGAAGTCATCGTCCATGCATATGAGGCCTGGGGAGAGAGCAGCATCAAACGTTTCAGGGGAATGTTTGCATTTGCCCTTTGGGATGAAAAACGCAAGATTATGCTCCTTGCCCGAGACCGACTGGGTATTAAGCCTTTGTTTTATTACTGGGACGGAAGAGTTTTTATATTTTCTTCTGAGATTAAGGGAATACTTCCCTATCCAGAACTAAATAGGGACATTGATCAAACGGCCCTCTTTGATTATCTCACATACCTGTATATTCCCCCTCCAAAGACCATATACAGCCATATCAGAAAGTTAAAAGAAGGGCATATCCTTAGATACGAAAATGAGGCTCTGCAAGAACACAAATACTGGGATATCGATTTTGGGGAGAAAAAGCAATTAACAGGGCCCCAGGCTGAAGAGCTCCTCCTGGTCAAGTTAAAGGAAGCCGTACAATCTCATATGATAAGCGATGTTCCAGTCGGGGTTCTCCTGAGCGGCGGATTTGACTCCAGCACCGTAACCTCACTTGCAAGCACTCACAGCAGTGAGAGACTCTGCACATGCACGGTTGGTTTTGATGTGGCAGAATACTCAGAAACCCGCTTTGCCAGAATAATTGCTGACCGTTTCCGTACCCAGCATTATGAGTCCACAGTCGGCATCGAATCACTGCAAGAGAGTCTCTCCCAAGTTATTAGGCTATATGATGAACCCTATGCAGACAGTTCAGCTATTCCAACCTATGAAGTTTGCAGGATTGCCAGAGAGCATGTTAAGGTTGCACTTTCAGGAGATGGAGGGGACGAGGTATTCATCGGATATCCAAGGTATTCTACGTGGCTTAAACGAGAGCCTTGGGTTGATTTTCCGGCCTTCATTAAAAAACTCTTCTTCAAACCACTTTCAATCCTATGGCCTGAAGAGAGATGGGGATATCATTTTATCAGAGACATCGCCTCTGAAGATACACTTGAACCCTTTGCTCATCTGGTACAAATTTTTAAGCCTGAGGAAAAACGTCTTCTGCTCGATTCTGGGTTTGCAAAAAATTTGAATACCTATGACGACTATTGGTACTTCCGTCAATTCTGGAATAAAGACCTTGATCCTTTAACCCGCGCTCAGTATCTGGATCTGAAGACATATCTTCCATCCGATATTCTTACCAAAGTCGATCGTGCCAGTATGGCAGTCTCATTAGAAGTCAGACCACCCTTACTGGACCATGAGCTCATTGAATTTGTGTTTAAATTACCATCAGCCCTGCGCTTTAAGAATGAAGAAAAGAAGTATCTGCTGAAAAAGACCATGAAGGACATTTTACCCTCTGAAATTCTTACGCGTGGCAAAAAAGGTTTCAGCCTGCCTTGGAATTCATGGAAAGGGAAAACCCGATCATGGGTTGACCAGTTTCTTCTCAATGGGGAATGTATAAAACGAGAAATTTTAAACAGGCAAGTGTTTAGAGATAATCTTCCGCTATTATCGGGCAACAGGTTGTGGACGTTTATCATGCTTGAACAGTGGTTAAGGGGAAACTGAAAGAAATAGAGCATGATAAATAAAGTTGAAAAAAAAGCTCCTCCGCCAGAAAACGCCATGCTCCTGAAAAAACGAGTCCTCAACTGGCTTCAAACAATGCATGATAAAGAGGGTCCTTCATGGGCTTATCGCCTGAACTCTGGTTCTGATATCACTGTTTATACCTCATGCTTTGCTGTATTTATTAAGCACCTCTTCAATGATTTAAAAACGCTTTCAGATGAACAACGGAGTGAGTGGCTGACTTATCTTAAAGGATTTCAGCAAGAGCAGACAGGTTTATTTGTCGACCCACAAGCATCAGAAAGGATCACTGATCCCACTCATGACGAAGAGCACCTCAATAGACAGTTAACCACATTCTGTCTCAGCGCAATTGAAGCACTGGGAGATAAACCAGATTATCCTCTGAGCTTCTTGGATGAATGGAAAGGTATAACTCCTTTGACTTCCTGGCTGGATAGCCTAGATTGGGAAAATCCTTGGAATAGCGGGAATAAAGTCATGTTTCTGGCAATATGTCTTGCCTATAACTACGAACATTTTGAGGATGATAAAGCAAGAGAAGCACTGGATGTTTGGTTTGACTGGATGGACAGGCATCAGAATCCCGGCACCGGATTCTGGGGAACTTCTCGTGATTCCAATTACTTCATTGGAATGGGAGGATTTTATCATCAATTTTTAATTTACGAGTATTTTGATCGTGAAGTACAATATGCGGAACGGGTAGTCGACAGGATTCTTTTTCTTCAGCAACCGGATGGTTTATATTTCCCTGGACAGGGAGGGGGCTCGTGTGACGATATAGACGCAACTGCTTCTCTAGTCCATCTCTATCACAAATATGATTATCGACGTGATGACATAAGGGCTTCATTAAAACGCTCTCTTTCAGCTCTCCTGGAGAATCAGAACTCAGATGGAGGTTTCTGCTGGTCCAATCGTCGAAAACTGAAGTTAAGTGAATATTGGAAGCTTATCACATCTATTTTCCGGTCTGGAGATCCTTATTACTGGTATATAATCAACAGAAGAGGGATTCGTAGCCACTCTAAAAAAATATTAAGACACCATTCCACTATCAAGACAGGATGGAACAGAAGCCAGAGAACCTTGTGGGACAGCAGCCTGTTTGATACATGGATGCGATGTTTAACAATTGCAGAAATTTGCACTGTTTTGACTGAGGAACCTTATGCCTCTCTGGACTGGCAGTTCTTAACCACCCCTGGCTTGGGCTGGTTTATCAAGATATAAAAAATTCTTTCTGACTGTTATTTGATTTCACTCTCTATTGTCTACAGGCGCTGATTCATAAGAGGTTGAGCTAACAATGAATGTCCTCTTTCTAACCCAGAGTACTACATTAAAGGTTTTTTACGATTTGATGCAACAGTTGAAAAAATCCCTTCAACTGGAAAAGATCGGTTTCTTTATTTCTGATTCTGCCTATTTTTTAAAATTCTGTAAAGACACTCCTGAAATCGAATCTGGCAGATATATTCTTGTCAAGGAGTGGGAAGTCACACTCAAGGCAGAAAAGAGTAAGCCTGATATCGAAAAATTGAAGAAATACCAAGAACAGCTAAAAACTCCAAGCCTGTGGGAAGCAGCTGTCTGTGATAGGCGTATAATGTGGGGAAATAAGTTTACTTTCCGTCAGGATTACAAACCGATGTTCAATCACGAACAAGTTATGAGCATACTGACAGAAATATTTAGTTCAGTGGAAGAACTTTTCAACAGAGTTAAACCAGACTTTGTGGTCTCCTTCATTTGTACAACCATGGGTGAATTTGCCAGCTATCTAGTAGCCAGGTCAAGGAATATCCCGTTTCTCAACTTAAGGCCAACCCGTATTCAGAACTATATGACATTTGGTACCACAATTTATGAACCATCGGAAATCATCCACGCTGCATACAAACAATACATGGATAAAAATCTTGAGGACCAGTGGATAAAAAAGGCTTTGCAGTATCTGGATTTTGTCAGGCAGCAACATGCCAGGTATGAAGGTGTGTTTCTGCCTACTCAAAGGCCGCCGCAGGTGCGCTCGATAATGCGACTGCCAAGAAAAAAAGCGCCTCTTTTTATATTAAAACGTTTAATACAAAAGATGAAAAATATATTCGAAGAAGAACACCATTTTCGCTTTGCTGGCCCAAGGTGCGATCGACACTTACCGGGTTCTTTATTACCGATGGTCTACAGGAAACTTTTGAATCCATGGTTAGTACGGAAAGTCGATTCATATTTTTCTGGGAAATACATATCAGAATCAGAACTTCAAAACGGCGATTATGTCTTCTTTCCTTTACATACCGAGCCAGAAGTGTCATTACTAGTTTACAGCAAATCCTACTTAAACCAGATTGAAGTCTTGCGTAATATCGCATACAGTCTGCCCGCAGGAATGATTCTGGTGGTAAAAGAACATCCGGCTGCAAGGGGAAAAAGACCACTGAGTTACTACCAGAAGATTGAGGAAATCTTCAATGTTAGATTCGCTGACCCCACCTTGAATGCAAGGTTTCTGATTGTCAACTCGAGGCTTGTTGCTACCATTGCCAGCTCTGTGGGATTGGAAGCCGTACTGTTAGGTAAGCCTGTTATCACCTTTGGCCAGACTCCTTATGAAATCTTGCCTTCTCACATGGTCAGAAGGATTAAGGATCTCAACAATCTCGATGAGAATATCTCTGATATGCTGCAGAATCATTTTCATGACGAGAAGGCCCTGATTAACTATGTAGCAGCAGTGATGAGTCGTTCTGTAGCGATAGACTTTTATACGACCCTGCTGGAAAGAAAGGCCCAGTTTTCTCTTGGTGATAGTCCGGACAGGCAAAAAGATATGAGTGAGCTTGCAAAATACACTATGTCTATCTTGGATAATATTTCAGCTCAAAAAAATAAACAGCTTTAATCAAGATTACACATGAAAAAAAAGACAATATTTCTTTATGCAAGCCAGGGATTTGCAGTGCGTTACTTATTGCGTACGGATATCCTGAACACACTTCGTGAGAGTCCGGCTCAGGTTGTTATTCTTTCCCATAACGGTGACGAGCCGATATTCAGAGAGAGGTTGGAATCAGAAAATGTCAAGGTGGAGAAACTTAAGAATGAAGATTTTGAGTCTTACCTCATGAAAACAAGTTTGCAGCGGCTTCTCATATCATTACGTGCCTATGTGCTCAACGGAAAGTACGACACCCGGACAATCGATGATTTCAGGGCAATCTACAGAATCCAACGAGGCTGGACCCGAGAAAATGGTTACAAAAAATGGATAAAAGGACTGATATGGGAGTTGATAAGCAAGATATTTATGTCTAGCAAGATATTAAGGCGGCTGCTCATCGCTTTTGAAAATCGATTTTTTCATCCGACCTTCCATGAAGAGTTATTTAAAAAGTATTCCCCTGATCTTGTTGTGGTAACCAGCTTGTGCGGATTCAAATATAACGAGCTTTTTGCCCGTGAGGCTCACTCTTTTGGTGTCCCGGTTTGTTGTGTGGTCCTGAGTTGGGACAATATAAGCGGAATGGGAATGCCAGGTTACAACCCAGATTATGTAGTAGCCTGGACAGAAAATATGAAAAAGGAGCTGATCGAACTCACCGATATCGATGAAAAGAAGATATTCATCGGGGGAGTGGCTCATTTTGATCCCTATTACACTGGCGATGTAATTTTGAAAAAGAGGGAGCTTTTTAAAAAATTCGGCTTGGACCCGGATAAAAAAACCATTTTCTTTGCCACAAAATCTCCGAAGCGCTTCCCCTGGGGCCCTGAACTGATTGCTGAGATAGCAGAGGCTATTGGGTCAGGTAAAATAAAGCACTCGCCTCAGTTATTGGTAAGAATACATCCCCTGCATTACAGAACTTCAGATGGAAGGCTGATATTTGAAAAAATTATAAAGGAATATGAAAGAGTGGCAAACAAATATCCAAGTGTTTCACTCTGTATCCCAGAAACTGTGTCCAAGAGAATGGATGCTGACCTGGCTGATTCAGAAACGGCTCTTGTTGCCTCTGTGTTGAAGCACTCTGATGTCATGCTCAACATGTTTTCCACAATGGTCATAGAGGCATCTATCTTCCAGCTACCTTCAATAAACCTTTGTATAAGAGATAAGTGTAAGACTGAGTTTGGCAAAAGCCGACAGGATATTATGGTTGACTACGTTCAGACCCATAATCAAAGGATTATCCAGACAGGTGGAGTTAAAACGGTCTTTACTATGGATGAACTCTATGATGCTCTTAACCATTACTTGGACGATCACTGTTTGGATGCAGAAAAACGCGAGCTGATAAAAGAAAATGAGGCAGGACCCTTCAGAGGTAATGCAGGGAAGACAATAGGCCGCTACCTGCTCAGTCTGGTCAACCTCTGATTTGACAAGGAAAAAAGTCCACTTGTGTAACAAATTGAGAAGCATCGATTTAGCAGGTTCTAAAACTTTTTCAATTCATTTCAATCGATAGGATTTCAATGCAATGGTAAAGGAAATCAGGATAGGGAATAAGATTATTGGGGACTCTTCTTCGGTCTTTCTCATTGCCGAGGCTGGAGTAAACCATAATGGTGATCTGGCCATGGCCAGAAGGCTTGTCCAGGAAGCCGCCTCATGCGGAGCAGACTGCATAAAATTTCAGACATTTAAAGCAGAGCGGGTGGTAACAGCAGGAGCTCCGAAGGCAAAATACCAGCTGGGAACAACAGACAAGAGCGAGTCTCAACTCGACATGCTCCGAAAGATTGAACTCAAGCCAGAACATCATCTGGAATTAAAGGAATATGCTGAAAATCTGGGCCTTGTTTTTCTTTCTACTCCTTATAACTTCGAGGACATCGACCTCCTGGAAAGCATCGGAGTTCTTGCTTACAAGGTGGCATCAGGACAGATTGTAGAACATCCTTTCCTGCGTAAAATATCAAGAACAGGAAAACCTATATTCCTATCCACAGGGATGGCTACCATGACAGAGGTCGATAATGCATTAAAGACGATCCGTGATGAAGGGAATGACAGGGTGGTTTTGCTGCAATGTACGACGAACTATCCTTCCAGGATAGAAGATGCCAATCTCAGGGTCATACAGACCTTCAAGTCAGCATTTGGCTGCCTTGTGGGGTATTCAGATCACACCATCGGTGCTGAATCAGCTATTGCAGCGGCAGTATTGGGGGCCA
The DNA here is from genome assembly GCA_964449165.1 of uncultured Eubacteriales bacterium. Taxonomy (GTDB): domain Bacteria; phylum Acidobacteriota; class Aminicenantia; order Aminicenantales; family Aminicenantaceae; genus CAYSCW01. The sequence continues at coordinate 102,012 of CAYVAT010000004.1, read as the reverse complement.
AGGTAATAGAGAAACATTTCACTTTAGACAAAAACCTGCCTGGGCCTGATCATTCCTCCTCGATGACTCCGGAAGAGTTAAGGTCACTCGTGGATAAAATTCACAAGACCGAAGCTTCTCTAGGGAAGGCACAAAAAGAACCCACTGAAACAGAGAAAGAAAATTCTATCGGCATGCGGCGAAGTATCGTTGCCTCCCGCGGTATTCAAAAAGGCGAAGTGATAACTGTCGACAACATAACCTTTAAACGCCCTGCTACAGGCCTCTCACCTCAATTCTACGACATCATCTTGGGCAAGAAGGCCTTGAAGGATATATCATATGATGAACTCTTAGAGAAGGATATGATTGAATGGTAAATAATGTTGTAGTTGTTGGTGCTGGAGGTCATGCGAGGGTTCTGCTTTCAATCTTGCGCTCCTACAAAAATTTCAAGGTTACCGGAATAGCAGACAGGGATTCTAAAAATATAGGCGAAGAAATATCAGGAACTGTTATTAAGTATTCATGGAATGACTTCAGAGAAATATACGAAAGAGGCACAACACATGCAGTTATCGCTATTGGCGACAATAAGGAAAGAAAAGAACTTTTCACCAGGCTCTCAAGCATTGGATTTAAGATTCCGTCGATTATACATCCCTCAGCAATAATAGAAAAGGATGCTGTTCTGGGAAATGGCTGTGTCATCTGTATGGGAGTTAAAATTGGCACATTGGTCTCTATCGGAAAGAACTGCGTTGTTTATACTGGCTCAATCATAGATCACGAGGTTAAAATAGGTAATCATGTGTATATATCGCCTGGTTGTAACATTGCAGGAAGAGTTACCATCGGAGAGGGTAGTTTTGTCGGTATCGGAAGCAGTATAAAGGAAAAGATTACTGTCGGTAAAAATGCAGTGATCGGAGCCGGTTCTGTAGTCATAAGGGATATTGGTGATGATTTAATCGTTGCAGGCGTGCCGGCAAAGACTATAAGATGATCTATGTTTCTTCTGCAGCTGTTAACAGCTCTTCTCTAGAGGAATCTATCAACACACTTGCTAGTATTTGTATTTGTAATATTGAGCTCAGCGGAGGACTGAGCTATTCTGACAACATCTTGAAAAAACTGAAAGGCTTAAAGAAAGAATTTTCTCTTAATCTTCTCATTCATAATTATTTCCCTCCATCCAAGAAAGACTTTGTTTTAAATATTGCAAGCAGTAATAAAGAAACAAGATTAAAAAGCATCAATTTTGTCAAAAGAAGCATCGATCTAGCCCATGATTTAGAAATAGATTGCTATACGCTGCATCCAGGCTATACGAGAGAATTACGAGCCTCACAAGAAAGTGATTACTTTGTAGCTGATGGTTATTCAGGTATAAGCCCTGCATATGCATCAGCCATTATGTATGAATCGCTTTTGGAGATCAGGAAATATGCTGTCATGCGGGGAGTCAGGATTGGTCTGGAGAACCTCTTTCCGATTAGTGATGCTCCTGATAGTTCATTACTCTGCACTCCGGCTGAGATTATTCAGTTTCTCGATTATTGCAGACAGGACGACAATATAGGCTTTCTGTTAGATTTAGGGCATCTCGTTATCTCCGCAAATTATTTTGGTTTCAATAAAGACGAATTCATAGAAACCCTTAGCAAAGGTTTCCAGGACAAGATTTTTGAAATCCATTTATCTGGAAATGATGGCAAGAAAGATGAACATGTTCTTTTAGCCCCGGATTGCTGGCAACTGAGAGCTGTAAGGAGATTTGATCCGGGAAAGATACCGATAACCATCGAATGCAGGGGAATTAAAACAGCAGAGATCATGAGCCAATATCAGATGGTTAAAAATATTTTAAGAAGGGAAGATTGAGAATTCCAAGAGCACTCCGTAAAACAATATACAGGCTTCTCGGTCAATCGGCCGCATCATTCATACAGCATAACTACAAGAGAATAAATATACTTCTCACTGAAGAATTAACAGCAAATGAGATCACTTTGCTTAATTCTGTGTCAGGTCTGGTTGAAAAGGATTCTGCTGCTGTTGATGTTGGTGCATACATTGGTGCCTGGACGATAAGACTTTCTCATCTAGTGGGACCAAATGGTATTGTAGTCGCTTTCGAGCCTGTCCCAGGGAATTATCAGTTCCTAAAAAAAAGAACAAAACGCCATAGCAATATTCTTTGCCTGAATATCGCTCTTTCAAACAAGGCCTGTTCCAAGAAAATGTTCGTCCCTCCATATACATCCATCTCCTCTACTGCAGCCATAGTTGATACTGCAGATCAAATAAAAAATGATGAGCATATGCAGAAAATCCAAATCCCTGCCAATCAGCTGGACAACCTCGCTTATTCAACCCTATCTGACAGACGAGTTTCGCTGATTAAATGTGATGCAGAAGGTCATGAGAACGCTGTCCTTGAAGGAGCAAAAAGCACCATTGTCAAGAACCGACCTGTAATAGTGCTCGAAATACTCCGTGAGAAATGGGAGGATGACAATCCTTCAAAGAGCCATGCTGCACAATTGCTGAAAGAACTGGGTTACATGATCACTCAAATAAAATCCGGAGCGATACTCAAAAATCCAAGGCAATTCAACCGCTCAAATGAGAATTTCCTGTTCCTTCCAGATGATGATTCGCTCATCTCCCTCGCTGATTATATGAATTCACAGCAGGTGATGAACCTCCTCTGACAGAAATTTTTAAATCAATATTATTTGTAATAAGTTTTTTAGAAAGGAAAGTCTGAGATGTTATATGATATCCAATCAATAATGGTTCCCGAGGGTAAGAGTATTTTTGAGGTCATGAAGGCTATCAATGAATCGGCCTCAAAATTTGCCATGATTGTGGATGACGAGGACCGCCTGGTGGGTATCGTTACGGACGGAGATATCCGGAGAGGATTCTTAAGCGGGCATGATGCAGATGAACCCGTAAAAAACATCATGAATCGCTCTCCTATCGTGGTCAAAGAAGGCATGAGTCGGGAGACAATGCTGGAGCTGGTCAATGAAAAGTATGCCCAGATACCCGTATTAGACGATAACGGACGTGTTAAAGGAGTCATAACCTTCAAGGATAAGAGTGTTTTACTGGATGCCAAGTCCCGACAGATCTGTATGATCGGACTGGGCTATGTCGGCTTGACATTATCGGTTGTCCTCGCCGAATTTGGATTTAAGGTATTTGGGTATGATACAGACGGCAAGCTGATTGAAAAAATCAAGAATGGATTCGTTCCCTTTTATGAAGACAATCTGGAGGCTTACCTTCATAGATACGTCGGGAAAAATCTCATCCCTATTTCTGATCTCTCTGGATTGAAAGTGGATACGTATATCGTATCAGTAGGGACTCCGGTTAACCCTGAGACGAAGAAACCAATTATCGATAATATCGAGGAAGCCGCCAGGTATATAGCCAAATTCTTAAAGCCGGACGATCTAGTTGTCTTACGTTCTACGGTACCGGTGAGAACAACAAGAGAGGTCATGTTACCAATCCTGAACGAGCTGTCAGGCCTCAAGGCAGGCATTGATTACTATTTGGCCTATGCACCTGAAAGAACAATTGAAGGCAGAGCGATATCTGAAATCAAAGAACTGCCTCAGATAATAGGTGGATATGACAAGAAAAGCACGATGCTTGTTAACAGGTTATTCAGAGAGATTACACCGATAATTGTGGATGTAGGATCTTTGGAAGGTGCAGAGATGGTTAAAATTCTCAATAACACCTTCCGCGATGTCAAGTTCGGGTACGCAAACGAGATGGCACTGGTGTGTAAAGAATTGGGACTGGATATGGTTAAATTGGTACAGGCCGCAAATCTGGGATACGTAAGGGATGAGATACCGGTACCCAGCCCTGGTGTTGGAGGAGCATGCCTTACCAAGGACCCATACTTCCTGATCCACTCATGTAAGGAACTAAAGCACCAACCCAGGATGGTCTCACACTCGAGACAGATAAACGAATTTATTCCCTACCATATTGTGGAAGACGTATATCAACAGATCATGGAGTTGAAGAAAAAGATCGATAAATTAAAAATCTTTATTATTGGATTTGCTTTTAAGGGAGAGCCAGAAACATCTGACCTAAGAGGCTCAACTACCATAGATCTATTAAACCACTTCCGTAAAAAGGGGATGAGAGACAGCTCCTTTTTTGGCTATGATCCGATCGTGTCACAGGAAGAGATAACAGCATTGGGTGTGAAGCCGGTTTCTATCGCTGAAGGCTTCAAGGATGCAGATGTGGTGCTGATCATGAATAATCATAAAAGCTACAAGAAGATGGATGTGTTTGATTTGCTGAATTCTGCCAGGAATGACTGTATTTTCGTGGATGGCTGGTATACCTTTGAACCTAAAGATATCATAACAGTTAATAACATTAGATACATAGGGATAGGATGCAGAGGATAAAGACAGCGAACTTGGGAAAAATATTGATAACCGGGGGAACAGGATTCGTCGGTTCCAATCTGACCAAGAGATTGGTGGATGGAGGTGCCTCTGTACGTATCCTCGACAACAACTCAAGGGGAATGGTCCGCAGACTGGAAGGGTATCTGGAGAAGGTTGACTACAGAGAAGGAGATGTCACAGATTTCAATCAGGTTTATCAAGCATGCAAGGGGATTGATACCCTGTTTCACCTTGCCTTTATCAACGGCACAGAGAATTTCTACAGAATTCCTGAAAGGGTGCTTGAGGTGGGTGTCAAGGGTGCCTTGAATACACTAGATGCAGCCATGAGATGCGGAGTAAGTAATTATTTAGTCACTTCGTCATCAGAAGTGTATCAGGAGCCTTCACATATCCCTACTTCCGAAGAGGAAAGGCTCATTATTCCTGATGTCAAAAATCCAAGATTTTCATACAGTGGAGGAAAAATAATAACCGAGCTGTTAGCTATTCATTATACTGCAAAGACTGGCTTGAGAACCGTGATATGCCGTCCACACAATTTTTACGGTCCTGATATGGGAGTGGGTCATGTCATCCCCCAATTCATACTGCGCATGAAAACACTGAGTGATAATTTTCGAAGGAAAGAGATTGACTTTCCGATTCAGGGAACAGGAGAAGAGACCAGGTCATTCTGTTACATTGATGACGCTGTAGAAGGAATACTTCTGTGTGCTACTCTCGGCAAGAGCCGTGAGATCTACCACATTGGTACTGAAGATGAAATCACCATTGCTGATCTCGCTAAAGAGATTGCAGGATTGCTGGAATTCAAGATTAATATAATACCTGGCAAGCGTCTCCCGGGAGGAACAAGAAGAAGGTGCCCGAGCATTGCCAAGATACGGTCTCTGGGATATGAACCTCAAACATCCTTAAGGAAAGGATTAATGAAGACGACCGACTGGTATACTGATGATACTATTCCACGATATGAAGGTAATGACGAAGAAATCATAAGATGAAACATTCAGGCATCTACAGTAATGAATAAAATGAAGGAGCACTTACAAATGAAAAATATTCCCTTGGCAAATCCCTACCTCGGTGAGGAAGAGGCTAAGGCTGTGTACGAGGTGGTTAAGTCCGGATGGTTGAGTATGGGGAAGAGGGTTGAGGAATTTGAAAATGAATTTGCGAGGTATGTGGGAGCTAGACATGCGATTGCAGCCAACAGTGGAACGACGGCTTTGCACCTTGCCTTGATTTCATCTGGCATTGAGGAAGGCGATGAAGTGCTTATTCCTACCATAACATTTATCTCGACTGCTAATGTTGTACTGTATGAACGAGCCATTCCGGTTCTGGTGGAGTGTGATCCAAAGACTTATAATATCTCCCTTGAAGATGCCGAGAAGAGAATAACAGGCAAGACAAAGGCCATAATTGCAGTGGACATGAATGGGATGCCGGTTGACTATGACCACCTGCTCGCTTTTGCAGAAGAGAAGGGCTTGATTGTTATTGCTGACAGTGCAGAATCACTGGGGGCTGTTTATAAAGGGAGAAAGGTGGGATCGATCGCTCCTCTACATATATTCAGCTTCTTTCCAAACAAGAACATCACAACAGGTGAAGGAGGGATGGTCACAACCGATGATGATGAAAAAGCTGTCTTAACACGGCAGGTTCGCAACCAGGGACAGGATTATCGGTATCACCATATTCACCTGGGATACAACTATCGTATGACGGATATTCCAGCAGCTATCGGGATCGAGCAGCTCAAGAGAGTTGAATTTATTCTGAATGAGAAGAACAAGATTGCTGAAAGGTATAGCGACGCATTCAGGGAATCCACTGATATTTCTCCACCCTTTGTGCCTGAATATGTCAATCGCCATGCCTGGTATATGTATGCCGTTTCATTGAAAGAAGGGCTGGATCGTGACAGAGTTGTATCTGAATTAAAATCGAGAGGAATCGACACTCGATTGAGTTTTCCCCCTATTCACATCCAGCCTTACTACCAGAAGAGATTTGGGTATAAAAATGACTCCTATCCTACGAGCTACAAGGCATGGAAGCAACTCATTGATTTACCTATGTGGGTTGGTCTTACGGTGGAGGATCAAAACTACATAATAGAAAATTTGAAGAATATCGTAAAAAAAATAAAATGAAGGTGCTGGGCATAATTCCTGCTCGCGGAGGCTCCAGGCGAGTTCCGAGGAAAAACATAAGGCTTCTTGCTGGCAAGCCTTTGATTGCTTACACCATCGAGGCCGCATTGCACTCGACTTCAATCGAACGGCTGGTTGTTTCAACAGATGATGAAGAAATAGCAGAGGTCGCTCGAAAATGGGGCGCGGAGGTTCCTTTCCTGAGACCTGCTGAATTAGCCAAAAGTGACACTCCTGACCAGCCAGTCTTTTTACATGTCCTTGAATGGTTAAAAAACAACGATGATTACGAGCCTGAGATTGTCGTAAACTTAAGACCTACCACCCCGTTTAAAACTCCGCAAATCATTGACAGGGTAGTCAAGAAGATAAGAGATACTGGTGCAGATGTTGTAAGGACGATGACCCTGGTGGAAGGAGTTCACCATCCTTACTGGATGTATAGATTATCCGAAGACGGAAGTGCCGAGCTTATTTCAGGAGACATAAAACTCAGCAAATATTATCAGCGTCAACTTCTGCCGCCTGTTTATCGAATCAATGGTGTGGTTGATGCTATGAAAACTCATATCATTTATAAGGAAAATATCTTGGATAACCAGAACATGAAAGGTGTAATCATCTCTGAAAAAGAATCGATGGATGTCGATACCGAGTTTGATTTTATGCACTGTGAATATATACTGAATTTTCTTAAGTGAAATTGATTGTGAAAATTCAGACTGAACTTATCAAAAATTAGCAATAAGATACATAAAATATAAAGAATTTTAGTTGGGCGATAAACTGCTCGCTGAAGGGAGTGAGGATTGATTAAAATTGTAAAGAATTCGCGGCAAGTACTAAAAAGAAATTCCCATAAACAAAGAAGCATAATTACCGTAATTTTGTGGGGACTACTCACAATTTCCTTGGTACTGTTTGCCAATCAAAAACTGAAAGCGTTGTACGAATTGAATAAAAGAGAAAAATCTACAAATAATTATTATAATACTTTAGAAAAAATCAAAGATCCTATGCCATTGCTGGCTGACTATCCAGAATATGTCCAACCTTTGCAATCGGATCACCGTTTTCTAGCACCGCCGGTCGTGGACGAGAAGGCCAGCGATATGCTCGTTAGGTCCTGGCGTTACTGGTACAATGCCCGCGGTATTGTCGAGATGGAGAATCGACTTGAGGCAAAAGCAACAGCAATTATTAATGTCCATCCTTGGGGTATCGATGATGGACATGGACTGAAAACGCCCGAACCTGCGGGGTGCAAATTCTTCGGCACTCCAGAAAAAAATAAGTTAATGATCATGCACGTTCAGGACGTGATTAACCCTTTTTTATCCCGGTTGCGCGGTTATGTTTCTCTTGTAGGACATTCTTTGCCGGGCTCGGAAGACCAAGTTCGAAAGCTTCTCTATTCCTCAATATTAACAAAGCCTGAAGAACAGGACATCGAACAGGGTAAGAACTTGCTCGCTGAATTGTTGAGCAGACACAAGTTCGAAGGGAATCCATTGAAAAAAACCCTTCTACTTGACGCAAATACGCCCGTTAAGAGCTACTTTAGTCTCACTCCCTCCACGGATGACAGTGTCTACTATAACGGACCAGGATACGGGCAGTTGCCGATTCCGATTGTTAAATCTCTCGAGCTGAGAAAAAACGATATAGTGTTTTATGACGATGAAGGGTACCAAAAAGTCCGCGATTACTTGAAGAGCAAAGGTGTACGTCACATTTTACTGACCGGATACGCCACAGATATGTGTGTCATCAGCACCACGTGCGGCTACGAAAATCTGAGCAAAGACTTCAATGTCTTTCTTGTCGGCGACGCAACACTCGCAACTTTTCCTGCAAGCACAACACCGAAGTATGCTACCCAGGTCGCCGTGGCCAAAGCGGCTTTGCATCAGATGATTACACAAGTGAACTGGGTAAAGATTGACAAGGGGGAATTGAAACAACACTAAAACAGCAAATACTGGGTTCTATCCGATTAAAAATGATGAGGGGCGCAAGGGGCTTCTTTAACACACGCCTTTAGAACATCGAATGAATAAAATAACCAATGCATTATCAAAATGGTCAGAAACATCAAAGATTCTAAAAGCCAACTATATTAAAAGAGCAGCGTTTATCCTGATTATCTTTCTTATTGTTTTATATTTAAGCGTAATCACCGAAACCAAAATAAATCCGCCTGAAGAACCCAACATTATTTTACTGATAGTTGATGCTTGGCGAGCTGACAGTCTAGGATGTTATAACAAGAATAGTACTCTTACCCCAAACATCGACGAGTTTGCTAAAAACGCAGTCCTATTTAAGAATGCAGTTGCTCAGAGTCCTAACACAATGAATTCTGCTCCGTCAATATTCTGCTCGGTCTATCCATCCGACCACGGGTATATCAATTATCGATGGCGCTTGCCTACTAGATTTAAAAGCATGGCAGAATTGTTAAAAAAGAAAGGATATCAGACTTTTGGCATCTCAACAAATCCGCATGTAAGTAGTAGACAGGGACTTGCCAGAGGATTTGATATTTTTATAGAGGAGACTAGATGGAGAGACACTAACTGCGATGAGGTGAATAGTAAGTTTATAAAATGGCTTGATAATAAGAGGTACAAAAAGTTTTTCGCAATGCTATGGTACATAGACCCTCATAATCCTTACGATCCCCCGATCGAATATACAGAAAAATATATTGGGAAAGGAGAAGAAAGAAAGCATGTTTCTGGAAGAGCGAAACTTAAGACTATGGTTGATACGAGCGATTTTACGCCCACAGAAAAAAGCGTTTCGAAAAAACTTTATATGGGGGAAGTCAATTTTTTTGATACCGAGTTTCATAAATTGATAAGTTATTTGAAACAACGTGGCTTAATGAAAAACAGTATTATTATTTTAACATCTGACCATGGTGAATCTTTCTGGGAGAGAAAAGATTTTTTAGGACAAGCTATTAATGGGCATGGTACTTCACTCTATGAAGAACAAATTAAAATACCGCTCATTATTTTATTGCCGAATCAAAAAAATGGAAAGATAATTCTTGAAAAAGTTCAGCATATTGACATACTCCCAACAATTCTAGATTACGTAAAATCCGACTTTAAAATCGCTGATGATTCATCCTTTAAAGGCCAAAGCTTGAGAGGTTTAATAAATGGCGAAAAGTTCAAAAGGAAATATATTTTTTCACAACTCATATCCAAAGGCGATCAGCAGCAGCTTTCTTTTTACATGGAGTGCATCCAAACAGATAATTTTAAACTTGTAAATACTTACCAATATAAACATCTTCGTTTCGCACCTCCATATCCTCAACTTTTTAATCTAAGTTTTGAGGAATCTGAATGCGACCTAACAGATGAGCATTTAAAGTTTGTATTTGCCAGCATGAAAAAACGCTTGTCATCTTTCGAATGGAACCTGGGGAAAGTTACTCTTAGCTCCAAGAAGCACGAGCGTGAAATCAAACAGGAAAATAAGAGGTTAATAGAAAGATTAAAATCCTTAGGTTATATTAAGGGCAACGCTCATACTAGTACATTACAATCTAAATTTGGAGGAGGGGCCGGCCTGTTTAAAGGTGACGGAGGCCGTCTGGAGATTGCTGACAATGAGGGTCTGACGTTTGGCTCTGGCAACTTCACCGTGGATTTTTGGGTGAGGTTTGCAAGCACTTCTCGCACTCAGGTTCTCGTTGGATACCCCTATTATAGTCCTAACAAAGCGTGGCAGATTGCTTGGGAGGAAGAGTTTAACAGCTTAAAGTTTTCATACAGCACTGACGGAAGCAACAACACAGATGCACGATTTCCTTGGTCTCCCTCATTGGATACGTGGTATCACATAGCAATATTAAGAAATGGATCAGATCTTATGGCATTTGTTGATGGTTCTCAAATAGGTCATAAGCATCACATGGGGCTTATTTCAATATACGATTCAAAAAACACATTCTATATCGGATCAAGAGGCAACGAAGAGCATTTTAATGGTTGGTTGGATGAGATACGCATATCAAAAGGAATAGCTCGCTGGACCTCCAACTTTACGCCACCTTCAACTGAATACACTTCAGATCCATATACAAGTTTATTATTTCACATGAATCAAGAAATTTGGGCCAATGATGTATACGTCATCAAAGGTTTTGGAAAACTGCCATAAATCCTGCATGGTTAAATGCTTCGGGCTTTAAAAACGACATTGTGTTTTATGACGACGAAGGGTATCCAAAAGTCCGCGACTCAGGTCGCCTTGGCCAACGGGGCTTTGCGTCAGATGATTACCCAAGTGAACTGGATAAAGATTGACAAGGAAGAATTGAAATAGCGAGCCAGAAGGTCAAGATATGAGTGGTCAAAACGCGAAGGATCACCACACAGATTGCCTGCTCATATTTCCAAAGCTTGGGTGCTTCGACGATCTCATTATGGATCCGCCTCTCAGCATAATTTACGCCGCAACCCATTCAGTAAAGAAGGGCTTCAACATCCGGCTTCTCGATCTGAGGCTAATCCCGCACACTTGGCAAGAAGCGATCGATTCTATCTTGGTGAAGGGCTGCTCTCTTGTAGGCTTCTCCGTCATGACCGGAAATCCTATCAATACCTCACTTGAGGTATCACAGTATATCAAGTCGAAATACGGAGTGCCCATTGTGTGGGGGGGGCCACATCCAACACTACTTCCCAAACAAACACTTGAGAACCCAGCAATCGACTACATTGTCCGGGGCTGGGGCTCAAAAGCTCTCTGCCTCTTACTCGAGAATATCCGTACAGGAAACCCCTCAAAAACAAACATCCCGGGACTTGGATACAAAGAGGACGGCAAGATCCGCCTCGCCACTCCACAGACTGAATTTGAGAAGCTCGACTTTCGTGATCTTCCTTACAACTTGATCGATATTTCTGGCAAGATTTACACACGTTTCAAGGAGGGCACACTTACCTTCCCGATCCTTACATCCATGGGATGTCCTTACAATTGTAGCTTCTGCATCTCCCCAGTAGTGTACAAAGACATCAAAGGAAAGAAGTGGATAACATATGATATTGAAGAGGTGCTGGATCATATCGCATACCTAGGAGAGCGATATGATCCCAAGATAATCCAGATATACGACGACGAGTCTTTTGTCGATCTAAATAGAATGAGAGAGCTGCTTCGCCGCTACATTAGCAGAGGGTATCATGAGAAGTATAAATTGATGTTTCGCGGCATCCGAATCAATGACTTATTCCGCATGGACGATGAATACTTCTCATTGCTCGAAAAGGTGGGAGTTGATGTACTCCTTGTAGGCTTCGAATCCGGCTCACAACGCTTGCTCGACCTGATGAAAAAAGGAGTCTCTATTGAGCAGATCATTGAGGCGAACAAGAAGATCGCTAAGCATCCAGCATTAACCCCTAACTATAACTTCTTTGTTGGTATACCAGGAGAGAACATTCAGTCCTTGATAGAAACAAAGGATGTTTTGTTGAAGCTTCTAAGGGATAATCCCAACTGCTATCTGGGCGCGGGTTCCCTGTGGAAACCCATTCCAGGCTCGGTAGCAGCAGAAATTGCTGTCAAAGAATATGGCTTGAAGTTGCCTTCAACCTTAGAAGAATGGGCCGTGATTGACTCGTTCGACGCAGAACCCTTGTGGTATCCCTGGTTCTCTAAGGAAATGGAAGGGATGTTTGATTTATTGCAGATGATCGGCCTGCTTATGGACAAGAAAACCGAGGATCTTACAAAACACTTACGATGGCCTTTCAGATTGCTTGCACGCTGTCTGGCATATGCTTATCGACCTCTATTGCGGCTTCGCCAGAAAAAAAACTTCACTCGCTTTTTCATAGAGAAACATGTCAGAGACTTCGTTCTCAAACACATCAGTTGGTTCCTGCATAATCCGGGTTCCAATATGATGTGAACTATTATTTTTATTAAATAACAGAAATTATATAAAATTGTTTTTTTATGAGAAGAGGATTTTTCGTGAGAATAACCTTGAAAACACACAACGCATTCTAACTAAAATTCTATCCAGCTCAACGGCTATAAATATTGGCCATATACTAACCATCCCAACTAGATATTTAGGAAGAAGCAATGCATATTCCTTATCCAATTTGAAATATATCTCCCCGCACTGTGTAAGGACATGACCGACATGAACACCTAGATATATGCATAAAAAAGCCATCATTTCACTGTTGTTCCTGCAGTACCAAACCCCTATTAAAAAAAGGGAAAAAAGCAGATAATCAAAATATTTTACTCCTTGAAAAACACTGTTATACCTGTATCCAAGCATAGTTTCCCATCCCGATTCTGCCTTGGGTTTAGAATAAAAATATACAATACTTGCCACATATGGATGAGAAGGCAAATAAGCAAAAAAACGCTTGATGAGCCAGTCAGCATAAAGAACGGGATTTCCTATAATCACCTCCCGCATATATACGGCCATACCTGGATCACTTTCATATAAGGAAGATAGAAATCGGAAAGTCGAATCTTTTGTCTTTTTATAATACAAAGCTTTATCTTTTATATGTAAAGCCGACTCCTCATCTTGATAAAATCTTAAACCCTTATATGTCCCGGGATATTCCCCGAGAGCATTATAGAGTGAAATAGATAAAACATAGCGTGAAGTTAAGCCTTTATAAGTCAGTTTGATAGTTTTATTAATGAGAAACAATGTCATTAGAGCGGTCATTACAACCAAAATCGCCCTTCCTATGGCCTCTGCCTTTTTCTTTCTAAAGATAAACAAGAAGTATACGGCAATGAATAACAATATTAGAGCGTTGTCCATCCGAAAACTGAACAGAACTCCACAAAACAAGCCTGCAAGCGCACACCAGAATGTCTTTTTGCTTTTTGATGCAAGAAGGGTCATGTACCCAATAGCCAGCACGAGAACAGGTGTGTATGCTTCTGGTAAAATATGATAGGAATAAAATATGGAAGGAGGCCAGACTGCATACAGAAGTCCTCCTAAAAGCCTTATCCGCCTTGAAAAATAAAGCCCAAGAATCATATAAATAAGAAAACACCCTAGGGAATCGATAATAACCTGCATGATTTGAACAATAAACATACTTCTATTCTTACCGCTCATCGAATGAGTCAAGCGAATCGGACAGGCTGAAATTTTTTCATAAGCAATAGGCATGTATTCAGGCGGCATTTCATTCCTTGCTATATGATCAATAATTCTCCAGTGATAATGAGGCATTGAATCAATCATAAAACGAAAAGGATTTTGTTCCTTGGTGAGGAATAAATATACAGGCATTACAAACCGCAAGCCTAATGCAAGAATAAAAATAACTACCAGGATACCATCAATCCTGCATTTTCCCTTTATCAGTGAGATCTTGTCGGATAGTTTATTAAAAAAAGACACCATGATTATTTACCTCTTCACTGCTTATTATGTTGTGCTCATATTCAGTAATTATCATCAAAAAGACTTGGGAAAGCAATTCACCCCAAAAAAATATATTCATTCTTAAGACATGCTAAACACTACTCACTCAATCAGACAGCAAATTGAAAGATCTATTCAACATCTTCTATGCGAACAGAACAGGGATCCTTTTTCCAAAACATATGGTTGCTTTGATCGGCGATTCTGGGCCTGGAAAATCACGGATTATCCCGAATCAACATTTCAGCGAAATGTCTATCCTTTAGCTTGGCTTTTAAAACACACTAATCAGCAGCGAAAAGAAATCATCGATGTCTTGATAGAGGCAATAACAGCGGGACTAAAATACGCAACTCAAATTCAGCATAAAAATGGTTCCTTTGATCAAGCGTTTCCTTATGAACACAGCTTCGGTGCAACTGCCTTCTTGCTTGAGTCATTGTTAAAATCTTATCAAATCATACAGAATAAATGTTCCTTTCCTCTAAAGAAGCAATTTGAACGATGTCTGCGTTTATCAGCCGATTTTTTGTGTCATCATAATGAAACTCACGGCTTTATATCTAATCATCAAGCTAGCGCAGTCTTATCACTCCTTACAAGTGCTGCATTTTTCAATGATATGAAGTACGAGCGTCGAGCTATTGAACTACTGAATACCATCCTTACTAATCAGTCAAAAGAAGGATGGTTTCTTGAATATAACGGGGCAGATCCAGGTTACCAAACACTTAGCATTCACTATCTTGCGCAAGTGTATAAACGAAAACCCGAAGCAAAATTAAAATCCGCAATCCAAAAAGCACTGTCTTTTTTGTCCTGGTTCGTCCATCCTGATGGCACCTTTGGAGGCGAATATGGCAGCAGACGTACAGCTATTTATTACCCTGGTGGCATAGCATTACTTAGTTCTGAATTCCCCACTGCAGGGAGTATTTGCCGCTTCATGATAAAGTCCATTATAGAAAACCGGACAGTGACTCTAGATCAAATAGATATGGGTAACCTGGCACCATTACTTTCCAGTTACTTGCTGTTGTTGGACACTTATCCATCCGATCAACTACAGAACGTCCCATTATTACCTTTTGAAAAAGAAAGCGTTAACCAAAACTTTCCCGACGGTGGCTTTTACATACGTGGTACACATCAGTATTATGCCATTGTAGGTGTCAGCAATGGTGGTGTTTTAAAAATCTTTGATAAAAAGAGAAAAGTAATAATGCGGAACGATTGTGGCTACTTTGGCCAAACTAAAAAAGGGGCATATATCACAACTCAGATTACAGATCGGAGCTGCTCTTGCCAAATAAAATCAAACAAGATTGAAATTTACACACCTTTTTATGAGGTTTCACAAATAATACCTACAGCTTCTCTGTTTATTGTGCTACGCTTGCTGAATTTAACGATAATGCGAAATATAAAGCTCGGCAATTATGTGAAGCGTTTGTTAGTCAAATTGCTGATGAAAGAGAAACAGATAGCACCATTGGTTTTAACTCGCAAACTGCGATTTGATAACGATAAAGTTTTTGTGCATGATATTTTACAATTAAAAAAAAGTCTGTGTTTATCTTGGCTTAAATTCGGTCAATCTTTCGTTGCCATTCATATGTCATCAGGCCGATACTTTGAGAACTTTCTCACTGCGCGAAAAAGCCTAAGTTCTCAGCAGGTTGATGTAGAAGGGCTTAGAATGAGAGGTAAAATTGAAATTAAGGTGTCGATTTGAGTACACAACTTAAGGCTGCGATAACTAACGACATTGACACACTTTCTTCAATTTACAAGGGAAAAGGATGCAGGCGTACGGGAGGATACGATTATTCAGAATTACGCATGGGACTTAAAACTTTCTCTAATTTTTTGACACCATATGGAATTAAAGCCACTTTATTCATGGTTGGTAATGATTTTCTTCATAAAAAAAATCATGATGCTATATGCTCGATAGTAGAAAATGGTCATGAGATTGCCAATCACACTATGACACACGACCAAGGGTTTAGGTTTCTCTCCCCTGAAATAAAAGGAACTGAAATTACCCGCATGGAACAAATTTGTATAGAAGTAACCGGCCATCGGCCTAAAGGATTTCGATCACCGGGATGGAATATCAGCGATGATACTTTATCCATCCTTAAAAAAGGCGGCTATTTTTATGATTCATCAATATTTCCAACATTACTTATGCCTTTGTTTAAATTACTACACTGGAGCTTCACGCGAAGTCTTAAAGGCAGAGCTCGAACAACCCTAGGGCTCATGAAATATATGACCTCTCCAATTGTTCCGTACCGCATCAATCAAAACAGTTTATCTAAAAGAGGGAGTGAGAATTTTGTTGAGTTTCCGATAACAGTGATCCCTTTTTTCCGCCTTCCATTTTTTGCCACTTTCTTATTAGCTACAGGCCTTAAGACTTTCAAACTGTTTTATCATATTTTAAAATCATTCAAACATCCTATTCTGTTCCAATTTCATCTTTCAGATTTTGTTGATTACAGCCATCCTGATCTAGTAGATCAAACTCCGAGTAAGAACCAAGGGGTATATGTTCCACAGGCACTAATGACTCCCTTAGCTGACAAATTGAAAATTTTTCATGCAGCTATTGAAATGATTTCAAAGGATTATTATTTTACAACCCTTCATAATTGGGCTAGCCAAATAATATGGTCAATGCCTAAATAAGAAACAGTCTTTTTCTCAACTGCATATGCCGGGTAAAAGCAAGTGATACCGAGATTTAAACCAGCTATCGGTATTCAGGAATACCTCGCAGCTCTGCATCCACCTAGCAAACTTGATGTTGAGCACTTTGAGCAATCTTTTGCCAAACTAATGGGCCAAAATTATGCCATAGCTTTCCCTTTTGGTCGAACAGCACTCATGCTCCTTTTGGAAGCTCTGAAACTCAAAAACAAAGAAATCATCTGCCCCGCATATACATGTGTTGTTGTTCCGCATGCCATCACCTACAGCGGTAACATACCTGTGTTTATAGACTGTGAGCGGGCCGGATTCAATATGGATCTTGATATTGCAGAAAAGGCAATTACAAGAAAAACAGGGGCTATCATCGCAACATCTCTATTCGGATATCCAGTTAATTTGGATCATCTCGATGCGATTCAGAAACGTCATCCCCATATTTATATTATTCAAGATTGTGCTCATAGTTTTTCAGCCGAGTGGAATGGAAGAGCTGTTCAAAAAAGAGGAATCGCTGCTTTTTTTAGTTTAAATATCAGCAAGACTCTGACTTCGATTTTTGGGGGTATAATCACTACTGATAATAAAAATCTATTCCACATACTAAAACAAATGAGAACAAGAAGGCTCCAAAATCCTCCTATAACCAAAAGCCTAAACCGCTTCTTGTATTTTCTTGTAGTATCCCCAGCATTTTGGGAGCCTCTTTATGGCTTAGTAAACAAATTAGAACGATCGGATCTTTTAAATCATTTTGTTAATTATTATGATGAGGAAAAAATTGATATGCCCAAAGATTACCTTTTGAAAATGTCGCCTATCGAAGCACGTGTCGGAAGGATAAATATTAATAGATACAATAATATTATTGAAACCCGAAAATCTTCTGCACAATATTACTTTGGACATTTAGCAGACAGCCCTGATTTTAAACTCCCCCCCCATGTAGTCGGGGCTACTTATTCTCATTTTGTTGTGAGAGTTAAAAATCGAATTTCCTGGCTCGGAGATACAATCCATAAAAATATTCAATTAGGTAAGCTAATCGAATATAGCATACCTGAGATGAAAGTTTATGGAGAACACAATCCAGAGAAATATCCTTTTGCAGCTAAATACGCGAGGACAGCTATAAATTTACCGGTATGGGGTGGGAAAGTATTGGCAAAAAAAGTTATTACAAAATTGACCAGGGGCTAATTCTAGCAAAAGAAAACAATGATACGAAGAGCAGGAATGTCACACATTCCTCAAATCGTAGAGTTACATAAAAAAGCGTTATCAAATGACTTTCTTCCAAAATTAGGGGATGAGATATTGACTGAATACCACCGTTTTTTTATTGAAAAAAATGATGTCATTACTGTTTCTCTTGATAAAAAGGTCGTTGGATTTCTTTCTCTATGTACTACGCCTATAAACTATAACAAATTAATCAAAAATAACCTATATAAAATATTTTCTAAGATATTCTTTCAACCATCTTTGTGGGGAGAAAGTCTTTGGTTTATTTTTTCCAATAGAAAAAAATTCGGCTGTCCTGAGATAAGCTTTATCGCTGTGAAACCTTCATATCAAGGCAAAGGTATTGGTGAACAGCTATTAGATTTTACATGTGATTATTTAGTACAGCGACATTATGATTGCATAGTAGTTAAGACAGACGCTAAAAACTTGCACACAAACAATTTTTACCAAAAAAATCATTTTAAATATATAGATTATGAACAAAGATTCAATCGAAGATTAAACATCTATATCCGGAGCCTACGTAACACGTTCACAAAATTATAGAAATATTTTTTTTTAAGGAACAATGAAGCTGTTTATACTACTTCCAGCCTATAATGAAGTAAAATCGCTTAAACCATTAGTTGCCAGCATTGATAGACATTTAAACGAAGAGAATTTTGAATTCGTAATTATTGTCTGCAATGATGGTAGTACTGATAACAGCATCGAGGTCCTTGATCAATTAAAACTATCCTACCTTATTGAAGTGCTCACACACAAGATTAACAGGGGTCTTGGGGAAACTTCCCGAGACCTGTTTGAAAGGGCAGCCGAATTGGCTGATCATGATGATATAATCGTCCGATTAGATTGTGATAATACCCATGAACCTCAATATATTTCTGGGATGATAAAAAAACTGAATGAAGGGTACGATGTCGTGACGGCATCACGTTTCCAGAAAGGTGGAGGTCAATCGGGGGTTTCCCGATATCGCACCTTTATAAGCTTTTGTGCTCAAATTTTTATAAAAGTAGTATTCGGTCTACGGGGTCAAAAAGAATTTTCTTGTGGCTTCCGGGCATACAGAGCTTCTATCATTCAAAAAGCAATTAAAATATATGGAAACCAATTCATTCAACTAAAGGGCTTAGGCTTTGTTTGTACTCTTGAAAAATTAATTAAGTTGAAATTACTTGGAGCAAGGTTCGCAGAGATCCCCTTCCATCTTCGATATGACAAAAAGACCAGCCACAGCAAGATGATTACAAGTATTACAACATTTGGATATTTCGTTATGGCAATCCTTTATCACTGGCCATTTGGTGGTTGGCGCTATGTATGGCCGAAGCAAATAAAACAATATGAGGCAAAAAGACCTAAAAATAATTAGACTTTGGAGGATAAATGTATGAGCGGTATCGCTGGCTTAATATCTAAATCCACTAAGATAGATGAATCTAACTTTGACAAGGCATTACATCTGATTCACCACCGAGGGCCTAACGGACGGAAAATCAAATCAGGCGAATGGGGAATACTAGGAGCTAATCTTCTAAAGATTAACGCACAAACTCAATTTAACTTAACTCCGAATAAAGATGGCAGTGTTTTTTTAGCTATGGATGGCAGCATTTTGAATTGCCATCATATTAAAGATTATCTGATATCCAAGGGGATAGCATTAGAAGGCAATAATCCAGTTGAAGTTGCTTTAAAAGCTTATATTCATGAAGGTATAGAATCCTTTAAACGAATAATCGGTCACGCGTGCTTGGCAATTGTAGACACTAATAAGAAGAAAGTATTTCTAGTTCGGGATCATCTTGGGATACGACCTCTTTACTATTGTTATTTAAAAAATGCTTTGTACTTTTCCTCTGAAATTAAGACTATATTGGCATTAAATCCTGTCCCTCCTGAAGTAAATAATAACGCAATTATAGACTACTTGTTTTTTCAGTACAGTCTTGATGAAAAGACTCTTTTCGCGCACATAAAAAAAGTACAACCAGGTTGTTATCTAGAATGGGATTATTCTTCGGATCTATCTCCCCAGATAAAAAGATATTGGCAGTTAGATTTTAATCCTGATTTTAGCCACACCGAGACCTATTTTATTGAAAAAACTAAGAATTTGATCGAGGATTCTGTCCGTTTAAATCTTTTGGGGATTGATCCATTAAGTGTTTATGTGAGCGGAGGATTGGACTCTAGCACAGTAGTATCATTTGCTGCTTTAGAAAAATCGGTTGGGCCTTTTCAAACATTTTGCGGAAAATATCTAGAATCCAAAAATTACGATGAATCTGAATATGCTCGCTACGTGGCAAATCATGTAGGAAGTGTCCATAAAGAGATCATTATAACATATGATGAATTTCCTGATCTTATAAAAAGGATCATCTATCTTATGGATGAACCGCAGGCAGGACCTGGCATCTATGGACAATATGTAGTAGGAAGAGAGGCTGCTAAACTATACACAAAGGTTGCTCTTTCGGGTGAAGGAGGAGATGAAATCTTCCTCGGGTATGCGAAATATCAGATCGCTTACCTTGAGGAATGTCTTAGAGGAGCCATTTTTGAAACAGCCAATCAAAAGGAATTCGTGGTTACGCTTCAGTCAATTGTTGAAAATTTGCCCCTTTTAAAATCTTATAGTGGATTGCTCCAAACATTCTGGAAAAAAGGACTTTTTAATCCAAAAAATGAACGCTATTTTGACATATGCAATAGACTGAGGGAAATCGATGGATTAGTCTCAGCAGATATTTTCGATAATAAATATGACATTAAAGAAAATTTTCTAACTCTGTTTGCCACAGGTGGCATTCATTCCCATATCAATATGATGTCCAGATTTGATATCTTTGTAGGGCTTCAGGCTGTACTTCAGGTTGATGATCGGACCAGCATGGGTAATGGTATCGAAAATAGACCTCCCTTGATGGATCATCGACTTGTAGAATTAGTGGCATCTGTTCCACCTAAAATGAAATATCCAGGTGGCAGACAAAAATATTTATTGCGAAAAGTCGGTAAGGGCATTGTTCCAGAAAAAATTTTGGGCCGCAAAGACAAAATGGGATTTCCTATACCTATGAATGAATGGCTTGCAGGACCATTAAGAGATTATGTCCATGATATTCTTCTTAGTAAAAAATCAAAAGAACGTGGCATTTTTACAGAAAAAGGTTTATCTGAAATGTTAAAATCTCCGAAGCCTTATGGCAGGGCGCTCTGGGGAGCTTTGAATCTTGAATTGTGGTTTCAAACCTTCATTGATTCCAAATCTGCAGAATAAAATTAAAAGACGGGGGCAAGTTAGCTACTGAATGAGTAAGGGAAAAATCCTATTGAATAAGCCAATAATCATCTCTATTGTAATACCGTGTTTTAACGAAAGTGAAGGAATACCTCATCTTGTTTCTGAGCTTAAAAATCTTGAAGAAAGACTGACTGATACCCACGAGCTTGTCTTTGTAGACGATGGAAGTTTAGATTCTACATATGAGAGATTGACACACTTTTATAAAGACAGGAAAAATAAGGATGTAAAGATAATAAGACATTCTAAAAACAGAGGTCTAGGCGCTGCTGTTCAAACAGGAATCTCAAATTCCAAGGGATATTACGTAGCAACAGTCGATGCCGATTGCACGTATGAATTGACTTATATGCTTAAAATGCTTGATATTATTAAAAAAGAAAAAGCTGATATCATCACCGCATCGCCATACCATCCAGAAGGTTCAACCTTCAATGTGCCTGGTTACAGATTATTTTTAAGTAAGAATCTGTCAAACCTATACAATATTATATTAAGAAATAAATTCTACACATACACAAGTATGTTCAGGATTTATCGCACAATGACTATAAAGAATGTGGATTTTAAATCAAAAGGGTTCCTGTCTATTGCAGAAATGCTAATAAAAGCGCATCAAAAAGGATTAAAGGTAATTGAGTATCCTGCTACCCTAACAGTAAGAAAATATGGAAATTCTGATGCAAAAATTTTAAATGTGATTATAGAACACCTATGTTTCATAGCCAAACTGATACTAAAAAAGGAGGATAAATGAAATTACCTACAGATTCTGACGCTAGTGGAAGAGATTTAGGGCAGGAAGAATTAACATTATTAAAAGAGGTTATTGAATCAGGCACGCTCAATGCAACAAAAGGGAGGATAGTTAAAAGGCTTGTTAAGGAATTCACCAAAGAATATGGAGTTAGATTTGCCTATGCGGTAAACTCCGGGACCGCTTCTTTGCATACTGCAATTGCTGCTATAAATCCTGATCCTGGAGATGAAATCATTACTACCCCCATAACGGATATGGGGGGCATAACACCTATACTTTATCAGAATGCAATTCCTATTTTTGCTGATGTGGATCCGGTAACGCTCAATATTACCGCTGAGACCATAGAGCCAAAAATTACTAAACGGACTAAGGCCATAATAGTCGTACACTTATTTGGAAAACCTGCTAATATGGATCCTATTATGGTGCTTTCTGAAAAATATAATATTCCCATAATAGAAGATTGCTGTCAGGCCTATTTTGCCCAGTACAAGGATAAGCTCGTCGGGACTATAGGCAAGATAGGATGTTTTAGTCTCCAACAGAGCAAACACATGACATCCGGAGAGGGAGGCTTAATAATCACAAATGACCCCAAATTAGAGAGGAGGATAAGGCTATTTATAGATAAGGCCTGGGGATATGGCGATCCTAAGCCAGACCATTATTTTCTGGCTCTAAATTACAGGATGACAGAGTTGCAAGGAGCCGTAGCCCTAGCTCAACTGAGAAAGGTAAGAGGTGTTGTCAAGAGGCGTAGACAAACAGCAGAAATACTTACAGAACATTTGTTGAATACGTCAGGCATATTTTTGCCGGAGTCAAATGAAGACAGTATTCATGTATTTTGGAAATATCCTTTGATTATAGACACGGATTTATTCGGTGTAGATGTATTTGCTTTTTCTTCTAAACTTAAAGAAAGAGGTATTTTTTCAGCTCCTAGATATATCCAAAAGCCTGCATTTATGTGCGAAGTGTTGGAGAAAAGAAAAACTTACGGAAAGAGTCAGTGCCCGTATGATTGCCCGAGAAGAGATGATGAGAAAGAGATAGTTTATGACGTTAAAGACTATCCAGGCACCATGAAGGCCTTGGCTAATGTCCTCGTTTTGCCTTGGAATGAGTTTTACACCTCAGAACATGTTGAATATATTGCTAAAAACATAAAGGAAGTTGCAGAATTCTATCTGTCTAGAAAAGCGAAAAGGATATAATGAAAAAAATTAGTATAGGACTCATAGGTTGCGGAAGGGTAGCCCACGAACATTTAAGGTCTTTTGCAAAAATAAAAAACGTAAAAATACAGGCTATTTCGGATAAGGTGCCGGAAAAAGCAAAAAGTGTTGCAGAGCAGTATAACTGCAACGCTTATACTGATTATAAAAGTATGATAAAGATCGAAAATCTAAATGCTGTTATCATATGTACGCCGCCCAATTTGCATTCAAAAACATCAATCTTTGCTATGTCTCATGGCCTTCATGTGCTCTGCGAAAAACCCTTTGCTCTGAATACATCTGAAGCTGAAAAGATGTGCAGTTGTGTGAAAGAAAAAAAATTGTTGCTTATGATGGCGTCAAAATTCAGGTTTGTAGATGATGTGATAAAGGCAAAAGCTATAATAGATTCAGAATTACTAGGAAGGTTAGTGTTGTTCGAAAATGTCTTTTGCAGCAGAGTTGATATGACGAAACGCTGGAATTCAAGAAGAAAAATTTCCGGAGGTGGTGTCTTAATTGACAATGGAACGCATTCGGTTGATATTGCCAGATTTCTTTTAGGCCCTATAGATCTGATACAAGGCCAGTTTGGCTGCCAGGTACAGGATATTCCAGTGGAAGATACAGCGCGTATTTATTTCCAAACTACCTCAAAAGTAATGGGAACAATAGATTTAAGTTGGAGCATGAATAAGGATTTGTCAAGTTATATAAGTATTTATGGAACTGAAGGAACTCTTTTAATAGGCTGGAAGTCGTCACGGTATAAATTACATGAAAAAGACAAATGGGTAATATTTGGAACAGGATACGATAAACATAAGGCTTTTGAACATCAAAGCAAGCATTTTGTAGATTGCATAACTTTAAAAAAGCCGCCTTTAATCACATGGGAGGATGGTTTGGAATCTGTAAGGGTTATTGAGAAGGCTTATGAATCCAGCAGGATAAATAAATGGTTAAAAGTAGATAAAAAATGAAAAAGGATGTTTTTATTCATAAGACAGCCATTATAGAAGAAGGTGTAAAAATAGGTCGGGGAACCAAAGTGTGGGATAATGTCCACATAAGGAGGAATACATCTATAGGAAAAAATTGCATTATTGGCGGTAAAAGCTATATTGCCTATAATGTTAAAATCGGGAATCTAGTAAAAATAAATTCATTTGTCTATATCTGTGCAGGAGTTATTATAAAAGATAAAGTTATGATATCAGCAGGGACAATCTTTACAAACGACAAATTTCCCCGAGCTGTAAGGGATAACTCAGAAAAGCTCTTTACATCGGAACCTACCGAAGAAACACAAGAAACAATGGTCGAGGAGGGCGTCACTATCGGAGCAGGTGCAGTCATAGGTTGTGGCATAACATTGGGAGAATACTGTATGGTTGGGATGGGTTCTGTTGTGACTAAGGATGTTTGGCCGTACTGTCTTGTCTATGGAGTTCCAGAAAAAATAGCAGGATATATTTGCAAATGCGGGCATCCGTTGAAACTGAAGAAGAATTCAGCAATTTGTAATTACTGCAAAAATAAATATTCTGTTTTCAGAACAAAAAATAAGATAAAAATAAAACCTCTAGGCTTTAAGCACGGATGAAAGTTACGAAAATTATTATGACGCTCTATTTGGCAGCTTGAAAAGTTAATAAAAAAAAAGAAAAGGGGGAAAGACTGAAAAAGGCAAAAAAAATTCTATTTGTTTTTGGCACAAGGCCAGAGGTTATAAAGATGGCCCCGGTTATTGACCTTGCCAGACAGCATAAAAGCAAATTAAATCCTATTATTTGTGTTACCGCCCAGCACCGTTATTTGCTGGATCAGGCACTTGCTGAGTTTAATATTAAACCTGACATTGATCTTGACTTGATGAAGCCTAACCAGAGTTTGAATGATATTGTCTCCCGAGTCTTACAAGGAATGAGGGACGTTTATCACAAAGTTCATCCTGACCTTGTACTCGTACAAGGGGATACTTCTACAGTTTTTGCTGCCTCTTTAGCTGCATATTATGAAAATATTGATATAGGCCATATAGAGGCAGGATTGCGTTCAAGAAATAATCAGAATCCTTTTCCAGAGGAAATCAACAGGCGTTTCGTTTCACTTATTGCAAAATATAATTTTTGTCCAACATTAACTGCAAAAAACAATTTACTATCAGAGGCCGTGGACCCAAAAAAAATATTTGTAACAGGCAATACCATAGTTGATTCTTTAGAGAAAACTCTTAAAATCGTCCGCTCAACTCAACCTGCTATCCGTGGAGTTAGCGTTAAATTTCTACAAACGCCCTTCGTTCTTATTACTGGCCATCGTCGGGAGAATTTTGATGGAAGAATGAAAAATATATGTATGACTGTTAAATCTCTGGCACTTAAACATACAAATCTTCACTGGTTGTGGGCAGTTCATTTGAATCCAAATGCAAGAAACATTGTTTTTGAGACATTGAATGGCTTAGCAAATGTTAGACTAATAGAGCCTCCTTCATATAGAGAATTTGTGTATTTGATGGATCGCTCCAAATTTATTATTTCAGATTCCGGTGGTATTCAGGAAGAGGCTCCGTCTTTGCAGAAAATGGTCCTTGTAACAAGAATATGTACGGAGCGGCCAGAAGCCGTTAAATATGGAACATCAGTTTTAGTCGGATCAGATCCTGCTAAGATAAGCAAGCAAGTGAATAAATTATTGAAATACAGAAAGTCTATTAATAATATAAGAAATCCTTTTGGCGATGGAAAAGCCGCCAGAAGAATTTTAGATGTTATCTTTAAAGCCCATTGTCAGGAATTTCAATAAAGAAAAGCAAATCGTATTATCTAATTTTGAGTGGCATGCTGCTTGGGGATAGATCCAATTGATGAAATTTCATATATTAGAAAAAAAAGATTCTAACATAGTATTTCTCTTTTTTTCTGTTTTAATATCTTTAATTTTTCTAAGCAGCATGTTGAAATACGGTCCTCTAGATCTGGAGAATTATAATTGTGGAGTAATATATTCAGCTTTAATACGAGCTCAACACTTTCTAAAAGGTCAGTTTTTACTATGGTATGATGGTTTAGGATTTGGCACTCCGTTTCCGATATCACCTTTGATAGATCTCCACCCAATTTTTGCTTTATCGTCTTTTCTCTCAATGAGAATAGTACGTTTATTATTTTGGATCATACACTTGAGTTTAGGTTCTTTCTTTTTTATGAAGTTATGCAGATTATTAAGTATTTCAAGAATACTCTCTCTTATAAGTGGTTTTCTATATGTTTTTTCATTGCCTACTATAAATTATACGATCACGGATGACTGGGTTAGTCTATTCGTAGGTTGGACCATGTCTCCTATAATTGTCTTTTTTCTATTTAGACTCCTTTTACAAAATAAAAGAAGGTTTAATTATTTGATCTTTTTATTACCAATAATTTTAGCTTTCACTATTTACAACGCACCTTCTTACTTAATACCATTCGTGATTTTATTCTTTTGTATAATTTTAATCTTTTTATATCATCCTAAATATTATAAATTTAAACAGCTTCTTACTATTTTTGTTATTACTTGCATGTTAGTTGCTCCAAGATATTATTACCTACTGAATGAAACCCATTTCTTCCCAGCTGGCTTAGCTTCTCGAGTCCACAAACCTATCGCCTTAAATGCATTACTTAGCAACGAATTTGTACCTTTCAATATTGATTTATTTCGTTCTGTAGCTAATAACAACTTCTCAACATGGTGGTCAAATGCTATTAATCGCTTAAAATATCATGACGCTACCAGAACTTCATTCATTGGTTTTGTGTATTTTATTTTGGCATTCACTGGAATAGCGATATTGTGGCGCCATTTACGCGGTAAGTCAAAACAGATTTTAGATGTGCTGAAAGCTTCTGCCGTGTTAGGTTTTTTTTTAGCTTTGATCTTTGTACAACTACCGGGAAGTTATTTTTTTAACACTATTCAAACATGGCAATTTAGAGATCAAATTGTTTTTTTTGCGATAATCGTTGCAGCTATTCAACTCCAGAGACTTAAGGAAGGAATTTTTAAAAACTACAAAATAATTATTCCATTGTTAATCCTTATCCAGATTAACCATGTTTTAGCCTATACGAGATATCTTGTTTTTATTTGGCCTTTTGAGATGCCCACGAGGAATTATTTTAAATCCCCAGATAAAAATGGCAGTTTTCTAAATTGGCTTAAGTATTACAGCAACGCCTCTAATAATCGTATTCTACTTTCTCCCCAGATTGAATATGAATTTGAAAACCCACCAAAATACGGGCTTATATCAGAGGGCTTTTATGCCATATCTGATTTAAATCTTCATGCTGGATTAAATCCTGTGAATGGTATTTTCAAGGGTATTTCCATGGACAGAATTTACCCTTCTCCTCAGGTATCATCTGGTTTGATAAAAAGTAGTTACGATTTGCTTAAAAACTCAGCTTTATTAGATATTGCTGGAATTAACTTTATATTAATGCATGAGTCAGAGTTAGAAAATTCTTATTCTCTTCCGCTTTTATGGATTAATAAAATAATAAAAGCCAAAGTAGATACATCACAAAGTAGGTTCGGAGGTACGAGTGTTTCATTTGAAGGAACTGGAGGCCCAATACAACTATTTGAAAAGAAAGGTTTGGCATTTGGCAGTACGGATTTCACCGTTGACTTCTGGGTAAGGTTTGCAAACATCTATGGAAATCAGGTTCTCGTTGGGTACCCATATTATTCTCCGGATAAGGCATGGCAAATTGCCTGGGAGGAAGAGTTTAACAGCTTAAAGTTTTCATATAGCACTGACGGAAGTGACAACACAGACGTACGATTTCCCTGGTCTCCTTCAACGGACACCTGGTATCATATAGCGATAATCAGAAAAGGATCAGATCTTAAGGCATTTGTTGATGGTTCCCTGATAGGGAGAAAACATCATATGGGAGATGCGTCGATACATGATTCAAAGGATGCACTTTTAATTGGGTCAAGGGGTACCGAAGAGCATTTCAACGGATGGTTAGATGAGATACGCATCTCAAAAGGTATTGCTCGTTGGACTTCTAACTTCGCGCCACCTTCTAGTGAATATAAAGCAGATTCATATACAAAGTTATTGCTTCACTGTGATGGAACAGAAGAATCTTATTTTCGTTTTAAAAATACTGAAGTATGGGTCTTATTACACAATGAAGACGCATGGCCAAGAGCATTTTTTATATCAGAAAAAGCACTAAGATTTAAAATAGATTATCGTCCAGAATGCGATCATAACAGATTTCTCTGCACAGATTTGGATGAGTGTTTATCATATAAAGAAGAGGGTAAAGTCGGTATCAAGGGAGATAACGGATCTTATGAATTGACCTTTAGTCCCAAAAAGGAGCCTTCAGTCATTGGTCTATCTACATTATACAGACCAGAATGGAAAGCATTTGTAAATAACGGAGAAAAATCAGAAATTGAACCACTTTTCAATGCCTTTATAGCTATAAAAGTACCTCCAGGAGTATCTCAAATATCTCTTGAATTCAAACAGCCTCTGAGGATTTTGTTGCTGTATCTCTCTCTAATTACTTTTGTTATATGTCTCTTATTGACCTTTATTTTTCTCTTTAAACAAAATCAATGTCCTAGGGACTATTCATAACTTAGAGAAAAATTCACAAAATGATACTTTTTTTTATCAACAAGTTTAACGATATAGATCACGAGATTCCTATAGTCGACCGAATAGCAAGGGATAGCAAAGAGAAGTTAGCGGTGCTTTCCTTGAATCCTCTCTCTGATATATCCAATGATTTCAGATTGCGTTATATCAAAGATAAATATAATATTCCGGTCAGTTATCTTTATAATTATTGCAATCCCTCGGGATTTTATAAGTTTATAGGGACGCTCGTATGCAGCACCTACTCGGGTGGCAGCTTCAAAAAAAATATTTCTAACATCTTCAGTTTTCTAAAGGGAGCCCCAGACAAAGAGACAAGTTTCTTTAAAGAGGTATTCTGTCTCATGTCCGGGCTATTCAGGAGCTTTATGGTTCGGTTTCAGCTTCTGGATAAGTTCATCGGTAAAACATTCAACAAGAAATGGGTTGAGAAAGTTTATAGCACGATCAAACCATCAGCCCTGGTTTTTGATCACGCATCCCATTTAGGACTCTACAACGTTGGAGCCTTGATGTCTGTTGCAAAGAGTAAAAATATCCTCACGATTGATGTCCCTCATGGCATCCCGTTGTATGTAAGACACTCGGCTGATTATGACAGGGCAAAAACCAATCTAATAAGGAATGACAAGGATTTTATCGTTTTGCACCATCGTTGGTGGCGGGATGAATGTGTTGCTCATGGTCTGAATCCAGAGAAGGTGACCGTTCTTGGCAGTGCCAGGTTCTGTAAGGAATGGATCGATATCCTCCACAGGATTATTCCTCCTGAATTATCACTCCAGGATAAGGGAAAGGGGAAACTGAAGGTGGTTTTTATGGAGTTCAGTGCCTCCCGTTATCATGAATACAAGGATATAGCTCGGGAAACCGTCGAAAGGATAAACAAGTTAGACTTTATTCATTTTATATTCAAACCACAGACCCGGGGGAATATCCTGCATTTCGATCTATCTTCTTCTGTTGAAGTCGCCTATAATGCGAATTCTGTAAATTTAATCAAATGGGCAGATGTGGTTATAGTTCATGCTTCAAGTATTATGATCGAAGTGCTCCTTCAAGACAAAATCTTCATTTATCCACGTTTTTTCCATTCTGATAAAATGATTTATGAGGAATTCGGCGCAGGATGGGCTGTTGATAGTTATGAAGAGTTGGAGGAAGCATTAAAAACACTGAGGCAAAATCACTCTTACAGACCCTATTCGAGGGAGAACGTCAAAAGATATATAACTGAGGTAGTGTACAATGGCCAATATGGAAGGGATGTGTTAGGAGATTATAAAGACCTTATTCTCGGAGCTTCAAAAGCGTACCATGAGTAGAATATTAAAGTGTGGAATCGCAGGCTATGGATACATGGGGGAAATCCGTGAAAGGGTGACTAAAGAAAATCCGCGACTGGGATTGGTAGGAATCATCGATACAGATCCTTCAGTAAGAGAAAAAATCACCAGCTGTGAGGCCCTTGACTCCCTTGAAAAGCTTTTTGAGAGAAATATTGATATTATCTTTGTCTGTACTCCCAACGTTTACGCACCAGAAATATGTATTAAAAGCATGAACAAGGGGATTCATGTTTTTTGTGAAAAACCTCCTGGCCGCAACATGGAAGATGTTAGAAAAATCATCCAGGCAGAAAACAATAAGGTTAAACTGATGTTCGGGTTTAACCATCGATTTCATCCTGGTATTATCAAAGCAAAAGTGGTGGTGGACAGTGGGAGGTTGGGTAAAATAATAAACATACGTGGATTATACGGAAAATCTGGAGGGAAGAATTATGGTGACTCCTGGAGAAATAAAAAAGAGATTGCAGGTGGAGGCATCCTGCTCGACCAGGGGATTCATGTGCTGGACCTGTTCAGATATTTCTGCGGGGACTTTGAGTACGTGAAGAGCTTCATCAATAACTCTTTCTGGAAATTTGATGTGGAAGACAATGCTTATGTTATCCTGAAAAATAGATTGGGACAGAATGCCTTTTTCCACTCCTCGGCCACCATGTGGAATCATACTTTTAAGATCGAGATAACACTGGAGGAGGGCTACATCATAGTAGATGGGCTGCTTTCTAAAACCGGCAGTTATGGGAGAGAAAGGCTGGTCATAGGGAAACGACAATTTGAAGACGAAGCCAGTGCTATAGGTAACCCGGAAGAAGAGGTGACCTACTTTGATCGTGACCTGTCCTGGAACCTGGAAGTCGAGGAATTTATAAAATGTATTGACCAGGATAAAAAAGTTGCCATCAGTTCCTCTGAAGATGCCCTTAAGGTTATGGAGATTATAGAGAAGGCATACAGGAATGCCAGGGAGGAATAGGAATGAAAAAGGTCGTCATTTTTGATGAATACAACGAGATAGACTTTAAGCCCTCAAAGCTCTTACACAGGTATTTCCAGTTGGCAGAGAAGGATATTAAAAAATTTTTTATAAAAGGGCAGAAGATGATCAATTCAGTCTGTCCCGGATGTAAAGGGAAAAAGGCTCTCTCTTCATTCAAGAAGTTTGGTATGAATTACGTGGAGTGTGCAGCCTGTCGTACACTTTATGTCACACCCAGGCCAGATGACATATCTCTTCAAGAATTTTATACTCAATCAGAAGCCCGAAAATTCTGGCATGGAGAACTGACAAAAGCTACAAGGAGAAAGAGGAAGGAGAAGATAATAAAACCCCGTATTCAGTGGATCGTTGATTCGACTCGAGAGTATCTACCTGCCTCCGAGCATATCGTTGATATCAACACCAATCAATACGGATACATAGAGGAACTCCTGGAGGATAAATTTTTCAGAAAAAAGACATTGATAAATCTTTTCCTTCCCTTTAATAACCTTAAGTTCGACCCCAGCATAAACATTATCAACATACCCACATGGGAGGTTTCTCTGGAAGAAAGAGTTGATGTGGTTACCATCTTTGAAGTGGTGAACCACATGGCGGATGTGGACATGCTTTTCGAGAAAATACACGCCATATTAAAAGACAATGGCTTGTGTTTTATGACCGCCATCCTGATCTCAGGATTTGACCTGCAGATTCTATGGGAGAAATCAGAGAACCTTTTCCCCCCAGACAGACTTAACGTGTTTTCAGTAGAAGGTCTGTATTCTCTGTTTGACCGTCATGGTTTCGAATGTCTTGAATTCAGCACCCCAGGTATTCTGGATGTTGAGATAGTAACAAGCGCTGTTGAAAGAAATCCAAAGATCAGGGTCCCGAGGTTTGTGGATTACCTTCTCAAGAACAGGAGTGAAGCGGTAAAGAAATCATTCCAGGAGTTTCTGCAGGAAGGTCTGTTGAGTTCTTATGGAAGAATACTGATAAGGAGAAAATAGTCTTAAGGAGGATATCCTCATGCTCCATATCAATTCTTACTTTGCTGAAGCAGCAGAGATAATTAAAAAGATTGACAGGTCCCAGATTGAGGGGATGATTAAACTTCTCATCAACATCAGGGATCAGAAAGGAAGGCTGTTTTTCTTGGGAATTGGGGGAGGCGCAGGAAACTGTTCCCATGCTGTGAATGATTTCAGGAAGATCGCTGGCATTGAATCCTACACCCCTGTGGATAATGTCTCGGAATTAACCGCTCGAACAAATGATGAAGGCTGGCACACGGTATTCTCTGAGTGGTTGAAAAACAGTAAAATTAACGGAAAGGATGGCGTGTTTGTTTTCTCCGTTGGAGGAGGAAACAGAGAAAAAAATATCAGCGCAAACATCGTCCATGCCTTGGAGTATGCAAAATCTAGGGGTGCAAAAATAATGGGAGTCGTGGGGCGCGACGGAGGATATACTGCAGAAGTCGCAGACGCCTGCGTGGTTGTGCCCACAGTCAATCCTGAGAATGTGACCGCCCATACCGAAGCATTCCAATCCTTAATCTGGCATCTCATCATCTCGCACCCAGATATAATGGTTTACGGAATGAAATGGGAATCTACCAGCAAGGATTTAAAGGAACAGTGAGCAGATATCGCACCTAATTAAAATTCAAGGAGGGAAATGTGGCAATATTCCTCGATTCAGGAAACGTGAAAGAGGTGGAGAAATACATGAAAATGGGCATCATCCGTGGTGTCACCACCAATCCGACGATTCTCCTTAAGGATGGCGTGACAGGCGGGGTGGAGGGAATAAAAAAGGCATCAACAGATATTGCCAGGATAATTAAACCCTACCCCTTGTCTGTGGAGGTTACCTCCAATGATCGTCATCAGATGATCGATCAAGCAGTTGAATTTTCCCGCTGGGCAGAGAACATAAATGTTAAAATTACCGTTCACGGACCAAACGGAGAACTGGAGAACCTGGAAGTCGTTCATGAATTGGAGACAAAGCATGATATCCGGGTCAATGTCACGGCAATGATGAGTGCCCAGCAGTGTTTTCTGGCCGCCTTGGCAGGAGCGACTTATGTCTCGTTGTTTGCGGGGCGAGTTAACAACATGGGCTATAATGCTTGTGGAGAAATTGCCAAGCTCAGGAAGGTGATCGATGACTTCAAC
The DNA here is from genome assembly GCA_964449165.1 of uncultured Eubacteriales bacterium. Taxonomy (GTDB): domain Bacteria; phylum Acidobacteriota; class Aminicenantia; order Aminicenantales; family Aminicenantaceae; genus CAYSCW01. Next base: position 68,493 of record CAYVAT010000004.1, on the reverse strand, counting down.
CTGAAGTCGAAAATAATAATCGGCTCAACAAGAGAGATACTCAATGTGATAGAATGGCTTGGAGCAGGAGCCCATATTGTAACCGTCGTCCCAAATATCCTTCAAGGAATGCTAGTTCACCCATACACCAAGGAGACTGTACGGATGTTTCTTGAAGATGCTGCAAAAAGTAAGAAATCATCATGATTAAAACAAGCTCTGAAAGACATAATTTAAAGAAAAAACTGGAAGAAAGGAGGAAAGTATTTGCGGCATGGACTTCCTTCGGCCATCCTTCCATAAGTGAGGTGTTTTCCAGGATTGGGGTTGACTTTGTTGGAATAGATCTTGAGCACAGCACGATCAGCCTGGAACAGGCACAGCAAATCATAACAGTCTGCCATGGCTGTGGAACATCGGCTCTGCCACGCATAGCCTCTCACAACATGGAAATGATTAAACGTGTGTTGGATTCAGGTGCAGATGGCATAATAGCTCCGATGGTGTCAAATCCTTCAGAGGTAGAGAGGTTGATCGGTTGGTGTAAATATCCACCCGTGGGGCAGCGCAGTTACGGTGTTGCCCGAGGGCAGGGATATGGCTTTGATTTTGAAGAATACACCAGATCATGGAATGAGACATCTATCCTGATTATTCAGATAGAGTCAGTTCAGGGTGTAGAGAATGTAGAAGAACTCCTCAATTATGAGGAAGTCGATGGTGCTATGATCGGACCTTATGATATTTCAGGCTCAGTAGGAGTCCCTGGTCAGTTGAATCATCCAGATGTGGTGGAAGCTTGTAAAAAGATGATATCAGCTTGTCAAAGTTCCGGAAAGTCCTGCGGTATCCATTTAGTAGAGCCTTCTCTGAACAGTTTGCAGAACGCTTTTTCTGAAGGATACACATTTGTTGTTCTTGCCTCGGATGTCTTCTTGTTGTGGAAATGGGGAGCCAGCATGAAGGATCTTATAGAAAAACTACGATAGCCTTGCCCATCCATGAGATTCAAAGTCATAATATTCGACTTTGACGGAGTCCTTGTAGAGTCAGTCGATATAAAAGACCTTGCCTTTAAGAGACTCTTTAAACAATATCCACAACATTTGGATAAAATTATGGATTACCACCTGTCGAATAATGCAACCATCCGTTTCGAAAAGTTCAGATATATAACCGAGAGAATACTGGGCAAGAGATATGACGAGGAAGCCGAAAAAAGCCTGAGCAAGAAATTCTCCAGCCTAGTGTTCAAGAGCTTAGTCGATTGCCCTTATGTACCGGGAGCAAAGGAAATTTTAGATTGTTACTGGGGCAAGATACCCCTTTACCTTGCCTCCGTATCACCTGCTGACGAACTCGATGAAGTACTGGAAGCAAAAAAACTCAAGAGGTATTTCAAAAGGATTTATGCAGTGCCATGGATTAAGAAAGAGGCTATTCGGGACATCATAAATAAAGAGGATGTTTCTCCTAAAGATATCGTTTTTATAGGCGATAGTTACGAAGATTTCGAGGCGGCTCAATCAACAGGCATTTTCTTCATCGGAAGGAACAGCGGAAGGTCATTTCATGGTGCAAGAATCCAGGTATTCAAGGATATGTTTGAGATCAGGGATTTTTTAACAGAGTCGAAAAACAAGAAGATACTTGACTCATAAATATAACCTAAAAAGAACTATGCCCAAGAAAAAGGTTGCGGTTGTCATACCAGCCAGGATGGCATCTTCAAGGTTTCCAGGAAAACCTTTGGCAAAAATACTGGATCTGCCCATGATTGAGCATGTACGCAGAAGAGCACGCTTATCCAGGGCAGTCGACGATGTCTATGTAGCCACCTGTGATGAGGAAATATTCGAAGCGGTAACCCGCTATGGGGGGCATGCTCTAATGACAGCCAACACCCATGAGAGATGCACTGACAGGGTCGAAGAAGCTGCCAGGGGATTGGAACATGAGATAATAATTATCGTCCAGGGTGATGAACCACTCTTTGAACCCAGAGCGCTGGAAATTCTGCTTGATCCCATGCAAAGGGATGACACTATCTACTGCACCAATCTCCTTTCCGTTATCCATGATGAAGAAGACCTGTCAGATATAGACACTGTTAAAGCGGTTTTAGACCAGAAGGGCTTTATCATGTATTTTTCAAGGTCTCCCATCCCTTATTTAAGGGTCCAAACCAATTGCCCGATGTACAGGCAGACTGGAATATCGGCCTTTACAAGCTCATTTCTGAATATATACTCAAGCCTGCCTCCAACACCATTGGAAATCGCTGAATCCGTCGATTTTCTAAGGATACTGGAGCATGGCTATTCGCTCCTTGGTGTAGCGCATGACCGAAAGACTGTTGGTGTGGAAAGGAAAAGTGATGTAGGGATTGTGGAGAAGATACTGAAGGAAGATCCACTCCAACAAAGGATTTATCAGAAAATTTTAGAGTCATGAATCCCAGAATATTTGTGGCCCTCTCCACTTTTGCAGAGTACGGCAAGTCTCCTCTCGATCTTCTGAGAGAAAGCGGCTACACATATTCCATAAATCCATTGGGAAGACGACTGGTCAGGGATGAGATAATCGAGATGGGAAGAGAGAGCGAGGGAGTCATAGCAGGCGTAGAGCCATACGATGAGTATGTCCTGGACAGGCTCCCAAATCTCCGTTGTATCAGCCGATGCGGGATTGGAATTGACAATATATCAGCCGAAAAAGCAAAGGAAAGAGGTATTGAAATAAGGAACACCCCTGATGTCATCATCCAACCCGTCGTAGAATTAACCGTAGCCATGATTCTTGATCTGCTGAGAAGACTTTCATACCATACCATCCTCCTGAGATCTAGACGGTGGGAAAAGAAAGCCGGGCATATCTTGAAAGACAAGAAGGTTGGCATATTAGGACTGGGAAGAATCGGGAAGAAGTTGGCTGAGGTTATGACCAAGCTTGAAACAGAGGTCTTCGGTACAGACCTTTTTCCAGATAGGCAATGGGCAGAAAAGTGGAAGGTCAAGATTGTTTCTTTAAATGAGTTGCTTCCTGTCTCTGATATCCTGTCGGTTCATCTTTCCCCTGTCAAAGGGAAGGTTATAAAGTTGGCTGAAGATGAGTTTAAAATAATGAAAGAAGGGGCCATTCTCGTAAATACATCACGCGGGCAGTTTATCGATGAATCGGCTCTCTATAACGCCTTAAGAAGCGGTCATTTGAAAGGCGCTGCTTTAGATGTGTTTCCTAAAGAGCCTTACAGGGGTAAGCTCTGTGAGCTTGATAATGTTGTGCTCACACCTCATGTAGCAACACTGACAGAAGAATCAAGAACTCAGATGGAATGGGAAGCCGTTAAAAACTTGATCGATTTCTTTAAAGGAAACCAAGATACCTCCAAAGTTGTTTAATATTTTAACTCTTTCACCGGGCTCTGAGATATACGATGAATGTATGCAAAAAAAACTATCGATGACCAAGATAATTATCTAGAGAAAGTTTCAGCCCTTGAAGGTGGTTTTGCAACCAAGAAAGTTCTGATAAACTTAACCGAGATGTCAGATGAGGAATTTGAGGCGCTTTTTTCATCTGCTGAAAAAGCTATGGAGGATAACTATAAAAAGATATTTAAAGAAAAGCACAGGATTAAATATTTCTTGATGGAACACGATTTTTTTGAACGCATAGTACGACGAACAAGAAAAAGTATAAGTATCAAGGCATGGAAAAAGAAAATTAAATCGATGGCTCACAAACCAGCACAAGAGCCTGTATTCAACAAAAGCCAGATAGAGGAGTTGTATTTTAGACTCTAAGACCCTCTATCCGTGACATGTGAGGATCTATGTTCAAAAAGTTTTTCAATAAGATTCATATCCTGGTGTCCACATTTGGACCGTATAAAAAATATGCGCTGGTACTCTTGTTTATAATGATAACAGCGGCCTTATGCGAGGCGATTGGACTGGGCCTGATTATACCCTTTCTTGGAATCATCTTGGGAGATGTTACTTATGCTGAGAATATTAAAGTTGTTTCCTATTTTAATAAGCTCTTTTCCCAGATAGTGCCTGAGGATCAACGTCTGATAGGGATCTGTGTTATTATCATCACCATAATCCTTCTCAAGAACGTTTTCATGTATCTTAGCTCAGTCCTATCGATACACTTTTATAATTCCCTAAGAAAATACTGGTCAGCAAAGATTATGGAGAGATATATCCAAGCTGAATATGATTATATAATTTCTCAGAAAAGAGGAACATTGATAAATAATCTCATCAATGAACCGATGATGGCATCTAAATTCATGGCTAAGTTTAGCGAGTATACTCAACGTATCGTAGTCGCTCTAAGCATATATGCAGTCATGCTCATCGCAAGCTGGCAGGTAACTCTATTACTGAGTCTCGCTGTTTTTCTGATTCTGGGTTTTTTCTGGAGGGCAAGCACCAGGTTTTCAATCACGATAGGCAAAAAGCGGCTAGCCTTAAACCAGGAAATAACAGCAGAAGGAGAGCAATCTCTCAATGGCATCAGGCAGGTTAAGTTATTCTCCCTCGAAAGCAATGTCCATCAAAGCTTTTCAAAAAAATTTAATGAATTGAAGAGGATATTTGTTAAGCTCGGAATATTCCAAAGTCTCCCTGCTCCAGCTGGTGAAACACTGATAGTACTATGCCTTGTCCTGGCTCTTGTCTACTTTCAGTACTTCAGTAAGACTCCGATTGTTGCTGTGCTGCCCATGATGGCTTTCTTTGCCACCACTGCTCAAAGGCTTTATAGGCAAATCGCCGATGTTATCTCTGGGAGGATGCTGCTGCTCTCTTATATACCAGCCCTTAAGCTGGTACATACGTTAATCGATGAAAAACAAATCAAACGTGAAGATCTGTCCAAAGGAACTGCCCTCGGCCAACTGTCAGGCAATATCGTCTTCGAAAATTTGGAGTTTTCCTATGACGATTCAAGTACAGTATTCAAAGATCTCAATCTTCGGATTCCTAAGAACAAAATAACTGCAATAGTGGGAAAGTCAGGCTGCGGAAAGTCATCCCTTGTTGACCTGTTGTGCGGCCTGTACAAGGGATACAAGGGCAAAATTATGATTGGTGATACTGAACTGAAGAAATTGAACCTTTCAAGCTGGCGTAAGACAATTGGGTTCGTGAGTCAGGACACCTTTCTTTTTAATGAAAGTGTAAGGGAAAACATCCTTTTAGGAAAGCACGACGCCTCGGAAGAAGAGATAAAAACAGCCGCAAGGATGGCCTATTCCCATGAATTCATAGAAAATCTCCCCAAGGGCTATGAAACGGTCCTCGGAGACAGGGGGCAAAAACTATCGGGGGGACAGAGGCAGCGTGTTACTGTGGCCAGAGCTCTTATACGTTCGCCAGAGTTGCTCATCTTTGATGAGGCCACGAGCGCACTCGATTCAGAATCGGAAAAACTAATCCAGCAGTCTATAGAAGACCTGGGTGAGCGCAAAACAATTATAATTATTTCTCACCGTATCTCTACAGTAAAGAACGCCGATATCATCTATGTCCTTGACAAAGGTTGTATAATTGAGTCTGGAACATATGAAGAACTTATGGATAAGAGAGGGCTTTTCCAGAGTATGGCGCTTCAACAAAGTTGATCAAACGACATCTACATTTAAAACGAATAATAACTCATCTGTTCTCATAGATGGAACCTAGAAACTGTACTCAAGTCTTCAAGCCTAAAATTGTTGTCTTGTCTCTAATATTGTTCCTGTCTCTACTCATCAGTTGTACAAACCCGGTTAAAGAGCCTTTAAACAATCTAACAGGGCACTGGATATCTGAAGATGGCCAAAGGCATTTCTATTTTTCAAAGAACAGAAATTTGATCATCACAGATGAAAACGGAGAAACTCTTTTTGATGTCGAATATAGCATAGGTGTTGCAGAAGAAAAGACAAAAGGCAAGGTAAGGAAAAGGATATACTTGGATTTCAGATACAAAATTTTTGGAGTATATGAATGCTGGTTTACTTTCAGCGAAGACAAAAAACGTATAAATTCTGCCGTTCTGGGGGTTTTAATTCTCGTTGATAGGAGACAACGGCCATGAAGAGGCCAGGTATAAACAGAAAATTATCAGTGAAGCACAGTATTCTGTTAGCAATCTTAATATTGTATCTGAGCGTACTGATGATGTCTTTCTATAAGGGTAAAATGTTGCATATCCAGCCTGGTTTTGATATCTGCAAAAACGACTGCACTCAGTACGATAACTTGAGTAATTATATCCTTAAGAACAAAAAGCTTTATCCAGCCTACTACACTACTTACCACAGCTCGTATTTCTTCATGGGTTATACGCTTCTGGTTGCAGCGATTAAAGGCTTATTCGGAAATCACTGGAAGATTGCTTACACCTTGTTAAACGGTCTTTCAATATATATCCTTGCCCTTTTTTCCTCCCGGGTGTTTCTTCGAAAGAAAAATTATTTCATAGTCTTTTTAGTATCCATGTTCTTCATTCTATCCAACAGATATTTGAATATTTACAGCAGAACCCTTCTGCCTGACTATATTTTTGCCATCGGTGCTGGATTAACATTCATCCTGCTTGTATCAGGCATAGCAAAGGGTAAGCGCGAGCATACAATAGGTGCATTATTGATAGCCACTATATTGTTGTTTATAAAGCCAAATGGCGTGTTTTTGGTTGCCTTTTCCCTTGTCCTTTTTCTGTCGCAATTCCTCCCTAAACGATTACCCCGAGTGATAATTCTTGCAGCGCCCTGTATAGTCGGTTTGGTTATCTTCGTCCTCTCTTCAAGCCTCACTGCTTATATGGTTAAAAACTTCGATAAACTTAACTCTTATCCTAAATTACCTCAGAAAATATTTTCCCAGGTGCTAGAAATTAATTATTTAGGTGATAATTTAATTCACCACGACCACATCGGTACAGGAATCGTAGGATTTCCGTATAAATACTGGATACACAATGATGGCTCATTGACGGCAATAATGGGAAGTGTTTTAAGAAGGGTACCAAGAGTATTTGAGATACCAATACCCGTTTATGACGATGTACATAACTATGTTCGTTATGTATATTACGGAACTTTATATTTTTTCTTCCTTGCTTATCTAGTCCATTCAATTCGTGTAAGTGCGCGGGAACCTGAATATCTAATGATGGCCTCTCTTATTCTGGGATACCTTATTTCATTTGTCAGCATAAGCCATATAGAACTAAGGTATCTCTTAATCTTTGATGTGTGTATAATCCTGTGTTCTTCGTTCATGGTGTACAAGATAACAACATTCTTATTGTCACAGAGAAAAAAAATGAATGCCGGAAAAGCATTATGAGTCAGAAACATCTCTTATCTGTTGTTGTCCCTATTTACTGTGAAGAGCAAGTCATTCATGAATTCTATAAACGAGTAAAAAACGTGCTTGTTTCGCTTGAGCAAAGATGTCGCCATGAAATTATATTCGTGGATGATGGCAGCTCAGACAGGACATCAAAAATCCTCAAAGAAATATCCCAGAAAGATAAATATGTAGGGGTCATCAGCTTTTCGCGAAATTTCGGCCATCAGATTGCTATCACTGCAGGACTTGATGCCGCTTGTGGCGATGCTGTGGTCATTATCGACGCAGACTTACAAGACCCTCCCGAATTAATTCCTGAGATGTACGCCAAATGGGAAGAAGGGTACAAGGTTGTTTATGGAGTGCGAAAAAAACGTAAAGGCGAAACAATTTTTAAGCTGATGACTGCAAAACTTTTCTACCGGATGTTGGGAAAGCTCAGCAAAGTAGAAATGCCTTTCGATTCCGGAGATTTTAGACTGATCGATCGGATTGTGGTTGATGCCTTGAAATCGATTCGAGAAGAGGATAGATATATTCGGGGGCTTATTGCCTGGATTGGATTTCCGCAGTATGGCCTGGAATACGAGCGAGATATCCGCCACGCCGGGAAAACAAAATACACATTAGGAAAGATGATAAGATTTGCCTTTGATGCCATAACAGGCTTTTCTGATAAACCTTTGTATCTTTCAAGTCTTCTTGGAATCATTATAACTTTTACCTCATTCTTACTCATTTTATGGTCCCTTATCCATAAGTTTATCAATCCAGAATCTTCTATCCCCGGGTGGACTTCTACCATCGTGATCATTCTGTTCCTTGGAGGGATTCAACTTGTTTCGCTGGGGCTCATCGGTCAATATATCGGCAGGATACATCGCAGAATAAAACATAGACCTTTATATATCGTTGCTGAAAAATACGGCTTTGACCATCCCTCCAACAAGAAAGATTCAGAAGAGAAAGCTTCTGAGGATATTCAGATTTCTAACATCGGTGAATGAATCCTCCTTCTCAACCCAAAATATCTGTTTGCATTCCAACCTATAACGGTGAGGATTACATTGGAGAGAGCATAGAGTCAGTCCTCTCCCAAACTTATCCGAACTTCGAACTTGTCATAACTGATGACTGCTCCACAGATAGGACTTTGGATATAATTAAGAAGAATATAGATTCTCGAATTCGCTCCCTTAAGAACGAGAGAAACCTTGGAGCAGAGGGCAACTCCAACAAGGTTCTCTCAGAAGCGAGAGGAAAATATATCAAGGTCCTTCACCATGACGATTTGCTCTATCCTTCATGCCTTGAAAGTCAGATTGAAATTCTAGAGGCCCCTGAAAACAAAGATGTGGTACTGGTCTGCTGCGGAAGGGATATTATCGATGAAAAGGATCGCAAAATTTTGCAGAGGAGATTTAAAGGTAAAAGCGGCAAGTTTCCTGGGATTCAAATAATCAAGAAGACAGTGCAATCTGGCACCAACCTTATAGGGGAACCATCTTCAGTGCTTTTCAGGTCTGATGTATTAAGGAAAACCGGTGGCTTTGACCACACAATACCCTATCTGACCGATCTGGATTTATGGTGCCGTATGCTCTTGCATGGAGACATTTACATCAGCTCAGATGTCCTCTGTGCCTTCCGGGTTTCCTCTACTTCATTGAGTGTTGCCATCGGTCATTCACAGAAAAAGGACTTTAATAAATTCGTGGACAGGCTTTATGAGGACAAACGTTATCATCTGGATAAGTTTGATTGCCTCATAGGAAAAGTAAAAGCTTACTTTTATAGCATATTTAGAAACTTACTTTATATACAAATATGTCGAAGGAAAAAAGAACTTGATTGAGTTTATCTCAAGGCTTATATTTAATGCTCTATTGCATCAGATCATCACTGTCATCATCTGATAAATAAGGAGATAGTTAGACATTACTCTAATCATGTCCCTCTATGAGATCGTTTTTCAATAGAGCGTGTTTTATAACTATTAAATTTGGTAGTCAAAATTGTCTATCATTCCTGCCAAATGGATTCCAGATAGGCAAAAGCTATAGTACAAGGGAATTTCAATATATGCTTCAAAGGATTTACTCTTGGCCAGCTCAGGAAGCGTTGAAGAGCATTTTTCAATGGTCGGCTGGATTAGAAACGCATCTTAAAAGGAATAGCTCTCTGGAACTCCAATCTTACACCACCTTCAGGTGAATACACCTCAGACCCATATACAAGTTTATTAATTCACCTTATTGATCAAGAAATTTGAGGTAACGATGGTATCATCAAATAAGAAACCAATTGAAACACAAAGGCGGTTTGTGGGTCTTATTGGCCTTGGCTATTGGGGCAAAAACATCCTCCGCAATCTTTACGAATTAAAAGTGCTTCACACGGCTTGTGATTTAGACAAAACAATTATCTCAGAACGAAAAGCAAAGTTTCCTGATCTTAACTATTCTGTATCAATCGAAAAAGTAATAAAAAATCCTGATATAAAGGCTGTAGTAATTGCAACGCCTGCAGCCACGCATTATGAGTTGGTAAAAAAGTCTTTGCTCTCAGGTAAGGATGTATTTGATGAAAAACCTCTTGCTCTTACAGTTAAGGAAGGACAGGAAATTGCAGATTTAGCTGAGAAGAATAAAAAAATTTTAATGGTAGGCCATATACTTCAATATCATCCTGCCGTTAAAGAACTTAAAGAACTTGTATCATCTGGAGAGCTCGGAAAGATCCAATATATATATTCAAACCGACTCAATATAGGTAAATTCAGGACCGAAGAGAATATCCTCTGGAGTTTTGCACCCCACGACATATCTGTAATACTCATGCTTCTTGAAGAAGAACCAATCAAAGTATCTGCTGCGGGAGGAGATTATATCAACACAAAAATTTATGATACAACCATGACCACCCTTGAATTCAGAAACGGTGTAAAGGGCCATATATTTGTGAGCTGGCTTCATCCTTATAAAGAACAGAAGCTTATAGTTGTAGGTACAAAAGCCATGGCCGTGTTTGATGACGTGAGTAAAGAGAAGCTCTTCTTTTATCCACACAAGATAGAGTGGAAAGATGGAAAAATCCCTGTTGCCCAGAAAGCTGAATATCAGATTATCCCTATAAAGATGGCAGAACCATTAAAACTGGAATTGCAACACTTCTTAGAATGTGTCGAGCAAAGAAAAAGGCCGCTTACAGATGGATACGAAGGTCTCAAGGTATTAAGGATCCTTGAAACCGCTGAAAAATCCCTTTCCTCCTTTGCCTCAGCCTCTGCTTCTCCATCAAAAGTTTTCATTCATGAAAGTTCCTATGTGGACAATGGAGTCCAACTAGGAGAAGGGACAAAAATATGGCATTTCTCCCATATCCTGAAAGGCTCAAAGATAGGAAAGAATTGCATAATAGGCCAGAATGTTATGATAGGCCCTGATGTAGAGATTGGCAACAGATGCAAAATCCAGAATAATGTATCTATCTACAAAGGAGTCATTCTTGAAGATGAGGTTTTTTGCGGACCTTCCTGTGTTTTTACTAATGTCTATAATCCAAGGGCATTTATTGAAAGAAAGCATGAATTTAGAAAGACACTAGTTAAAAAAGGTGTAACAATAGGAGCAAATGCAACAATTGTCTGTGGAGTTGTGATAGGAAAATACACGATGATAGGCGCAGGTTCTGTAATAAAGGCCGATATTGCTGATTATGCAATAGTCGTCGGAGTGCCAGCACAACAGATAGGATGGACGTGCAAGTGTGGAACGACACTGAAGTTCAAAGGCAATAATGCTTCCTGTAGCTACTGTGGCAATGAGTATATATTAAAAAATACAGGATTAGTCGCTGTTAAAGAATCTTAGAGTTAGCAGGGTTGTGGATAAAATAAAAGGATATTTTCAGTAAACTTTATATTTTTAGGGAAGCCATTAAGGATCCTTTACCTATCAGATTCAATCATTCCTTCTCGTACTGCCAATAGCATCAATGTTATGAAGATGTGCACTGCCTTTTCTAGAATTGCTAATGAGGTGGCCTTGTTAACAATCAAAAGGCCTGGTTCTCACGAAAAAGCACGTGAAAGGCTTGCCCGGCAGGCAATGATCGATCTAAAACAATCTTATACATGGGAAAGATGTGCACAGAGTGTCTTAGCAGGTGATTAGTCTATTATGGATATCCAAAAAATGATCTGTATGGAAGTACTGAGCTTTGTAGGTGCGCGTCCACAATTTATAAAGGCTGCATCTGTCATAAAAGCCATTGAGAAAAACAATATAAACAATCAGCTGAAAATTCAGCACATTTTAGTTCATACAGGTCAGCACTATGATGAAAACATGTCGAGGATATTCTTTGATGAGCTTGACATGCCAAGGCCTGAATATAACTTGGAAGTTGGTTCTGGAACGCATGGAGAACAAACAGCAAAGATGATGCAACGGATTGAAACAGTCCTGATCAAGGAAAGGCCAAACATGACCATTGTTTATGGCGATACTAACTCCACCCTGGCTGGAGCACTGACCACAGTTAAACATCATATACCAGTGGCTCATGTAGAAGCGGGGTTAAGAAGTTACAATAAGAGAATGCCAGAGGAAATAAACAGGGTTATAACTGACCACATCTCCGATCTTCTCTTTTGTCCCACAGGAAATGCTGTGAACAATTTACGCAGAGAAGGTTTTATAAACATAAGGAAATCGGGTCACGATTTAAAAGACAACTTTAGTCTGAGCCAGAGCACTTCACAGCCCCTGGTTATCAATGTTGGTGATGTAATGTTTGACTCGATATCAAATTATGCCAGGCTTGCTGATATACGCTCTGATATTCTTGCCAAACTTGATTTGAAGAAAGATGAATATGTGCTGGTCACAGTACATCGCGCTGAAAATACCGACAATAAAGAGAGGTTAAGAGCTATCTTTGAGGCCTTAAAAAAAATAAATAAATATATAAGCATAATACTCCCTCTGCATCCACGGACTCGTAAGGCTATCAAGGAATCGAGGATTGATATATCAGGACTAAAAGTAACAGAACCAGTTTCGTATCTGGATATGATTTGCCTTGAGAAAAACGCAAAGGTTATCTGTACGGATTCAGGAGGGATGCAGAAGGAGGCTTATTTCTGCAGGGTACCATGTATTACTCTCAGGGACGAGACAGAATGGAAAGAAACACTTGAGTCAGGCTGGAATAGATTGGTAGATGCCGAGCCTAACCGGATTCAAACCTTTATAGAAGAAGTTATTTCTGATTCATGGGAGACTAAGCCTCAGGTGAACCAATTTGGTGACGGTAAGGCTGCCGAAAAAATATATAGAGTGATATCGAGTATCTTAGAAAAATCTGCTAAATGAGAATAGTCAATATCGCAGGATACTTCCAACCCGAATAGGTTATGAGGTTCATGTCCTAACCTCAAACTGGATAAACACCCTGCGTGGTCTTAATAAACATCAGAGGAAGAAAAGACAGGAGACAGCGATCATAAAAATGCCAAGTGCAAACAGAAAACTGTCGGTTAAGCACAGTATTCTGTTAGCAGTCTTAATATTGTATCTTGGCATACTTATGATGTCTTTCTATAAGGGAAAAAGGTTGCATGTCCAGCCTGGCTTTAATATCGGTCGAAGTGACCCTCATGACTATGACAGCCTAAGCGATTATATCCTTGAGACAAAGAGCCTCTATCCTCATTATTCAAAGGGTAAACATAGTTCTTATTTCTTTGTAGGATTTACTGTCCTAGTCGCCGTATTAAAGGGATTGTTTAGAGGTTCGTGGCCGATTGCCTACACGCTGCTGAATGGGTTTCTTATCTATGCCCTGGCTGTTTTCGCTTCTAAGGCTTTATCTCGGAATCGCCGTTACTTGCCAGTATTTCTTGTTTTTATTATATTTATTATAGGCAACCGATACTTGAACATCTACAGCAGAACCCTCTTGACAGACTATATTTTTAGCATCGGTGCAGCCCTAACATTTGTATTGCTTGCAGTCGGGGCAGGAAAGGATAAACGGGTCTATCTTATATCCGCCCTGATAGTGGCCATTGTGATGACATTTATAAGGCCCAACGGAGTACTCCTCGGCATTCTTACCCTCAGTATATTATTTACCCGGTTGTTCTCCAGGCGTTTGCAATTCCGCCTTGCCATTGTTGTGCCATTGCTGGTTGCACTTGGTGTTTTTATATTTTCCTCCGGCTATACTTCCTACTGGGCAGTGAATTTCAACAAGCTGTCATCCTTACCCTCCTCATCCCAGAACATGATCAGAGAGTTCTTGAGGCTTAATTACTTTGGAGATGATCCTATTCATAAAAGCCATATTGGCACATTAATTGTAAACTTTCCCTATACATACTGGTCAACTAATGACGGAAGCTGGATTGGCATAATGAGGAGTATGGTAAAAAGGCTACCACGGGTGTTTGAAATACCCATGCCAGTCTATAGCAATTCCCATAATATCATCCGTTATGCATATTATGGGACATTATATCTCCTCTTCCTGATTTATGCTATCGATTCTATCCGGAGGAGATCACAAGAACCTGAGCATCTCCTGATGGTGGTCCTCATCATCAGCTTTATGGTCATGTTCATCAGTGTGAGCCAGATAGAAACGAGATTCCTGCTGGTCTATGATGTGGCCTTTGCCTTATGCTCTGCCTCTTTAATAGGGCGGACCATGACTGTTATTTTTTCCAAAAAACAGAACAAATCTTCCTGATTACATATGACATGCCACATCATTTTCCCTGCTGCTCTATTTTTCAGCAAATCGTTCCCAGGGTTCCGTAGAAGGTGAGAAATGCCAATCTTGAAGTTACGCAACAAAAGGAGAAAAAATTCGATGCCCATTGAAATAAACATCATGAAACAGGATCAGAAAATGGAAAAACGAAATCTTGTCCATTCTTTGGTATGCGCACAGCCAGCTCTCAGAGCATTCGCACTACTTATGCTGACTGCTCTTGTCAGTATGTTTTGCGGATGTCAGAGTCGGTGGGCGACCCCTCACCCCAAAGGTGTGAAGGGACAATACAACTTCCTGGATACATTCGACGGTAAACGCCTCGAAGCGGGGAAATGGGAGTACACCATTCAGCAATTCTGGCCGCCCGGAACATCAAACCGTCTTGACAACTTGAGCAGCCTCGTTCCGCAACCCTACGATTTCACACTGGACGGCAACACCTACGTCGAACTCATCGACGGGAAGCTGGTTCAATACGTAAACTGTTCCAATTGGTATGACACGATCCGCACCTGGCCAATCTGGGAAGTGCCCACAGAAGGCGATTCCAAGGTCTATTTCTTCATCTGGGGTGCCGCCATCACCCGCGTGCCTGGCAGCATACTCGATCATCCCAAGGACACAGGTCACATTGGCTTCCTCATCGCCCTGTGCGAAGAGTACGAGCAGAGCTATTTCCACGATCGGAGGTTCTACTATGCTATCAAGGGGCTTCTGCCGCGCAGCATAGGCGCTAAAGCCATCGATGGAACGACGCCTCGGGATTTGAAGGATGTTCGTATCACAACAGAAATGCACTGGGAATATCCGTCGCAACACTCCTTTGCGGATGAGTATGTGGAAGTGGGTGAACCAGTCGATCTCTCATGGGTTCTCTTCAAGGATGCGATCATTGCCCGCTGGAAGCGGTCAAGCGAAACAGAATGGCGGCAATTGCAGCATGTCAAGGCGTCAACCAAATATGTCCGACTTCGCTTCGCTGGCAGTTGGAGTGAATATACTGTAGATGCTGTTCAAGTCAGCGAGGCAGACATTACTGAACCAGACAGATAGAGAGCTACTCGCCCACACAACAAACGAGGAAATCCTTTGAGGATTCTTTACCTATCAGATTCAATCATTCCTTCTCGTACTGCCAATAGCATAAATGTCATGAAGATGTGCACTGCCTTTTCTAGAATTGGTCATGAGGTGGTCCTGTTAACCATCAAAAGACCTGGTTCTCATCAAAAAGATGTTGAAAGTGATTTTGACTTTTACGGAGTGGAACCACTTTTTGAGATCAGAAAATTCTACGTGCCGCAGATGAAATCTTCTATATTCCTGTACAGTCTCCGGTGTGCGATTGAAACCCTTAAAATAAAGCCAGATGTTGTTTACGGACGTTTTCTTCGGGGTGTTTGGTTGGCTGCCGTGCTGGGCTTCGAGACAATCTATGAAATGCATTTTACGGAAAGACAGATGCCGCGTGTGGGAAGGCTGCTGTTCTCAAATCTCGTTAAAAAAAGAAAATTGAAGCATCTGGTAGTGATATCGCAGGCTTTGAAAGAAATGATCGAAGATAATGTCTCAAGGAAAAAAATAATTGTGGCTCATGATGGTGCAGACTTGATAGGGAATAACAACAAAGAAGTCCAAACAGAGCTATTTGATCCGCGTGGACAGAAAACTAAGGTCGGCTATATCGGACA
Organism: uncultured Eubacteriales bacterium; assembly: GCA_964449165.1. Classification (GTDB taxonomy): domain Bacteria; phylum Acidobacteriota; class Aminicenantia; order Aminicenantales; family Aminicenantaceae; genus CAYSCW01. Next base: position 52,685 of record CAYVAT010000004.1, on the reverse strand, counting down.
CCTCTATCCAGGCCGGGGAATAGAGTTAATATTTAAAATGGCAAGGGAGCTTCCCGGTATTGACTTTCATATTATAGGGGGTGCGGAGGAGGACATCAAGACAAGAAAAAGGGAAGCAGAAGGAAAGAACATCTTCTTCCATGGATTTGTACCTCCATCCTTGATTAATGGTTATATTCGTCATTGTGATATTTTGGTAATGCCTTACCAGAGAAGGGTGACAATCTCTGGAGACAAAGCCAGTGACACAAGCCGCTGGATGTCACCGCTGAAAATGTTTGAGTATATGGCCTCTGGAAGGCCAATCATAGCCTCTGACCTCCCAGTCCTGAGAGAAGTATTAGACCATGAGAGGAATGCAATACTTGTTGTTCCAGATGATATTAATGGATGGGTAAGATCAATTCAATTTCTTGCTGACGATCAAAAAACACGTGAAAGGCTTGCCAAGCAGGCATTGATAGATCTGAAACAGTCTTATACATGGGAAAGACGTGCCCAGAGAGTGTTGGCAGGTAATTAGTCTAAGATGTGTATATTAATTCCATGAAAACCATATTATTCGTCGATCCTGTTATATGTTTTGGTGGAGCTGAAAAATGTATCATACGTTTGGCTAATGCCTGGTCGAGAATCGGCATGAAAAGTATTTTTCTAACATCTGAATCTATAAAAAAATATCCAAAAGAGATGTTTGATCCAGAGGTGGAACTCATTTATTGCTCCTCTTCATCCCGCTTCTCACCAACACTTTTTACAAATATTTATAGCCTAATCAGGAAGAAAGCAGTGGATTTAGTAGTACTTAATCAGGATCGCTCCGGTTTTTGGGGTCGCCTGGTTAAGGCCTTATTTCGACCGCCTGTGCCTTTTGTCTGGCTTATGCATTTATTTTATGATGACATGATAGAGGGTTGGCATTTTCCCAAAAAACAGATTTACAAGTTAGGATATCTGGCGACACTCCCATTCTGTGATTATATCGTTACGGTTTCAAGCGCAAATAAAGAAAAATTGATCCAGAGAAACGGTGTTCCCGAGAAAAAGATTCATGTGATTTACAACACAGTTGGTTACGAAGAAAGCAACAATACAGAAAATGTTGATTTAAGAGATGTCTATGATATTAAAGCAAAGGAGATTGTTATCGGGACTATTTGCCAGATTAACAGGCAGAAGGGATTGGAATATCTTGTTGAGGCCCTCGTTCCTATTTGTAGAACCCTTAATGTGAAGGTCATTATTGCCGGAGACGGCTCTTTACGTAACGATATAATGCAGCTGGTAAAAGAGAAGGAACTGTCAGAAAAGATAATTATGCCTGGTTATATACATAATGTTTCAGATCACATGAAATTGTTTGATATTTATGTCATGCCCTCGATTTATGAAGGATTCCCCCTAGCCCTTGTCGAAGCAATGTCTTATAGCCTTCCTATAATAGCCACTAACATAGATGGATGTAGGGAAGCGATAGAAAATGAAAGAAACGGCCTGCTTGTCAAGGTAAGGGATTCCAAGTCTTTGGAAAATGCCATCCGCAGGCTCATACTGGATGCCCCCCTGAGGGAGAGACTGGGTAAGGAGGCGGGAGTCTCCTACAGAAAAAGGTTTCATCCTGAGATCATATTTCAGCAATATTTTGATTTCTTCAATTCGATACTTTCCGAAGAATAAAAGGGGAAGATTTCCGCCAATATGCCATTTCTCAACCACGGACACCATATATCCAGAAGACAAGAAAAGCCAAAAGTGCTTTTCCTGATTCCTTCACTCCGTTTCGGTGGTACGGAAAAGCAGGTTGTAGAAATGGCTTTATTACTGAAGGATAAATACGATATAGCCATATGCACCATCTATTCAGAGAACCGATTCCCAGTGTTGGAGGAACAAGGAGTCAGGGTTTTTTCCCTGAATAAAAAAACTGGCAAGCTCTATAATATGTCATGCTTTCTAAAATTCTTATTGCTAGCAAGCAAAGAGAAGCCATCAATCATCCATTCATTTCTCATGTATGCCAACCTTTACTCCTCTGGTATTAGTCTGTTACTCAGGCATAAAAATGTCATTACATCTACACGAATAAATATCGATTTTTCAAAGTGCTATGGAGGGAACAGGTTCACATACCATGTGTTTAAAAATTTTTCGAGGTTTCACATGGTGAATACACGCTATAACGCAGATTTGCTGGTGAATGAAATGGGTTACAGACAAGATCAGCTCTGTATAATAGAGAACATGGTGGATACAGAAAGATTTAAGTTCACCTCAGATGATATGAAAATTCCAGCCGCTGTCTACCCAGCAAGGGTAGAAGAGCGAAAAAACCAGCTGATACTGCTAGAAGCCATATATATCTTAAAACAAAAGGGATTATTGCCAGATGGCTTCCTTCTCTTTCTGGTCGGTGAAAAGAACGACAGGAAATATTCAGTGAGGGCGCTCGAGGCTGTCAGGAAATATCATCTCGAGAAGAACATAATATTCATTGATCCCACAACCAACGTTGAAAGATATTATTCCATGTGTTCTTTTCTGGTCTTTCCATCTTCCTGGGAGGGACTGTCGAATACAATTCTTGAAGCTATGGCTTCCGGGTTGCCAGTCGTCTGTTCACATGATGCGAATATGCCAGGTTTGATCGATGATGGTGTGAACGGATACCTGTTCCCCGCTCACAGCCCCGCGGCCTGTGCCGAGAGTCTCCATAAGATGATAAATACTGATACCCTCAAGAGAAAAGAGATGGGCAAGATAAACAGACAGAGGATCGAGAAAAGGTTTACACGTCAAATTTTAAAGAAAAAACTGGAGATCTTATACGAGAGTTGCCTGTCAAGGTAATATGAGATCAATTACTTTCCATGAGATCGTTTAGATGATTTTACCTAGATTTCTGGTTGTAGGAGGACAAAAGTGCGGCACTACCTGGCTGAGCAAGATGCTGGAATCCCACCCAGAGATTTGCATGCCTAAAGGATGCAAGGAGACGCTGTTTTTTGCAGAGTTTTACCATAAAGGCATAGATTGGTATGCCAGGTATTTTGAGCACTGCGGTTCCGGTCAAATACCAGGAGAAGCCTGTCCTTTATACATGATACCACGTTGCTTTAACAGAATCCTTGATTCCCTGGGACCGGATGTGAAGATAATGTTTATGGTCAGAAATCCTGTGGATGCATTCTTAAGCAAGTATTATCATGAATTGCGTGACGGCTCGACATCAAGACTAGATAATATAAATGATTTTGTTGAATCACTAGGCCACTCAGATAAGTATTTACACTCATTCTTGTACTTCAAGAGTATCTGCCGCTTCAAAAAAGAATTCAGTCAACCTCCTAGAGTATGGTTCTACGATGATATCACCTCCCATCCTAAAAATCTGTTGAGATCAGTGTATGAATACCTCGGCGTGGATGAAGAATACTGTCCCCAGGATATTATCAACACAAGATACAATCCTTCAGGACAGGCTCGTTTTAGATCCCTTAATAAATTATTGGCAAATGCCAATTTTTTCCTGAAGGGAAAGCGAATCGATTCATTCCGCCAATGGATAGTGAAGTCAGGCGTTAAAAGGTTGATTTATAAACCTCTGAAAGACCCTGTCAAACTGAATATACAGTCAAGAACAAAGCTCATTAAATTTTTCCATAGGGATATTACGGGGCTTTCTGAATATACTGGTAGGGATTTGAGCCACTGGCTTGAAAGCTGATCTATGAAAATCGGAATTGATGCAAGGATGTTAGATTGGACGGGTGTAGGAAGGTACACCCGAGAGCTGGCTAAAGGGCTGGCTCAAATTGATAAGGAAAATGAATACATTCTCTTTAGCAACGCCGAGAATGAAAATCCGGTTCCTCAAGCAACAAACTTTACAAAAAAAGTCATCGACTTGCCTGTTTTTTCGCCGGCTGGCCAATTTGTCTGGGCTCGTTTACTAAAAAAAGCTAATCTCGATATATTTCATTCGCCTCACTTTGTCTTTCCTCCTGTTGTCCCTTGCCCATCTGTTGCTACTATTCACGATCTTATTCCTCTCGTTCACCCAGAAGTGCTCCCCTTCTTCCTAAAAAGATACTACTACCGCATGCAAAATATGAGAGCAGCTAAAAAGGCAACAAATATCATTGCTGACTCTTCATCAACTAAGCAAGACATCATAAGAATTCTTGGTATAGCAGGTGAAAAAATCGAAGTCATTCCTTTAGCTACGAACAAAATTTTTAAAGTGATTTGTAGTGAAGACTCCTTAAAAAAAGTAAGAAGCAAATTTAATATAGGAAAAAGATTCATTCTGACTTTAGGTAATTCTAAGCCGCACAAAAACTGGATCGAGTTAATCAGGGCTTTTCATCAACTGAAAAAGGAAAAGGAAGTCGAACACCATTTAGTTCTTGTCGGAAAACAAGATCCTCGATTTCCACAAAGCAAAAATTTGGTGAGAGAACTAAAATTAGAAAAAAATGTTAGATTCATTGAATTCATCCCTGAAGAAGATTTACCCATCCTGTATAACTGTGCCAGTGTGTTTGTTCTACCTTCGCTTTACGAAGGATTTGGGCTTCCTGTCCTAGAAGCAATGGCCTGCGGTACGCCTGTAATATGCTCTAATGCCTCCTCGCTGCCAGAAGTAACAGGAGAAGCAGCTCTCCTGGTCAATCCCAATAGCAAAGATTTGGCTAAAGCTATTTTTAAGGTTCTTTCTGATGAGGAAACTCAGAAAAGACTGATACGAGAAGGAAGAGCCAGAGCCAGAAAATTCTCCTGGCAAAAGACAGCCGCTAAGACATTAGAAGTATATAAGAGTATGGAAAGGAAAAGAAGATAACAGAGAATGGATTATAAAATAGTATTATTTCTATTCACTATTCTGTTTTATTTTCTATTAATGTTGCGATCAATGAAGCTGGCATTGCTCGCATATCTCCTCCTGTGTCCTTTTAATATCTTTCTTCCCATAGGTGCAAAAAACATTAATTCTACGGAAGCAGTAGCAATGATGTTTATTGTAGTATGGTTCGCTGGCTTGTTAAGGAAAGAAAAGCTGCCACTCCCAAACACCATATTTACAATACCCCTCTTTATTTACTTTGCAACGTCGTTTATTCTGTTAGTCAATACTGGGTTTACAGTTAATGTTATTACAGACATCATAAGACACTTCCAATTTTTTGCAGTCTTCATCATCTTTGTCAGTTATTTTAAGGAAAAGAAAGACATATATGCAATTTCCAACATCTTAATTGCATCCTTAGCGTTACTTTGCCTCGTAGCAATTTTTGAGATGGTTTTCGTTTATGGAGTGAGCGGAGTAGCCTGGCAAAGGTCAATATTATGGAAAAAAGGTCTGATCGATATAGGATTGTATCCTGCTACAGAGCTATCACTGAATAGATTGGCAAGTTGGTCAGCCAGAGCCGGACTTGTAGCCATCTTCCCGATTCAGCACGCATTTGGTGTTTATCTGAGCTCTCTGATATATTTACTCGTCTGGAGAATTTTTATTCACCGAGAGCTAAACATGAAGAAAATAGGTATGTTTGTGTTGTTTATTATTTCTTTTATCATCCTTATTTTCACTAAATCCCGGACTGCGATTTTTGCATTTTTGTTATCCATACCCGTCCTGGTGATATTCTTAGGGAATTGGAGATTGAGGATTAAAATCATCTCACTCATCAGTCTTTTATTAATTGCAATAATAATTTTTATTCCAAATATAATTATTGAACAATCGATAAATTGGATAGAGACATTACATAAAAGTGGTTTCGCAGGTTTAGGCAAAGGTGACATCGCTAGAATTAATTACTTTCTGGGCTCGGTGAATGCTTTCCTGAAGAATCCTTTTATCGGAACTGGATATGAAATATCAAGCATTGGAATTGAACCCCATGGAGCAATTACACAGGCATTGGTATTTAAAGGCCTATTGGGCGGTATAACTCTCATATGGATATTGTTCAGGATGTTTAAAGCTAGTTACAAATATCTAAGGAAAATAAAACAGATAAGAGCTGAGTCGGCACATTTTCTATCAGCTGCGTGGTTATTAAGCCTGACTATTTATTTGTGTGTAGCAAGTTTAGGAGTTGGGATCTTCGGTTATGTCCTACCATCCATTCCAGCTATCTCTGCAATGTCAATGTTTATCATTACCAGAAGATCATTTGCCATTGATAAGGGAAGCGAACCTTTAGAGAGTTTTAAGAGCAGACAGAACCAACGATAATATCCTACTACACACTTCAAGGAGTTATCCTTGACATTTAGAAGTGTTATAAAAAAGGTACTCAATTATATTAATATTTCGATCATAAAAAGGCTTGCTATAAATGATAACATGTATTTTATAGGGAACAGACCTTCGCCCGATTCAATAACCAGGATAGTTTTATATTTTCCAAACTATGAGTTCATGCACTACGGAGACCATCTCTTCTTTGAGCCGTTGGTAAGGTTTTTACACTTAAAGAACTTCAAGGTAAAAGTCATGCCTGTCGAACAGATGGAATTTTATTTCATGAATAATGGCTATCTGATAGGAAACCATGATGATCTAAAAAAGGCAGATTTATCAATTACAAGAACTGAATTTTATAAAGATATAAAGAAAGTGGTCGATAAAAATATCTTGCTTATCAATACCTCATCCACTAAAATCAGCCAATTTCTGTGTAAGGATATCGTCGATAAAGTTGCTGCTTTCCTGCTAATGAACAGTAAAAATTTTTACGCAAAACCTTCAGGCCTGCGAAATTGCCCACAAAATATAAACCTTGACTCTCATCATAATTATTTAATTTTTAACAATTATATTGATTCAGGATTCTTCAGGGTCACAAAAGGCCATTATAAAAAGATTCGTGACTTTGCTGAAGTTTTTGCTAAAGAAAATGATTTAAAAGTTATCCACACGGGCACACAAAAAGAAAGAAACAATGACCCGAAGACATATGATTTTGTTGATATCGATTTGAGAGGGAAAACAACTCTTGCGGACTTATTCTATCTGGCCTCACATAAAAATGTTAAGTATAATATATCTTTTGACGGCCTTTTAATGCATATATTTTTTATCTATGGGAAAAAATCGCATGTCCTGTTCAGAGGGAGATTTACCAAGTCTGCAAGGGATTACCTCATCAATTATGTGAACCCACCATTCGATCCAAATCCTTATAAAATAAAAGATTTAATCGAGTATATATAGACTTTCAGGCCATAAAGGATCTGACTTCGATATCACATATCGCTCAAACAGTTGAATGGGCAGAATCCATGATACAACAACAAAACACCAAATATCCTGAAGTTTATTTTAAATAATTCTGCCATAGATCATGGCAATCCATTCCCCAGCTTTAAAATGAGTGATAATTGTGCTAAGACTGTATTGAGCGTGTTATACTACATGTCGTGGCAGCCTGAATAAAGTGCGAAGACCTAAATCAATATTTCTATTCATGTTTCTTGATATCATTTCCATCTGCATCTCTGTGGTCATAACTTTCTTAATAAAATTTAAAACCCTAGACAGATTCTTATCCGAACAGCTTCCTCGCTCGCCAATTGACGACACTATTCTGTGGATAATATTTATCCTCATATTCTTTTATATCCTGGAGCTTTATAGTCCCTTTCGTGTTTCAGATGTCAAGATTATTCTGAGGATTTTCGCTGGCGTATTGTTAGCAGGAGCCATGGTTGCTGTATTCACATACATGTTCCTCCATATATTCATCGGACGAAGTTTATTTGCTTTACAATTCTTGTTTATTTTGACATTAACCTCCATATGGAGGCTAGGATACAGTGCAATACAACAACAGCTTGATAAGCCCATAAGTATTTTGTTGGTTGGGCCAAAAGGAATTGTTTCAAGCGTAGCCAGTGAACTTAAAAAAACAAACAGGTTTTCTGTCAGGAAATATCATTATAGCTCCAAATCTAAGAGTGTCATCCCGTTGGAGGAACTTTCTAAAATAAAAAATCTGAATGTGATTTTTGTTGATGATCCTAAAATGCCAGATGAAGTCATGCAGGACCTCATGCAATATCGTTTAAAAGGTATCCCGGTGAGGGAACTCGTAGATTTTTACGAAGATGAGTGGGAGAAGATTCCCGTTTATCACCTGAAGGACCGATGGTTTGTTTATTCACATGGATTTACTGTGATTCATCATATCTTTTATCAAAGAGTGAAACGGATTATCGATATTATTTTATCGATCCTGGCAATGATTGTCACAGGACCGCTGATGCTCCTGACAGCAGTGCTTATTCAGATTGAATCGGAAGGACCTGTCTTTTATAAACAGGAAAGAATTGGTCTTAATGAGAGGATATTTAACCTGATAAAGTTCCGTTCCATGATCAAGGAGGCAGAAAAGAGCGGGGCGGCCTGGGCAGGAGAAAAAGACCCGAGATTAACCAAGGTGGGCAGAATCATCAGGCTATTCAGGATCGATGAATTGCCTCAAATATTCAATATATTTAAAGGAGAGATGTCTTTCATAGGGCCACGACCTGAAAGGCCAATTTTTGTCAAAGGACTTAAGAAAGAAATACCCTATTATAGTTACCGCCATCTGGTTAAACCAGGACTGACAGGATGGGCACAGGTAAACTTCCCTTACGGTGCCTCCGTGGAGGATGCAGTGAAGAAGCTGGAGTATGATCTTTATTACATAAAGAACTCAAACCTCCTCCTGGATCTCCACATAGCTTTAAGGACATTAAGAGTGGTTCTTTTAAGGAAGGGAAGCCGCTGAAATAACAGTGAAAAGCACAACAGCTTTATTTTTTATCTTTATCATTGTTCAGGGTATTCTGTATTCATTACTTATACCTCCATGGCAATCACCTGATGAACCTCATCATTTTGGCAAGGGAGCTTTGTTTTCTAAAAATGCAGCCTTAGGATCTGAAAACCATAGGATTCTTAGCAAAGAAATTGTCAGATCAATGGCTACTTTTCACGCCTGGCAATATCAAAATCTTCCACGTCCCGAACCTTTGCCTCAAAGCTTAACCAAGCTGCCCTTTTACCATGGTATTGAAAGTCTTTCAGAAAGAGAACCTCTTTATTATTTGATTAACTCTTTTATTCTAAAGGTCTTTAATTTAAAAAAGAGCATCAATCAATTTTACTTAATCCGATTTCTCTCATTCTTCTATTATGTTTTTACTGTCTACTTTATATATTTGTCATCTAAACTCATATTTAAAGGAAACATTCCTTATATCTTTGCCACTGTATGCTTTGTCGCTTTTTTACCTCAATTTTTAATCATCTCCACTTCTGTTAATCCCATAAATCTTTCTGTGCTGTTGGGAGCAGCCTTCCTTTATACAATTCTTTATTCTTTATTCAAGGGAAAAAATTTAATTGCTCTTTTCTTAAGCCCCCTGATTATTGGATTGGCTTTTTTCAATCATCGAGTTGCGTTGTTCATGATTCCGCCTTTTGTGGTTTTGCTCTCAATATATTTCGTTCGCTCACTGAAAAATAGAAAAGAACTCATAAAAATCTCTATTATAATTTTGGCCGTCTTGTTGATATTTATACTCCTCTTTTTTACAGCTCAGCATTTCTTTCCGGACTACTTTAAAAAGGTTGTCAATTTTTCAGGAGTAAAGCCGAGAATTGATGATATAAATAAATTTACAAAATATGTATCAATAGGAACTTCCCAGTCTATATCTAATTTTTTAAACGGGTTTTTTAAAACTTTTTGGTTTTTTGCTGGTTGGTTGAGATTTGAATATCATTTGGATATCTATTCTGTCTTGAAATTGATTTGCCTCCTTTCTGTACTCGGTCTCCTCAAGTATCTCTACTCCTATTTTGCCCGAAAAGAATACACAATAGATGTGGATTTTGCTTCTTTTCTTATTCTTGCTGCTGCAGGCCTGCCTATCATACTGGGAATAATTATAAGATATTATCCCAGATCCATAATGGTAGAGGGAAATGCTGTTTTCCCATATTTATTCACTGAAGTGGCACAAGGAAGGTATCTGTTCCCAGCCATAGGTGCCTTAGCCATTTTTTTTGTTTTGGGCTTGAAAGAAATCGCTCCAAAAAGGTTAAAAAGGGGGGTGCCCCTCTTCATTATTGTTGGCTTCATGGCAATGAATATATACACTGTTTTCCATTCATTGATCAGGTTTTTTTATTTCTTCACCAATGCCTGATTTATCTAAAAAGAAAAAAATTATTCCTATAGCATGTATTTCTTTAATTATTTTTATATCTGTTTTTTTTCTTTCAATTTCTCCTCCTGCGATAATCGATGTCTATAATCAATCCTACAACAATATTCCAGTAGGAGAAATATACGGACAGATGAAGATCGGACAGACTTTCAAGGCAGATCATAAAGACTTGTCAGCTATAGAAATCCTGCTCGCAACTTACAATAGAGAGAATAAAGGAACTCTCATTTTTCGCCTGAAAGAGGGATTGGAAAGCGAAGACGACATGGTTGTACTTCCCTGCAATATGAGAGATGTTCAGGATAATACATTCTATCGGTTCTCCTTTCCCAAGATAGAGAACTATAAGGGGAAAGAAATTTTGTTTTCAAAGGGAAAAAAATATTATTTTTATCTGGAAGCTCCCCATGCAGAACCCGGAAATGCCATTACTATCTGGTCAAGCTCTGAGGATTTGTATAAGGGTGGAGAGAAAATTATCAATGGAGTTCCATCTCGAGGAGATCTCGTGTTCAAAACAGAATACCAATTGGGATGGAGCTTGAGTTTCCATACTCTGGCCACAAGAGTTGTGAACATTCTGAGCTTTTTCATTAATCTATTCAAGAATCAAGTTTTTTATTTCGTCATACTGCTTACATTGTTTCTCTGGGTGCTTATCACACTTATAAAAAAATATCAGATCTTTCATAGAAAAGGGGGAGTGCTGTTCATCTTCGGAATCGTGTTTTTTGCTCTATCCATCTGGATCGCTCTGCTTCTTACGAGAAAAATCGAGGTTTACAATCAATTTGACCACTCGAATACGGTGGGGGAAATTTATGGACCTAAAAAAGTGGGCCAGACTTTTATGGCCCAGTATGACCATCTCGCGGCTATTGAGGTGTTAATAGGTACTTATAAAAGAAAAAATTCAGGTGAACTGATTTTTCACCTGAAAGAACAAGGAAACAGTACAGGCGATTTATACCAAAACAGAGTAGATATGCTTAAAATCAAGGACAACCGGTATCACCGATTCGTGTTTCCCAGAATTAAAGGCTCGCAGGAAAAAAAATATTATTTTTATCTGGAAGCTCCGAATGCCCGCCCTGGAAACGCTATCACCATCTGGTCGAATGACCAAGAGGATAAATACAGAGAAGGAGTAAAAATCATCAATGACCAAGAGCTGGAAGGAGATCTCGCTTTCAAAACAGTCTATGCCGTGGGGTTGGGAGAAAAAATCGGCATATTTCTGAGAGAAATCACAAGCAATAAACCTTCGCCCTTGAATAAAAAATCGTTCTACGTGGGATTGATCATTTTGTTCGTTATAACTGGTTCTCTGTTCCTGACCCTAATGTTAAGAGTTTTCGTAGATACGCGCACTGCCGAAGGTAAAACGAGGCAAATACCAAAAAGTTAAATCAACATTCAAAGCGTCCTCAATGACGTCCTAGAAATAAAAGCGTGAAGATAACATAAAGGGGACGGCCTGAAGAGGTGTGTCCCCTTTTTTTATAGTATAATCGAAGCAAATACAGAGGAAGCGAGAAAGGCCTTGAATATGTATCTAAGAAAAAAAAGAATCACCGTCACGGGCGGCAAGGGATTTCTGGGGACACACCTGATCAGGAGGCTCAGAAACTACCGGAGATGTGAACACGTCTCAGTGGCTGATCTTCCAGACTATGATCTGCGCGTAATCAGCGATTTGAAAAAAATGTTTGCTGATCAAAAGCCCGATGGACAGCCCCGGAGGATGTTGAGTACCTCAAAGGCAGAGATAGAATTCGGCTTCAAAGCGAAGACAACTTTTGAACAAGGCCTGAAAAAAACCATCAAGTGGTATGTGGAAAAATAAAATCGGAATTGCTTGGAAAACCTCTTTAAGCAATTTCAAGAAGAATAAATGATGGGAAAAATGGCTATTTTCAGAACCGTATCATCTCCATTAGATTTATCGAAATACAATGTACAAGAAATAGGTTTAGCACAAGGATTGTTGAAGCTGGGCATATCGGTTGATATTTACTCAAGATTCACAGACATAAAGGATGAAAATGTTATCGAAAAAGCCGAAAATAATTATATTAAATTAATTCCCATCACGGGGTTTACTTTAAAAGGTAGAATCATTGATTTTTCTCTGAAACAAAGAATACTCAACAATAAGTATGACATAGTTCAAACTCATGAATACTCTCAAATAATGACACCTTTAATATTGAAATGGGCTAGGAAAAAAAATGCGACGACCGTCCTCTATCAGGGCGTTTATGAAAAATATTCGGGTTATAAGGCGTTCATTCAAAAGATATATAATAAAATATTCATTAACAGTATAAAAAAGAACTGTGATTATTATTTTGCCAAAACCAGTGCTGCACAACAATATTTAATGAATAATAGCTTAAACAAGAACAATCACCTTTTGCCTGTAGGGTTAGATTTTAATAAAAAATTTCATGGCTACAAAAATATCGAAGGAATAAAAAGCTTCAGATCAAAATTTGATTATTTGCTGCTCTACGTAGGGAGGATTGAAAAAAGGAGGAACATATCTTTTATACTGGACGTATTAACTGCATCAAGGACTAAAAAATTGGGGTTGTTAATAGTTGGGGAGGGTCCGGATGTGGACAATCTGGTTAACAAAATAGTAAAACTTAAATTAAGTCATCAAGTTCTTATCATTAGAGGAATACCAAATAGACAATTAAAACAGATTTATGAATTAGCTGATTTGTTTTTATTGCCTAGCTTATATGAACCCTATGGAATGGTGATCCTTGAATCTCTTTATTTTGGTCTACCTGTTATAGCTTCCAAAACAGCCGGACCATTGGATATCATAAAAGATAAAAAATTAGGTGTTTGTTTAGAATTAAACTCTCAATTATGGGCAAATCATATAAAATCTTATCTCGAAATGAAAAATCATAAAAATTATAGAAAAAATTATATTATTTCCAATTATGATTGGGATAAAATAGCAAAAAGATATTTAAATATCATTTTTAAGGGCCGACCGGCAAATTGATAAAAGATTATAATGTTCTTCGCTGGATTCTACTTAGAATCGCTTTTCTCAGGAATAAAGAGATCAGGCCAGACATCTGATCTTGGATCAAAAGTCAAGCGGACTCCTTTCCCTCCCTCCACAGGCTTGATATAAATTTCATAATCACTCATCGTCCGGTCAGGATCAGGACTTGCAGCGAAGACAATGGATTTCCCGTCATTCGACCATCTTGGGAAATAGGCATGAGGGCGCCCTGGGATTGACTTCTCGAAAGGCCTTTGATTCTTGCCATCTGGAGTGCCCAGGTAGAGATGATGATAGCCGCTGGTAATCCAAGCAACCATAGACCCATCTGGACTGTATTGTGGCATGCAGCCCTCTGCAAATCGGCAAAGACTACTCCCGTCTGTTCTTGCCATGTGAATTGTCCAGGGAGTTGGATAGTCGGAAGCGAAAGCTATCCATTGGCCATCTGGAGAAACCGTTGGATACCTCAATTCTTTCCCCTTAAATTCAGGAGCTCTGGCAGGGATGATTTCTTCTGTTGTTCTTTTTTCAAGATCAAGAAGGACAATCGCAGACCTGTCTTTATCCTGCCAATTAACCACATAAATGAGCTTAGATCCGTCCTTGTTCACATCAAAAGAAAATCCTTTCTCCACCACAATCTCAGAATTTGAGCCATCCGGACGCATCCTGTAAATATCTTCATTGCGTTGGTAGTAAATCCACTCACCATTCTTTGTCCAAATGGGTTGAGAGTTGCTTTCTCGATCGTCTGTGAGACGCTCTTTATCCGTGCCATCAGCTCTCATCTTGTAAATCTGCCAGGTGCCGTGTCGAAGAGTAGACCAGACAATATATCCAGGGATTTTCCCCCTGATCGCTCTCAGCGCCTTAAGCTCCTCAAGATTCGGAGTGGTTTGGGATGGACTCTGTTGGCAGAGGAAGAGCAGAGCAACCGAAATCAAAATAATGCGTTTCATTTTTTCACTGGATGAGCATTGAAAACACTGCTAGCAGCTGTCATGGGCAGCTTTGTTCAGCCAGGCAATGCCCAAGAAACAAAAATTTATGATGAGCACAAATTCAAGAACTTCTGAGGCTATGGGAAATTGAGGATAGACAAAGAGTAACCCCTCATATACATCGCGGATGATAAAAGCCCAAAACATCCCCAAAATTATGCCTGGAAGAAGAACGAGGCCAATCCGGATGAGACTCTTCCTGGCAAAGGCCGCAAGGAGGAGCACTAGAACGACAGCCCCGGCATGAAACCAAAGAGGTTTGCGCAGGGGGTTGGGGGATGCTAACTCACTGAATTGCTCGAGGATTGCCACCAGACTGGCACAAAGAGCTAAGGCGATAAGGACTGTGACAACCCATACTATTGCAGAGAATGTACGAAGATGAGATTTGCTTCTGATTTGACCGCTGGGAGAGATCAAAAAAGAAAATATCCTTCTCACCTGATCACCGTAAGAAATAAAGATCAGCGACCCCAGAAACCCAAAGAGAACCGTTCCAAGGCTGAATTGAATAGGAGACTGGAAAGCCCAGTTAAGGCCCTGGAATTTCCCGAGCAGGCCTTGGATAACGGCATTTGCTCCTGCCCCTGCCAGAAAACCAAATAAGGCTGGGATCAAGAATTCAGAGAAGCGCGCAGAAATCCATACCTCAACAGCCAGGATTCCAAAGATAAAAATGGTGATCAGAAACAGGGCAACCCAAGGCCAGCTCTCGCCTGCTCTTGCCTTGAAAAAGGCTGCAGCCCAACAGGCAACCAGGTTAAGGGGAAGGTAAATCATCCTGAATCGTGAAGGACGAAAGAGCATGCTGGGTGGACAAGGATATCTTTTTTCGCTATTATTTAAGCTCATTTTTTCTCAAAAAGATACATACGAAAATGCGATCGGATTCGGTCGTTACAAAATGACAACAGAATGGACTGATTAAGTAATGGAATACATATCATACCCTTAACCATACAGGGATGTAAAGTTCGCGGCAACGTTAAAATGAAGTTAATCATTCAAATCCCCTGCTACAACGAGGAAGAATACCTTCCCTTGACCTTGAAGGATCTACCAAAGGATATAGAAGGGATAGATAAAGTGGAAGTCCTCGTGGTGGATGATGGAAGCACCGACAATACAGCTCGAGTCGCTCGAAAAAATGGTGTCAATCATATCGTTCGCTTCAAAAAACACCAAGGATTAGCCGCAGCCTTCTCAGCGGGTGTGGAATCTTGTCTGCGTCTTGGAGCGGATATCATTGTCAACACAGATGCAGACAACCAATACAAAGGCTCAGAAATTTCCAAGCTGGTAATGCCCATCCTAAAAGGAGATGCAGATATCGTGGTCGGAGATCGTCAGACCCAGACCATTCCTCATTTTTCATGGGCAAAGAAGAAACTGCAAAAATTGGGCAGCCTTTTGGTGAGAATTCTATCCAAGATAGAGATTCCTGATGCCACCAGCGGATTCCGGGCAATCAATCGAGAGGCTGCATTAAAATTGAATGTTTTATCCCAATTTTCCTATACCTTGGAAACGCTGATCCAAGCCGGGAAGTTGAATCTGGCTGTAAAGAGCATTCCCATCCAGACAAACAAGACACCCAGAAAGTCAAGGCTTTTCAGTAATGTTTTCACTTTTTTGACAAACTCAGGCTCCACCATACTTCGCACTTATGCTATGCATGAACCCCTCAAGATCTTTCTCGTCTTAGCTGCTCTGTTCTTTGTCTTAGGATTGATCCCAGGCATCAGATTTTTAGTCTTCTTCTTCTCCGGAAAGACCGGGGGGCACATCCAATCACTGCTATTAAGCGCTATCTTATTAATCATCAGTTTTCTGCTGGCAGTTATCGCCATTCTATCAGATCTCATCTCTTCCAATAGAAAACTCATCGAGGAAGCTCTCTGGCGGATCAGAAGGATGGAAAGCGAAAAAGTTGAAAAGAGAGAAAGAAGACAGTCACAATAAGAAAAAAGACTGTTCCTATTTAAAATCTCTCAAGGATTTCTGATGAGCAAAGTTGTTATTCTAGGTGCTGGTCTAGCAGGATTAAGTGCGGCTTACCATTTAAAAGAAGACTATGAAATATTCGAGAAAGAAAAAAAAATCGGTGGATTATGCCGCTCCATCCATATTGATGATTTTATCTTCGACTACGGACCTCACATCCTCTTTCCCAAGGATGAATATGTCTCAAGACTGATCAAAAGACTTTTAAACAATAACCTGCATATTCAATCAAGAGAAGCCTGGATCTATCACAAATCGAGTGATGTCTATACCCGGTTTCCATTTCAATCACATCTCTATGGTCTGCCGGTCTCGATTGTCAAAGATTGTATCTTGGGGTTTTTTAATACCTTGAAGAAAAAGGACAAAGAACCTCAAAATTATGAAGAATGGATCATCTGGAACTTTGGTGAAGGTATTGCTAAACATCTGATGATACCCTATGCCAATAAAATTTGGACGATTTCTCCCAAGAAGATGAATTTTGAATGGGTCTGGAACCGAGTCCCTCGGCTTTCCATGGAAGAGTTACTCGAAGGTGCGCTCCATGATAATCCAAGGCTCTTCGGATTCAACACAGAATTCTGGTATCCACTTCATGGAGGCATCGAAGGTCTCCCTTTTTCCTTCCTAACCAAAGTAAAGAACATCAAATTGGAAAAGGAAGCGATCAAGGTCTATTTGGGGAAAAAATGTGTTGAATTCAGTGATGGCAAAAAAGTCTTCTACGAAAAGCTCATCTCCACTCTGCCTCTTCCTGAAATCACTAAATGCATAGAAAATGTTCCAAAAGAAGTGAGGCGAGCCTCCCAAGAGCTTAAACATAATTCTGTCTATTGCGTCAACCTGGGGGTCGACAGAGAAAAGATCAGTCCTTACCATTATGTCTATTTCTATGAGCCTGATTTCCTCTTCCATCGGATCAGCTTTCCGATGAATCTTTCATCTCATACAACTCCCAAAAGCCGCAGTTCAGTTACAACCGAAATCTCTTATTCCAAGACCAAGAAAATCAGTAAGGAGAATATCATAGAAAGAGTCGTTGAGGACCTGATAAAGGCAAAAATCTTATCCCCTGATGACAGAATAGCTGTTTCAGACGTTGCAGATATCCGATGTGCATACGTTATCTACGATCTCGATCATAGAAAAAACGTGAAAAAAATCCATGATTTCTTACGCAAACACCACATCTATCCCTGCGGTCGATTTGGTGAATGGGAATACTTCAACATGGATCACAGCATAGCCAGCGGCAAGAAAATTGCTGAAGAAATAAATAATATTCGCAAAAAATAAGAAAGAAATTTATTCCATTGGAACCGATTTCTATTCTAGGTGCTGGACCAACAGGCTTGAGTGCCGCCTACTATTTAAAAACAAATTACACAATCTGGGAAAAGAACAGCGAGATCGGGGGAGGATGCCGCACAGAAAAAATCGATGGGTTCAGTTTTGATTACGGTGGCCATATTTTTTATACCCGAAATCAAGAAGTAAGATCATTGTTAGATAAGCTCATAAAAAATAACATGAGATGTCTGCCCAGAGAAGCATGGATATACTCAAAAGGCACTTACACTCGCTATCCTTTCCAGGCAAATTTATACGGCCTTCCTGTTGGGGTTGTCAAAGAATGCATCTTGGGTTTAATGAATGCAAAGTTGCGGTATGGAGAAAAACCAGGGGGATTTTCAAACTTCGAAGATTTTATTTTAAAGGTTTTCGGAGAAGGAATTGCAAAGCACTTCATGATTCCTTTCAATCTGAAACAATGGACTGTACCCTTGAAGGAAATGACTACCGATTGGATGGGAAAATTTAT
This sequence comes from uncultured Eubacteriales bacterium, assembly GCA_964449165.1. Lineage (GTDB taxonomy): Bacteria > Acidobacteriota > Aminicenantia > Aminicenantales > Aminicenantaceae > CAYSCW01. The sequence continues at coordinate 34,588 of CAYVAT010000004.1, read as the reverse complement.
TCCATTACCGACATTGGAGGAGGTTCTGGATGGAAGCTTGAAAAGAGCCCCTCGTTGCCTGGGAATAAATGCCAATTTTATCTATCCTCAAAAGGGGGGAATTCAAGCCATCTTTAACTCTATTGTTCCTCACGTCAAGAATCTTCATCTTAATTCTGAAGCCACAAGCATCTCTTTAAAGAACAAGTCCTTCGAAATAAATGGCGGGAAAAAATTCTTCTATGAGAAACTTATCTCAACTCTTCCTTTAACTGAACTCATCCAGATGCTCGATTCTCCTCCTCAAGAAATCAAGGCAGCCTCCAAGAAATTGAGATGGACCTCCTTGTATATAGTCAATATAGGAGTGGACCGGCCTTCTCTTTCCGAAAAACAGCGGGTGTATTATCCCGAGAAAGACTATATTTTTCACAAGTTGGGATTCTACCAAAACCAATCCCCGGAAATGGTCCCCCCCAGGAAAAGTTCAGTAAGTGCTGAAATATCATTTTCCAGAACAAGGCCTTTAAATCTCAAAAACCTTACTCAAAGAACCATAGAAGATCTGATAAAAGCAGAAGTCCTCTTCCCAGACGATAAGATCATATTGACTCACATCTTGACTCTCCCTTATGCCTACGCCATCTATGATCATCAACGAAAAGAAGCCATCTCTTTTATTCGTCATTTTTTAGAGAAAAACGACATCTATCTCTGCGGAAGATATGCTCAATGGGAATATCAAAACATGGAGCAAAATATTCTAGCCGGGAAATCCTTGGCCGAAAGATTGAACAGCGAATATTGAATAAAAGGCCCTATCTCAGAATTGGGTGGTAACACAAAATTCAAGGATCCTCTTCTCCGTGAAGTGAAATTCATTGCAAAGAAAACATAAAATCATAAAGGGAGCGCTCTTCCTTCTATCAGGAAAAATCTCCAACCTCATTATCCAAGCGCTCCAGATTCTTTTGATTCCGAGATTATTAGGTCCAAAAAATATGGGGTTCTATTCCTATTGGCTTTCCATCTATTTTATTATTGCCCGAGTTTTGGGATTAGGGGGGCAGTATATCATCATAAAATATGTACCGGAACTGAGAATAAGAAATAAATTCATGATCCCCTCCCTCATCAAAAAAGTCATCTGGATGAAAATTCCTGTCTTCCTCTTCATCATGGGGATTGGTATCCTCTATTGGCCAAATGAGCTCGCCTATTTTATGATTATTGCTTTGGCAGCCCTCCTCTTCTCACTGAACCTCGCTGGAGAATCAATCTTATACTCTTACAACTGGATGGGAACATATGCTTTAATCCCCGTAATAAGAATAGCCTCAAGGACAGTCCTTGTTATTTTTCTTTTTTATTTTTTCTATGCGACAGGGATTATTCTTGGACTTTTTGCAGCTCCGCTCGTAGCTTTTTTACTGAGTTTATTCCTCTCCTTCCGTCTGCTGCCAAGAAATCAGGTCCCCCTGGATAGTCCATTCAGGAAATATCTCTCCTTTGGTTTCTGGATGTACATGAGCCAAGCAATTCTAGGTATGCTCGTCTGGCTGATAACCATTTTATCTAAAATGTCTATCGGCGACATGGCTGTGGTGGGATATTTTGGTGTCGGAGTCCAAATATGCTTTAGTGTGATTTTGCTGATCTACTTTATCAACGAAAGCATTCTACCATCTTTGGTGGAATTTCATGCCTTAGAGGAGAATAAACTCAAGGATTCCCTAAGATATGCCTGGAAGTACACCAATATTCTCTTATTTCCTGTCATCTTAGGAGGGTATGTCCTTGCCGAGCCGATTATCGCCTTCCTCGTTGGAAGAGATTATGTTCCTGGAACTCTCATTATCAAACTTTTTCTTCCTGCGGTGATATTTTTTTCATGGATTAGATTTCACAACCAAGTCCTGTTTGTTTATGAGAAAAAGATCGCCATTTTTCTGACTCAACTCATAAATCTCTTCGTTTTTCTCGGGGCCTGGTTTTATATGATGCATCTGCACGAATTTGACCTTGCCCCATTGAGCCTGAGTCTGGGAGCTTTTGTTGCCTATCTATTCATATTGTTCCATTCCAACAAAGTTGAAAAGATGGAGAATTATTTTGCTCATCTTTTTAAACCCTTTATGGCAGCCTCTCTCATGGCACTGGTGGTGAGGTTTTTCAAAGTCAATTCAGTCACTCAGCTTTTTTTAACGGCTCTGGCAGCTCTTCTCTTATATGGACTGTTTCTTTTCTTTTTTAGAGGGATTGGAAAAGAAGACTTTTCGATTTTGAAAGAATTTCTTAAATCAGTTAATATTTTTGGCGTGGATAGGAATCATTTCAGAGAGCCATGAAGGAAAAGAAAAGAGAGAATTCAGTCTGTTTTTTCGGAACTTATGAGAGTTCATTTCCCCGTTCCATCACCCTAAAAGAGGCATGCCGCCAGCTCAACATTAAGGTTATCGACTGCCATGTTCCCTACTGGGAACTCAAGAAAGAAAAGGCAGAGTTCTTCTCTTTAAAGTCAATGATAAAAATTGTCTTTCAATTTGTTTTTATTTATACTCGCCTAGCTGTGTGCTACATTCAACTGGAAGACCATGATGCTGTTGTCGTCGGCTACAACGGTTACTTTGATATGCCGCTGGCCAAACTATTGGCTGCACTGAGGAGGAAGCCCTTAATTTTTTCACCAGTCTTTCCTCTCTATGAAACTTCAGTAGAAGACAGAAAATATATAAACAAAGCATCAATAAAATCTAAGATCATTCATCTCGTCGATGAAATGAGCTGTCGTTTGGCAGATATGGTTATCATAGAAACCGATAATTACAGGGATTATTATTGCCAAGAATTCAAAATCCCCAGAGAAAAATTTTATAAAATTCCTTTAGGAGCTGATGAAACAAATTTCTTTTACCGTCCTCGGGAAGAACAAAGAGACAATACAAACCATCTAAGAGTCCTCTTTTATGGGAAATTCATTCCCCTTCAGGGAATCTCTTACATAATAAAAGCGGCTAAACTCTTGGAGAGGGACAGAGAAATCGAGTTTGAAATCATAGGTTCAGGACAATTGTCCGACGAGATCAGAAATTTGGCCAACAAATTAAAAATCAAGAATGTCTCTTTTATTGATTGGGTAAATTACAGAGAGTTACCCATTCACATCAAGAATGCAGACATTTGCTTGGGAATTTTTGGTGACACCCATAAAGCCAGAAGAGGAATTCCTATAAAAGTGTATGAAGCATTGGCCATGAAAAAACCTATCATAACAGGCAATTCGCCTGCAGCACAAGAGGTTTTCCAGCACAAGATAAATTCAATTTTGTGCGAGATGGCCAACTCCGAAGCTCTGGCAGAATCCATCGTCTTGCTCAAAGAGGATAAGAATCTGAGAAAGGACATAGCAGAGGCGGGCTTTAAATTATATCAAGACCTTTTCTCATCCAGTCGAATAGCTCGAGAATTTCAGACGGCCTTAAACAAATGCCTCCATTAAAAAAATGGACAATACTCTGATATCAATAATTATCCCCGCTTATGATGCACAACCGACAATCATCAAAACTCTCACTTCTTTAACCTGCCAGGATTATCTGGGAAAGAAAGAAATCATCGTGGTCAATAGCTCTCAGGATGACACAAAAAAAATTATCCAGCGGAAATTCCCCGAGGTTAAAGTCATTCAACTGAAAAAAAGGGCTTTTACTGGGGATGCCAAGAACATAGGGCTCAGGGAAGCTAAAGGGAACATCATCGCCTTCATCGATTCAGACTGTACTGCTGAAAGAAATTGGCTTTCGACAATAACCAAGAAGCACAAACAAGGATATAAAATCGTGGGGGGATCCATCGGAAACACAAATTTTGCTAACATAGTCAGCAAGGCAGAATACTTTCTTGAGGACATTCAACTCTCCCCTGGAAGCCGCACAAGGTATGTCAGGCTCATCTCTACTGCCAATTGCTATATCTCCAGAGATATCTTTGAGAGATACGGGAACTTTCCTCATATCCGTAAGGGTGTGGATATGCTTTTTTCTTATAATCTGGTTAAAAAAGGTGAATACATCCTTTTTGCTCCTGAAATGAAAGTCTCCCATTCTTTTACCACAAATTTTCCATATTATTTGAAGAAACAGGTATTACACGGAGAATATTCCATGCTGACTCGAAAGCGCGCCAGGCTGCCTGGGTCATTCCTGTCCAACCATCTTGTGTTCATCCCATTTTTACCGGTGATAAGAACATTCCTGGTTTTAAAACATATCATCTCATTAGAAATTGGCTTGCTGAAAGACTTTCTCCTCATCCTGCCCATCTTTTTCATGGGGAATCTAGCCTGGTCATTCGGATTTGCAAAAAGTCTATTAAAATAATGATACAATGGAGGATCCATTCCTTAAAATGAACGATTCCAGTATAAAAAAGGCAACAAGCGTCCATTTCGAACTGCAAAACAGAGGTCGTTCCTCATTCCAGAAGTACAAAAATCTGTCTGTTGGCGAGAAAGGGATTATTTTTCTTTTGCTCTACGAGACTATTACCTCCCTCTTCGGAAATTTTCCCGGGGCCTTGGGGTATTACTTGAGGAGAAAATTTTATAAGCTGTTGATCAAACGGGTGGGGAAAGGAGTGATCTGGGGCAGGAATATTACACTCAGACACCCTCATAAAATTGAAATTGAGGATAATGTGGCAATCAACGATTTTGCTGTCCTCGATGCCTACGGCGGCAAGAAGAGCGGGATAAAGATTGGAGAGGAAACACTCATCAGTCGAAACACGGTACTCAACAGCAAAGGCGGCTTCATCGAAATCGGGAAAAGAGCGAACCTGGGAATGATGTGTATCATATTTTCCAGAGACTGCAGGGTTCGAGTGGGAAGCGATGTCCTGATAGCCGCCTACTGTTATCTTATGGGAGGAGGGAGTCATTCGATGGAGAGAACCGATATCCCTGTATCTTATCAAGGAGCTCGATGCCTGGGAATAGAAATAGGCGATAATGTCTGGCTTGGATCAGGAGTAAAAGTTTTTGATGGATGCAAGATCGGAAGAGACAGTGTTATCGGAACAAATTCCTTTGTTAATTCTGATATACCGGAATTTGCCGTCGCCGCAGGCTCTCCTGCTCAGATTGTAAAAATGAGAAAATGAGATGCTCGAGAGGAGAAGAAACGGCCAACGTGCTACCCTTTCTACTATGAGATAGATAAGATTCCTGTGAGTAAAGCATGAATCTTGCCGGTCTTGTCATGGAAGAGAAACGGGAAATGCTTTTCCAGCTCTCACCCAACTTGAGGAAAGCGCACCATGGTTAATCAACTCAAAGAAATCTACAGGTTCAAGAACCTCATCTACAATCTTGTGGCCAGGGATTTAAAGGTAAAATATAAAGGGTCCATTCTAGGATTTTTTTGGTCCCTGCTCAATCCCTTAATCATGTTGATCGTATATACTATTGCTTTCCAGTATATCATTAAAATCAGGGTAGAAAATTTCCCTCTCTTTTTCCTGTGCGGGTTTCTGCCTTGGACCTTTCTGAGTCTCTCCCTCTCCATGGCGGTAAGTTCTATCAAGGATAATGCCAATCTGGTGAAGAAGGTTTATTTCCCAAGGGAGATACTCCCCTTATCCATAGTCTTATCCAACCTGGTTCAATTTCTCTTGACATTCATCATCCTCATTCCTGCCCTTGTTCTTTTTAAGATCAAGCTCGGCCTTCCGCTTTTGCTCCTGCCTCTTATTATCCTTTTTCAACTTGCCTTCACTCAGGGATTAGCTTTTATATTATCCTCCTTGAATGTCTTTTTCAGCGATGTCAGGCATCTGCTTGAGATCTTCCTCCAGATCTGGTTCTGGCTGACGCCGATCATCTATCCAGTCGATCTTGTCCCGGAAAGATTCCAATCCCTCTACAGGCTAAACCCGGCTGTTCTGTTTGTGGAAAGTTACAGAAATTCACTCCTCTACAACAAGTGGCTTTCTCCAGTTGAATTAATCTCTTTGTTTCTAGTAGGATGCGTCTTTCTTGCCTTCGGACATCTTGTTTTTAACCGCTACAACAGAAGGTTTGCTGAGGCAATATGACAGACAGTATAAACATAAGGAATGTTTCTAAAAAATTCAGGATATACCACGAGAAGACATTTAACCTGAAATATGCTGTCCTTAATTTTTTGACCGGCAAGAAATCCTCCTATTATGATGAATTCTGGGCGCTCAAAGAGATCAACATGGATATAAAAAAGGGGGAAACCATCGGGATAATCGGAGAAAACGGCTCAGGAAAAAGCACTTTGTTGAAGCTTATGGCCAGAATATTATTTCCTGATCGAGGATATATCTTCACCCAAGGGAAGATAGCGGCCCTGATCGAGATCGGAGCCGGTTTTCATTCGGAGTTATCCGGAAGAGAAAATATCTATATAAACGGTTCTATCCTGGGTTTGACAAAAAAAGAAATCGATTCAAACATGGCAAATATCATCGAATTCTCTGGGCTGGAAAGGTTTATCGACAACTCGATAAAAACATATTCCTCAGGAATGTATGTCAGATTAGGGTTTTCTATAGCTATCCATGTCGACCCGGATATCCTCCTTGTCGACGAAATACTGGCTGTGGGCGATGAAAATTTTCAAAAGAAATGCCTGCAAAAAGTTCATGGATTTAAGAATGAGGGAAAAACAATCATTATCGTCTCCCATGATCTGGTAACGATCGAAAAAATTTGTGACCGGGTCTTTCTCCTGGATAACGGCTCAATTGTCTCTGTAGGTAATGCTGTTGATGTCATTTCAGACTATCATAAGATTTTATACAAGAAGGAAGACCGAGCCTTAAGATTAGAAGAGAAGAAAGTCGTTAAAGAAGAAGCCCCTCCCCCAAAAGAGAGACCAACCGGCGACGACACAAATCGATGGGGAACCGGGGAGGCAGAAATAACGAATATTGAATTCTACAACGGTCAGGATAGAGAAAGTGATGTCTTCAAGACCGGAGATTTCATGAAAGTCAGAATCCATTACAGTGCACACAAAAGAATCAAAAAGCCTGTCTTTGGAATAGCCTTTTATCGGGAAGAAGGGATTCATCTGACCGGACCGAACACAAAAACAAGCAACTACGATATCGATCATATTGAAGGAGAAGGGTTCATCGAATACACCATTCATTCCATTCCTTTCCTTCCAGGAGCCTATCTTTTCACCGCATCCATCTACGATTTTTCTTGTCTGCATGCTTATGACCACTGGGAAAGATGCTACAGGTTTAATGTCATAGAAAGCGCCAAGGTCAAGGAAAGATATGGTGTCATGTATATTCCCTCTGAATGGAGGCATCATGGTCAATGAGAGACTGTTAGATATGCCTTTTGATCAATACCAGAGGTATAGAGCCTCAGAAGAAATCATAACCATCATAAAAGAGGAAACCGGGAGAAAAAAACTTAAAATTCTCGATGTGGGGGGTTATTTCAAGAACAGTGAAGGCCAAGATACTCTTCCTCTCATGGATTTTTTTCCTGAAGACGAAATCATCGTCTTGGATAAAGCGGATTGCCGATTGCCCCGATATATCCAGGGAGATGCAACAGCGATGCCTCTTTGCCATAAAGCGTTTGATGTTCTCGCCTGCCAAGATGTACTAGAGCACATTTCTCCCAGTCAAAGAGAAAAATTTTTGGACAATCTTCTCCAAACGACCAAGGACTTCGTCGTTTTAGGAGCGCCCTTTAAGACAGAGAACAGCATCCTGGCTGAGAAGATCCTCTATGAATTTATAAGGAAGACATTGAAAGCCAAGCATAGAGAACTGGAAGAACATATCGAAAACGGTCTTCCTGACTTAGAAAATATTAAATCTTTTCTGGCAAATAAAAAAATAAGCTACTGCGATTTTCCAAGCGGATATTTGAATAACTGGCTGCTCCTGATGATGGTCAAACACTATATACTCGATCTTCCTGATCCCCAAAAATTGTCGATACTCATCGACAGATTCTACAACCGCAATTACTATGAAAGCGACCAGCGGCCGCCTGCTTATCGACACATGTTTGTCATCAGCAAGTCGAAGAAGAACAGATACATCCTGGGAAAAATCTCAGAGAAATTCAAAAATTACAGGGAAAAATACAAGCATCTCACTCTGGAAAGGTCAGACTTCTCAAACCTTCAGACACTTCTCGCTCTGGAGGCATTAAAAGACAAAAACAAAATAGAAGAACTGAATTCACAGATATATCATCTAAACAAAAAAATAAAGCCGTTAGAGAAATTAATCCAAAATCAAACCATTCACCTCCAGAATTATAAAGAGGAAGTCTATGAAAAAAAGATCCATATCCTGAACTTGGAAAAGAAGATAAGTGACCAAAAGGTTCATCTCCAGAATTTTTCAAGGGAAGTCAAAGAATTCAAAAGGAAATCCCAAGAAAAAAATAGCCTCATCCAGAGCTTGAAAAAAGATATATACGACAAGGAAGTTCACATCCTAAACATCGAAAACAACATGAACATGATACTGAAATCCAAGGTCTGGAAGCTCGCCGATTTCTTCAGGAAAATGTTCTATATGAGACTGCTGAAAGTCTTTCCACCTCTTCAAAAAGCGATGCTGACCCTAACCAGGGAAGGCTTTTCCTCATTCTGGAAAAAAGTAAAAAGAAGAGAAATGCTGAGAGCTAAAGACCTCTATGACATCTGGATCGAGCAGAACACTTTGAATGAAGAAAAAATCAGAGAAGCCAAGGAGGAAATCGAAAAATTTCCGTTCCTGCCGAAAATTAGCATCATCATGCCTGTCTACAACGTGGAGAAAATTTGGCTGGAGAAAGCCATAGAATCCGTTATCGACCAAATCTATACTAACTGGGAATTGTGCATCGTGGACGATGCCTCAACCAGAAGCAAGACAAAAGCAACTCTTCTTAAATATAAAGAAAACAATAAAATAAAAATCAAGTTCTTGGCAAAGAACAAAGGCATCTCAGAAGCAAGCAACGAGGCCTTATCCTTAGCTACGGGAGATTATGTCGGGTTTCTAGACCATGACGATGAGCTTTCAGCGGATGCACTCTACGAGAATGCGAAGCTTCTCAACAAACACCCAGAGGCAGATCTCATCTACAGTGACGAAGACAAGATAAGCTCTGAAGGAAAAAGGATTGAACCTTATTTTAAGCCAGATTGGTCTCCTGATTTATTTCTTTCCTACAACTATATCTGCCATTTCTCCCTCTTTCGAAAAAAAATGATTGATCGAATAAAGGGTTTCCGCACGGGGCTTGAAGGGAGTCAGGATTATGACCTGCTCCTGAGGTTTACTGAGAAAACAGATAAAATTTTCCACATCCCTAAGGTTCTTTACCATTGGAGACAGATAAAGGGCTCCACAGCCACAGTCCATAAAGAAAAGATCTCGCATATTGAAAATTCCATGAAAGCGTTGCAGGAGGCTTTACACAGGAGAAAAATAGAAGGAGTTGTGGAAAAGGGGATAAATTTTGACCAATTCGAAAGCTACAGGGTAAGAAGAACCATCAAAGACTCTCCTCTGGTTTCCATCATCATTCCCATGAAAGATATGGTCTCGTTCCTTAAAAGGAATCTCGACAGCATCGAAGAGAAAACTGATTACAAAAATTATGAAATCATCATAGTGGACAATAACAGTCAAGAACAGGAAACACGCGATTATTTTGAGATAATCAGGAAGAAGAGCCAGATCAAAATTATTGAATACAAGGATGCATTCAATTTTTCGAAGATCAATAATTTTGCCGTGACCAAGGCAAAGGGCGAGCATCTTCTGTTTTTAAACAACGACATGGAAGTTATTGCCAAGGGTTGGCTGACTTCCATGCTCGAACACTCTTCAAGAAAAGAGGTGGGAGCTGTCGGGGCAAAATTAATATTCCCCAACAACACCATTCAACATGCAGGAACCGTCCTCGGACTGGGAGGAGTGGCCGGACATTCCCACAAGCATTTTCCTGCAGAGAGCAATGGCTATTTTGGAGCGCTGAATACGATAAGAAACTACAGTGCCGTAACAGCAGCCTGCATGATGACCAGAAAAGATATATTTGAAGAAGTGGGAAAGTTTGATGAGATCCATCTGTCTGTAGCCTTCAACGATGTCGATCTCTGCCTTAAAATGAGAGAAAAAGGATATCTGGTTGTCTATACTCCATTTTCCTCGCTCTGCCACTATGAATCCACAAGCCGAGGCTATGATCTCAATCCTGATGAAATCTTGTACATGAAAAACAGATGGGGTCAAACTCTATTCTCTGATCCTTACTACAACCCCAACCTCACTTTCGACAGCGAAGACTTCCGGATCAAAGTCGCCTGAGATGTGCTGTGAATTATCCATCATCATAGTTAACTGGAACACCAAATATTTTCTCTCTCAATCCATCGAATCCATAAAAGCTCACACCAAAAAAGTCTCTTGTGAAATCATCGTGGTTGACAATTTCTCATCCGACGGCAGCCCGGAAATGATGGAGAAGGAATTTCCCGAAGTCACTCTTATCAAGAACAGGAGAAATGAAGGTTTTGGACGGGCCAACAACCAGGGACTGGCTAGAGCCCGAGGAAAGTATATTCTCTTCTTAAACAGCGATGTCGCTGTCCAAGAAGACTGCCTGGATCGTATGTTTGAATTCATGGAAAAAAACCCAGAAGTCGGCGCCTCTTCCTGCAGATTGACTTTTCCAGACGGCAGCCTTCAGCATTCCTGCAGAAGGTTTCCCAGCTTTAAAGTTTTTCTTTCGATGATGATAGGTCTGAGATATTTCTTTCCCAACCTTAAAATTTTCAGAGAATACTTGATGCTGGATTGGGACCATTCTGATACCAGAGAAGTCGACCAGATCATGGGAAGTTTCATGTTTGTCAGAAGAGACGGCTTGGATCAAGTGGGAAGTTTTGATGAAAGATACTGGATGTATTTTGAAGAAGTTGATTTATGTTGGAGGATGAAGAAAGCAGGCTGGAAAATTGTTCACTACCCTCACGTCTCAGCTGTACATTTCTTATCTAAGAGCTCAGAACAATGGACGGAGAAGAAAAGAACAAATGAATTTCAAACCAGTTTATTGAAATATTTTAGAAAAAATGGAAAGTTTTATGAATATACCATTCTATTCGTTTTAACTAAAATAAGGTTCTTACTTTCCCTTCCGCTTTTAAAACTCAATGAAAAACATAAGAATATATGCCAAAAATGGAGAAAACCATAGATGAGAGCGCTTACAATACACCACCTAGTGGAATTCTTAAAACCTATAATCTCCCTCAAAAAATTCATTAATCCCTTTGAAATTAATAAAATAATTTATCCTTCGACAATCCTGGATTACCATAGCATTTCAGCCTATAGAAATGTGAAATATCATCGTCACTTTACCATTGATCCTCAGTTATTTAATCTTCACATGAATTATCTTCAGGAAAATAATTTTAGAATTATTAATTTAGCGGAATTTTATGAGACGATTCAAGCTCCTATCACAACTAATCATAAGACCATAGTTTTAACATTTGATGATGGATATGCCGATTCCTACATTCAGGCATATCCAATACTAAAAAAATACGGATTTAGTGCGACATTCTTCTTGATATGCGATTTTGTCGATTCTAAAAATTTATTCCCATGGCTGAATGAACCCTTGTTCCCGAGCGGAGGAAATTCCCCCCTTTCTGAAGGCCAGATTTCAAAGATGATCAAAGGAGGCATGGATTTTGGCTCTCATACTAATTCCCACCGAAGATTAACACAGCTTTCCCAAAAACAAGCATTTGCAGAAATCCAACGATCCAAGACTTACATACAGGATTTACTCGGCAGAGAAATAAATTCCTTCTCCTATCCCTATGGTTCATGGAGTGATTTTGATCGTTCTCACCAAGAAATGGTTAGAAAGGCTGGTTATGGGGTTGGAGTGACAAGTATATATGGCTCCAATAACGCGAAATCAAATCCCTTTTCGCTCAAGAGAATACCTGTATATGGTAATGATGATCTAAAGACGTTTGAGATGAAGATCAATGGTTACTATGATTGGATAGGAAAAGTTCAGAAAATGCTCTCATTCTTGCACAGCATTCGATAGTTAAATTAATTTTAAATCTAATTTTTGGAGGCCTACACGAAATTGGTCTTTAGGCAAAATCTACAACTGATTGATGCTATTTTTAGGACTAAGTGTGCCCTTTCAACCCGATATTAGCACAAAAAAAGGAGTGTATAGATGGCAAAAATAATCGTAGAACGCATTCCTGTAGGCAAACTTCTTGAATTCGCTCAGAATGCAGAAAAAAATCAGGAGCGCTATGCCATACTTCCAATTCCAGCCTTAAGAGCTTTAGCTCAAAGCAAAAATCCTGTGGCCTCCCCCGATGATATCGGGCTTCTGGTCGCTTACTCTGGCGATAATTGCGTGGGATATCTTGGAATCCTTCCTAGTCTATTTTGTCATAAAGGAAAATTATCGAAGGTGTATGCCCTCTCTACATTTTTTGTGGACAAAGCTTATCGAGGACATTCAGTGGCCCCGATGATTATGGCCAATGCCATTGCACTGGAAAAGGACTTACTCCTTGCTGGGCTTACTCCTGCTGCGGAAAAGTTTTATCTAAAAAATCCTCAATGGTTTAAACCCGCGGGTTCCCTGCCGTATCTACACATTAACCTGCTCCCATGGTCATCCCTATTGTGGTGGTTGAAAAATCGGCTGAAGGCGATACGCGGACTTTTCAACGCTCTTTTCGTGGCAAACCGACGCATTACAGATGCCGGGAGCTGGCGGTTTTTTTATCACTTCTTGAGACTGCCGACTTGCAATAAGTGTGCGGGTGTTGGGGCCAGGTTGGTATCTGGAGTGCTGGCACCAGAGGAAAAAACCGGCTGCAAATTGGCAGAAAGTCAATACTATTTCTACCGCGATGTGGATACGGTCAACTGGATGATCCGCTACCCTTGGATCACTGAAAACACAACTGCTACATTTAACTACTTCTTCTCTTATCAGAGGGAATTATTCCGGTTTCTTCCCTTTGAACTTTACTCGAAACAGAGCGGAGAACGACTCGGATATGTTGTTTTCAGTATCACCAAGAAAAAGGGTCTAACGTTACTTAAAATCCTGGATTATGCGCTTGCTGAAGAGGTTCATATACTCTGCATTCTTGATTTTGCACTCAGAGAAGCCTCCCGTTGGAGGGCAGAATTAATTGTGGGACCATACAAACTCTGGCCACACATAAAAACTTACCTTCCTCTCAGGCTACTTACTCAACGCTATCAACGAGGATACTTCATACACTCATCCCCCAAGAAAACTGTATTTCCTGAAGATCCCAGTGAACTATGTCTAGACTTCTGCGATGGGGACTTGCCTTTCACATAACAATAAGATTTGTTGATAAGGTTTGATCACAGTCAAGTTAAGCTTGTCAACTTAATATTGAAATCTGCTGGATGTGAAAAATATTCTCCAGAGTAAAATTTATTTAAGGCAGATTTCTTATGAGCATAACTTGAATGATTTTTTCTTTATCCAGTACCAACCGTTCACTCTTCAGTCGACGCACAAACAGAAAAATTTATGAATACCATATTCTCTTCGTTTTGAGTAAAATAAAGTATCTCATTCTTAATACATTTACTCTTATAAGGAGAGGAATACATGGAAGAAAAAGAAATTAAAGAGAAAAGAAAAGAGATATTCCACCTGATTAGAATGGCCGAGGAGAGATTAGAAAGTGCTTCTCTTCTCATAGAAGGAAAGGAATGTGTAGATTCTATTCCCATCTTATCCAAGGCTATGGATATCATTATCAGAAGTCTTCTTTCCTTTAAACAAAAACCTCTCCAGAATCTCAATGAAAATATAAATTCACTGGAGGAAGAATACAGGGAAGAGGGCCTGGGTGATGAGGAAAGCATTAAGACAATTCTTTCTTTACATGAATTGAATGAAAACTACAGGAAAGAGATGGAGTTAAAAATTGATGAAAGAACTGTAAAAAATATTTTTGAAAAAACAGAGAATTTTTTGAATAAAGCTCACAAATTCTTAAAGACTCAACTGACAACCCCTGAAGAGAAAAGAATGAGAAAAAGAGTAAGGCAGATACTTCTTATAACTGGATCTCTTGTTGGTTCGGCGGTCATCATATTTTTTCTGGTTAAAATCAGCATAAATAAATTTGGCCCACAACATGGTCTCCTGGCTCGTTATTATAATAATATGAACCTTGCAGGGCCTCCTGAGGTAGAAAAAATCGATAAGAAAATTGATTTTGGTTGGGGAAATGTGAATCCTCAAAAAAATATAAGCGGTAAATTCTCCGTAACATGGGAAGGAAGAATAAAAATAGACAAAAGCGAAGATTACACCTTCTATATCCTGAGCGATGAAGGTGCCCGATTATTCCTGGATGATAAGATTATAATAGATACCTGGTCGGATAAGAAGAGGACGATGGAACATCCTGGTAACGCAAAGCTTGAAAAGGGCTTTCATAAAATAAAATTAGACTACTACTTTGATCAACGCCATGCAACTATTCAGTTACTCTGGAGTTCTCCATCATTTAAAAGGAAGACTGTTGGAAACAGAGTTCTCTATCCTCCATCTGAACTCAGTCAATCAAAACAGTAAACCTGAAAACTCTAAAATGTTTATCATAATACCAATGATGACGATTTAAGTTCACTCCGGAAAATCATACTTCAATGAGGGAAAACAAAAATCACAAACAAAAAATTATCGTCATTGGACTGGATGGAGCCTCACCAAAGATATTCTTTTATAAATGGAAAGAAGAATTCCCTAATATAAAAAAAATAATGGAAAAAGGATGGTATGGAAAACTAAAATCAACAACTCCTCCTGTCACTGGACCTGCATGGGCTTCCTTTGCCACAGGCTGTAATCCAGGAAAACACGGAATCTTTGACTTCCTTTATAAAGATCCTGCCACGGGTGATTTAAGACCTATAACTTCCAGGAATATTAAAAGTCCAACCATATATGAAATACTGAAAGAACATGGAATGAACAGTATATTAATCAATCTTCCTGTGAGTTATCCCCCCAAGACCGATGATATAATCCTTACTAGTTTACTCACCAGAGGAGATGAATTCGTTTTCCCCGAAAAATTAAAACATGAAATGCCGGAACTTCAAAAATACCGAATAGTACCAGACCAAAAATTCTATGTTGACTATGACAGAAAAAAATTCATTGAAGATATCCGCAATCTGGAAAGAGACAAATTTGAAATAGCAAAAAAATTATTCAAGAAGGATTGGAATCTCTTTTTCATACTCTTCAGTGGAACAGACTGGATACAACATAAATTCTATTATGAAATGATAAAAAGAAATAAAAAAAAGAACCAACAGATTATTCATTTCTATAAAGAACTAGACTCCTACATCGGATGGTTTCTGGAAAATAAGGATGAAAACACACACCTCTTTATCATATCTGATCACGGATTCAAAATGTATGAAGGTACAGTAGGACTTAACAATTTACTGGAAAAATATGATTATTTAAAATTTAAGAAAAGTGAGGAAAAAGAAATACTTCAAACTAGAAGGCAAAAAGAAATCTCACAAAAACTTGAGAATAAAAGAATATTGTCTATAAATCCAGCCATTTGGAAAATATTATCAAAAAATAAATTGATCATTGAATTATCTAGAGCGATTTACAACCTTCTCTTCCAAAAGCGATTCAAGTTTCATACAGTACCTCAAAAAAAAGATGTAGATATTGAATCGTCAAAAGCTTACTGTCGATCTTCAGAATCTTCAGGGATATACATTAAGGATAAACGCCAGAATATCAAAGATGAATTGATAAAGAAATTAAACAAGGAAAAGATATTTTCTGAGATCAAAGAACGCATGGATGTTTACCACGGCCCGTATATAAAAAATGTTCCTGATATCATACTGTGGTCAGAGAAATACATATTAACAAAAACACAATTTGAATCCATAATAAAAAAGAACACTAATGGACACGATTATTATGGAATATTTCTCCTTGACAGCCCATACATCAAAAACAAAAAGTACATAAACAGGGAATTAACAGACATCGCTCCAACTATTCTGTATATTTTAGGCATCGATTATAAAAAGTATAACTTAGATGGAAAAATTATTGTGCGATAAAAAAGCCTTAATTATGTATACTCTTCTACAGCTTTCAGCAGTTGCCCAGGTAAAAAATCACCAAAAGCGTCCATGAATCGAAGCTGGTACAAAGGCTAACTCTTATTCTTTAGACCACAAAACAGCCTGTTGAAACAAAGATGAAGATGATTCTTGTATAATGAGTGGAGATTAGTATGTATTACTATTTGGTCTGCCTCATCCTTGGCCGCTGAGTCTTGCGGCAGATCTTTTTTTAAGAATATGGCACCTCTTTTGGCCTGACAAGTCAGTCCGTATCCTCAATTACAATAGCATCTCTTCTGATACTAGAGGAAGAAGGATGGGGCGTATCTCCAGAAATTTTTGCTGCCCAAATGAAATTTTTAGCTGATCATAATTTCAACGTGATCGACTTGGACGATTTTCTATCATGGAAAAAAGCCAGTCACCCCATCCCTCCCAATACTGTCATTTTGACGTTTGATGATGGTTTTGAGGACAATTATTATAACGCCCTTCCTGTTTTGTCTAAATATTCATACAAAGCTGTTCTTTCCGTCATTACTAAGCATATAGATGGAGATGCTCCTTTTCCGTGGATCAAGAAATATCTCTCCCCAGACAGCGCTGGCCAGCTGACAGGACTGCCTCTTAAAAAACACCAGTTGAAAACCATAAGTGATAAGGGAATAACAATCGCTTCTCATATTCGACATCATAATTCCTTCAGCCACTTGGATAAAAAAAGAGTATCGGAAGAGGTCTTTGGATCAAAAAAAGAGCTTGAGGAAATATTAGGAAAAAGGGTAAGATACCTGGCTTATCCCTATGGTTCTTGGGGAGATTTTGATAATTTGGACAAAAAAATCATTCAATCAGCTGGCTATGAAGCTGCTCTCTCTACTAAAGTTGGGAGCAATGACCTGAAGAGCGATCTCTATGAGCTGCGCCGGATACCTATTTTCGAGATCGATGGGCTCTCGATTTTCAGAAGAAAAGTCAGAGGGACCTACGACTTTACCACCCTTTTTCAATCTCTTGGCTTTAAAATCAGAAAGTTAGTCAAAGGAAAAAAATAACATGAGCCCAGTTCTGAAAAACAGAGAAAAACAGAAAAGATATGTAAAAGACTATTTCAATGAGTACCAAGCCAGTACCACCAAGACCACTATGTCAAAAAGCGGCCACCTAGCATCTATCCTGTTTTGGCCGTTCGATTAGGTTACATGAAGGCCATGCTGTCCGATTTTATGCCAAGCGGCCGAGTCATCGATATCGGCTGTGGCACTGGCGAAATGCTTCAAGTTTTCCAGAAACGCCGATTCCAAACTTTTGGCCATGATTTCTCATTAAAGATGCTTCAAGCGATATCTGAAGGTATGACTGACCATAGAGTTCCATTGATAAACGGGGAGATAGAAGCTCTTCCTTTTAAGGACGAAACCTTTGATGGCCTGATCTGTGCAGCAGTGATTGAGTACTTGAATGAAGACCAACAGGCCTCAGCGAGATAGCCCGCATCCTGAAGCGAGGAGGATTTGCCATTATTACCCTCTCCAACAGGTTATCACCCGCTCGAGTTTTTGAGCCTGTGGCTCACTCTCTTTTAGGTCAGAAGATCAAAGGATGGTTAAAAAACCTGTTGTTTAAAAAGCAGACTATGCTTTATCCTCCTTTCCGCACCCTTGTACCACGCTTTTTTGACAAGAAGGCAGAGAAGACTGGCTTGAAGCTGTCTGAGTACAATTTTTTCCATTACTCCCCTCTCCCCTGGCCTCTTAACCGACTGCTGCCGCGCTCCTATGTTGCAACAGGCCTTAAATTGGAAAAGCTGTCGAGGACTAAATTGGGGTTTCTAGGCAGGGGCTATACCGGCAAGTATCAAAAATTGTAATCCATCAAAACAATTATGTCTAAGGTCATGATTCGCCATTATGGCCTTTGCTCCAATGCCCAAAACTGTTATGGAGCTGTCGTTCATTTAACAAGAAAATCATGCAAGCGGACTATTTCTATCCACAATCCGAATAAGATCTTCCTGCAGGATCACTCTCTTTTTCGGATATCCTGTATATTTTTATCACTGGCCCCCTAAGATACATTTCCCTATGCTGCAGGTAACGAATAAGCACTTTTACGGCTCTGTAAACAGCTGTTATATCGTCATTCCCAAATTCCAAGTTTACTGGCCAAAATTCCTTTACCAGATTTTCACGCTCGAATAATTTCGTATAGAACCTCACCTCATCTGAATACCTGTCTTTTTCAGCCAGAATCCTCTGATAGATTAATGAGGAAACGATCACATATTCAACCCCCTCTTTTTTAAACTGTTCTAGACTCTTTACAGCAACCGAACCGCAACAACCAGGCTTCAGGGGAGTATAGGCATCAGCCACTATTTTGGCATCAGCCGGCAGATTCGATGATATCCAATCCTTAGAAACCACTCGGGTATCTTTCCAACTGAAGCTTATGCTCTGCATTATTCCGCGGAAAAAAAGTGAGGAGAGCACACCTGCCAGAAATACCGCAAAGAAAAAATTCCAGCCAATCTTTTTCTTTTTCAAAAAGGCTGACAGCCAGTCAATCCCGACCGAGGCGATTATGATTGGGATGATATATATCGGAACTGCCCATCTTTCCCAATGAATGGCCAATGTGGAGATTGAGACCCAATAAATAAAGCCAAACAGCGAAACAGTGAAGTAGTGCTTTACTCTCGCATATGTTCTAAATTTCAGGATGAAGAGAACTAGACCCAATAAAAAAAATAGACTCAGCAGTATTCCTGTGTTGTCAAGCCACGTTCCGATGTAATATGAAAGATTTCCACCCCATCCTAATCCCGAAGCTCCCAGATGATATGAGGCCTTCTCTTCGGCCAGAGCCTTCAAGACTTCTTTATAATTTAAGAATACAAAAGGGGCAGCGATAAAAAAAGAAAAGAGAAAAATAATGATAGAGAGAGGGAGGAGCTTTAAGATATCTTTTCCCTTTCGTCGATGAGAAAAGACAACTCCAAAAAAAATCATCGTCATGGAAAGAATTCCTGGATATTTCTCGGCTGTTGCTATTCCGCTAAACAGACACCCCAGGATCAGAAATTTTAGCTTTCTCGTTTTCATATATTTTGAGATCCATAAGGCAACCATTGAGATAAAAAAAGCAAGTGGAATATCAGGGGTAGCATAGTGGGAATGGCGGATAAAACTAGGAAAGAAGGCCGTAAATGCAGAGGCAAGCAGCCCGACTTTCTTTCCACCCACTTCTTTACCCAAAAAAAACATCGACAATATCATCAGACTCCCAAGGCAAGCTGTAATGATCCGGGAAAGAAAGACATAGAGCGAAGGATGCTTGGAAAACTGAGCCTGAACTCCTTCGCAGTCATGAAAAAAGAAACATCTGACCGCTGAAAAAGCCTTGTAAAAAATGGCATTCAAATAGATAGAGACATGATTCGGTCGATTATATATTCTCGGATCCAGATCCCCACTGGCGGCAACAACAACCGCCTTCTCAATAACGGCAACTTCATCGGTATGCAATCTTAAGGGCAAACCAAATCTCAGACCGTTTGCCCGAAAAACCGCTCCGATAATAAATAGAATAAGTAATATAATAAATGCGTTATGTGAGTTCAGTTCCCTCAAGAGAATTTTTTTTGGACTCTTTAGTAGGTTCAAGTTCTTGAATATTTTTTCCTGTCTTAACGCCCTAAGACTTCTGATGATAGTTGACAAAAAATAAATATTTATGTCAAGTCGAAAGAGAGAAGTCGAATAAATATAGAAATGCTTGCAAAAGTTATTGATTTTTATGACAAATTTTCATAAAAACTTATCTATGCCCATAAGTGATTCGTTAAAATTAACTTTCGAATGAAATAATCGTATCTCATGAAAGAACAACGCAGCATTTCTGCTTTTTTCCCTTGCTATAATGACGGCGGAACAATCGCCAGCATGGTGGCCTTAACGGATTTAACCTTAAAGGGGCTCACCAATGATTATGAAATCCTGGTGGTTGATGATGGTAGCTCTGACCATAGCCGCGCAATATTAGAAGAATTAGAAAAAAAATATGACCGACTCAAGGTAATTTACCATGAAGAAAACAAAGGTTATGGCGGCGCACTGAAGGCCGGCTTTTATTCTGCAACCAAGGAATTCCTGTTTTATACGGATGGGGATTTTCAGTATGATGTCTCAGAAATAACAAAGCTTCTGCCAGAAATGAAGGATAACATAGACATTGTCAACGGGTATAAAGTGGGAAGGGCAGATCGGTTCTATAGAAAAATTATCGGGAGAACCTATCACTGGATCATGAAATTAATGTTTGGCTTCAAAATTAGAGACGTTGACTGTGATTTCAGGCTCATTCGCAGGTCAGTCTTTGATAAGATCCGGTTGGAATATAATACCGGAGTTATCTGCGTTGAGATGGTCAAGAAAATGCAGGATGCTGGCTTTCAATTTGCTGAGGTTCCAGTCAGTCACTATTTCAGAGCCTATGGAAAATCTCAGTTTTTCAATTTTAATAGAATATTTAATACAGGAAGAGACATCTTGAAGCTCTGGTGGAAACTGGTCATCAAAAAAGAAGGAGTAGCGCATCATGTCTGACAACATCAGGCTTTTTGAGAATAAAAAGGTCCTTATTACCGGCGGACTCGGTTTTATAGGGAGTAATCTCGCCATGAAGCTGGTCAAAGCCGGAGCTAAAGTGACGCTTCTCGATGCAATGATCGAAGGTCACGGTGGAAACCTGTTCAACATCGAGCCCATCAAAGACAAAGTCATTGTTAACTACAGCGACGTCAGGAATAAAAACATAATGAACTATATTGTCAGAGACAAAGATTACATCTTCCATCTAGCCGGCCAGAACGACCACATCTTGAGTCTGACAAATCCGTTTCCAGATATCGATATAAACATTAAAGGATCAGCGGTTCTTCTAGAGGCGTGTAAAAAACATAACAGAAGCGCAACACTGATCTATACAGGAACACGTGGGGAATATGGTCCGGCCGTGAAACTGCCTGTCAGTGAAGACGCCCCCATAAATCCCAAAGGAATCTATGAGCTTTCCAATTTAACGGCACAGAAACTCTTCAAAATCTACAATGATAATCATGGCGTTCGGTCTGTCACCCTCAGATTAACAAATATCTACGGCGAACGAGCGCAAATGAAGCACCATCGCTTCGGAGTTGCCAACTGGTTTATACGGGAAGCGATTGACGATGAGACTATAAAAGTCTTCGGAGATGGATCGATTCTCAGAGACTTCCTGTATGTGGATGATACTGTGGATGCCATATGGATGTGTGCCCTACGTGAAAAAGCTTATGGCGAAGTGTTGAACGTTGGACATGATAAGCCATCCAGCTTTCTCGAGTTGGCAAAGGCCATCATTAAAATCGCAGGAACCGGGCGCTGGGAATTCGCTCCCTTCAGCCCTGAACGTGCGGCTCAAGAGCCTGGGGACTTCTACTCGGATATCAACAAAATAATAAAATTGGTTGGTTGGAAGCCAAAAACAAGCCTGGAGGAGGGCCTGAAAAAGACAATAGACTATTACAGGAAATATAAGCCCTCATACTGGGAAGAACTCAGATGATTCCCTTTGTAAATTTATCCAAACAGTATTTCTCACTAAAGAAAGACATTGACAAGGCTATTTCAAGAGTTTTAAACAGAGGCTGGTTCATTTTGGGAAAGGAGCTGACTTCATTTGAGGAAGAGTTTGCCCTTTACTGCAACACAAAATATGGAGTTGGCGTCGGATCAGGGACAGAAGCACTTCATCTCGCCCTGCTGGCTTGTGGAATTAGGCCGGGTGACGAAGTTATAACAGTCCCTAACACGGCTGTCCCTACAGTTTCTGCCATTGATTTTGCAAACGCCCGTCCAGCTTTTGTGGATATCGATCCAAAAACCTATACCATGGATCCTAATAAACTTGAGGAATACTTGAAGAGGAGATTCAGAAAGAACAATTTGCGACCAGCAAAAAAGCCAAGGGTTATCATTCCAGTCCATCTCTTTGGACATCCCGCGGATATGGATCCGATAGTGGAAGTTGCCCGAAAGTATGATTTGAAAGTGGTAGAGGATGCCTGTCAAGGCCACGGAACAGAATACAAGGGAAAAAAGGTGGGATCGATCGGAGACATAGGATGTTTCAGCTTCTATCCCACCAAAAATCTGGGTGCCTACGGCGATAGCGGGTTGATTGTGACAAATGATGAAAAAACAGCTGAAAAACTGCGGATGTTAAGAAACTATGGAGAGGAAAGGAAATATTATACTGTCATAAGAGGCTTCAACAGTCGGCTCGATGAAATTCAGGCTGCCATACTCAAAGTAAAATTAGGCCATCTTGATAGCTGGAACAAGACCAGGCGAAATCACGCCAGTTTATACAATAATCTTCTGAGAAATTCTTCAGTAATAACTCCTTTTGAAGAGAACTACGCCAAGCATATCTTTCATTTATACGTCATCCGCACCAAAGAGCAGAAAAAACTGCAAGAGTACCTGAAGAGGAAGGAAATTGCCACGAGTATTCATTATCCAATACCCATTCATCTCCATCCTGCTTACAGAGATTTGGGCTACAAAAGAGGGGATCTTCCAGTTAGTGAAAAATATGCGACCGAAATTCTTTCTCTTCCGATGTATCCAGAACTCACAAAGGATCAGATTGAAAATGTTAGTAAGGCCATAATAGAATATCAAAATTAGATTCCCAAATGGAAAAGAAAGAATATGAGATTATGTTTAGATTCGAAGATGATTACTGGTGGTACATAGCATTAAGGGGATTAACTCTTTCTTTTATTAATAAATTTTCTCATAAAAAAGATAATATGAGGATATTAGATGCAGGGTGTGGTACAGGAGGTTTGTTAGCAAGGATCAGCGCATTTAAAGCTTACGGATTAGATGTTTCAAAAGAAGCAATGAAATTTTGTAAAATAAGAAAGTTAAGAAATGTAATAAGAGCTTCAGTATGCAATATTCCTTTTTCAAGAGACTCTTTTGATCTGATCGTTTCTCTTGATGTTTTGTATTACTTTGGGGTTATGAATGATATAATAGTCTTGAGAGAATTTTGGCGTGTACTCAATAGGGGGGGTATTTTACTGTTAAACTTACCAGCTTATAATTTTTTGCAAAGTAAGCATGATAAAGCTGTTCATATCAAACATAGGTATATCCATAAAGAGCTCAGGGAAAAGGTTAAAAAGGCTGGTTTTAAAATTGAGAAAATTAGCTACAGAAATACGTTTTTTTTCCCTTTAATCTGTATAATTAGACTTTTTGAAAGAATTTTTTTAAAGAACAATAAAGCGGCAAAATCAGACGTTAAACCATTGCCTTCCTTTATCAATAGATTTCTAGCTTGTTTTTTATTTTTTGAGAATTGGTTAATAGTATCTGGACTAAATTTCCCCTTTAGTCTTTCTCTCTTCTGTATAGCTAGAAAGGAATAAAAGTAATAAACCCAACTCTCATCGTTAATTTTAGAAACAAATTTTAATTCAAGCATTTTAAAGTGGAAATTCGAATAGGACTAATGATCGGGGCAGGATAGAATTCCTGATGTATTGCCACGTTAGTAAAAATTTTATAGATTAATTTAAGAAAAAAGGAAACTGAAAAATTGCGAAGATTACTATTCCTTGGCAATGACATTTGAGAACAGATTAATCTAAAGGGCTCAATAAATGAAATTTAGAAAACACAACATTAAGAAGTTCTTGAGAGCTTTCCTCTTTTCCTTTTCCTTACTCATCTGCCTCAATCTCCTGTTTATGTTTGTGATGTATTTAGAAACTCAGAATCTGAAAGAAGGCGTTCCTCGCCCCAATTTTAAGACTCTGCTCAGAGTATTCGAGAGAAAACAGCTATATTATGCAGATGTTCAAAACCACATCTTGCTTATCGAAAAAGGATATGAAAAAATCGATACGAAAGCAGGTGACTTTGATTGGGGAAAAAGGCATATCAATTGGGCTTATCACCCCTTGTCTCCTGCCCTTGGAAGCCTCCTCAATGTTATCGTCGGGTCTCCCTTTTGGTCCTTATGGATCTTAAACCAGATAGCCCTGATGACGATATTAATCGGATTCTCCTATTGGAGCAGGGCGAATTTGCTGGAGAAAGAGAAAAACCTGACCGCGTGGCTCCTCCTCCTCTTTTTCATCATTCCACCCTTAGTCTACTTTGTAAACTTTGTCATACTGCCCGGATTATTGATTGGGACTGTCTTTTTCTCTTTTCGAAGCTGGTTGAGAAACCCTCAGGAAAAGCGAGCAGCATTCCGGGTTCTTGTCATTAGCAGCTTCTTATTGGGTTTCACTCGCTTTCAAGGGCTGTTAGTCAACGCTTCGTGTATCCTTCTCCTCATCATATTGGTAGCCTGGCACAGAAAATTCATGGGATGGGGGAGGGTAGGTATTTTATTCTTAGCGAATATCAGCCCTTTGCTGATAACCATGGGGATATTCAGATACTACGCCAACGATCCGTTCGCTTGGGCAAAAATACAAGAATCTTGGGGAGTCTCCCTTGTCTTGCCATGGCAGCCGATTATAAGGTACTGGAAAAGCGGTATCATCTTTAATTTCCAGGGCGATGACCTGTTTTTCTCTTATTTTCGTGTCTTTGTCTTGATTATTTTTACTTACTTCGCCACAAAAGTCATTTTGACCAAAAAAAACTTCATAAAAAATTTTATTGCCCGCTGCTATCGCGATTCATTTATTAATCTTTATTTTGTAGCTATTTCATTCGGGCTTGTCGTGCTCATTTACTTTACAGATCTTATGGTTGGGAACCACAGATTAGCATCGTTAGCCTATCTCAGCGTCCTCATTTGGCTTGAACAGAGCCGAAGCAGAATGAGTCGATTTGCCCTTCTCTTTTTATTATTCATAAGAATCGCTGAATTCACCTTGTTTTTCATGGGAGTAAAAGCTTTTATCTGGTAATTACCTCTTCGCTTAAGGCTGATAAGAATGGAAAAAGGGAAAGTAAGCTTCATTGTGGTTAACTGGAATGGCAGGGAGACCATAACCGAATGCCTGGATTCTATTTTTAACCAGACATACAGGAACAGCGAGATCATTTTTGTCGACAATCATTCTTCTGATTGCTCTTTAGAGTTAGTTAAAGAAGAGTATAAGATCGACAAACTCTTGATCCTGGACAGGAATTATGGTTATGCACAAGCCAATAACATTGGGCTTGAGTACGCCAAGGGAGAGTATGTTGCTCTAATAAATAATGACGCGATCCTGGAAAACGACTGGCTGGAGAAAGCCCTCGAAATCTTTCAAAAAGATGAAGCTGAGAAGGTAGGCAGCGTGGCCACAAAAATTGTAAATTATCATCAAAGACAATTGATCGATACTGCGGGAGTTGAATACTTCGGCTTCGGGGCCGGCTGGGATTATAAGAATCTTCCCTCAGACTCTGCGGAGGTTAATCAAAAAAAAGAAGTGTTTGGGGCATGTGCCACAGCTGCTCTCTACAGAAAGGAAGCAATCGATAAAATCGGCCTGTTCGACTCCAGGTATTTTATTTATTTCGAGGATACAGAATTGGCTTTCAAACTCAGGCTGTTCGGTTATGGATGTATTTATCAGCCAGAAGCTGTTTGCTATCACTATGGGGGCGTAAAAAAAGATAAAAACAGTAAGCTTTACATAGATTTTGGCAGGAGGAATATTGAATTTCTCTTCTTCAAAAACATGCAAGGAAGCCTGTTTACTAGATATCTCTTGAGTCACATCATCTATGAATCGATTCTTTTTCTATTCTTCTTGTTTGCTGGAAAAGGAATTCCGTTTATCAAGGCAAAGATACAATTTCTCAAAAATCTTGGCTATTTGCTCCATGAGCGGAAAAAGCTGAAATTGGCCTTAATGAAAGCAAATAGGTTCAACAAAGTGCATAAAGTCGAGCAATATTTTTTCCAGTCTAAGTGGCGGGGTCTGTCCGATAAACTCAGAAAGGCCATCCAGCTTTACAAAGCCTATATGAATCTTAATTAGCCCCATGTCTGTTCAAAAAAGACTTCTCTTCCTGAACAGGTCATTCTATCCTGACGTCGAAGCAACCGGTCAGCTGCTGACAGAACTCTGTCAGGAACTCGAGAATGACTTCAAGATCCATGTGATTTGTGGGAATCCTCTCTACAGAAAGGTCACAAACAGGAGATTAATCACTCAAACGCGACACGGGAAGATCACGATCTGGAGGATAAACAACACAACACTTCCAAAGGAATACCTGTTTGCTCGATTTGTTAATCTCTTTTCCTACTTTTTTCTCTGCTTTCTCTGGATATTTTTCATAAAAAAGATGGACTGTGTTGTTGCAGAAACAGACCCTCCGCTGCTAGCTTCGATTGCTTATGTCTACAGCCGCATCCGCCACAGCAGCTTCATTTATTACTCTCAGGACATCTGGCCTGATGCGGGCATTGTCAATCGGAGAATGACAAATCCCATAATCACAAAAATATTAAAGGTGGTTAATGGATTTCTCTATCGCAAAGCAAACAGAATCATAGTTCCAGGAAGAGACATGAAAAGGAGGCTAGAAGAAGAAAATCTCCTCCCTCCTTACAAGATAGAGGTTGTTGAGAACTGGGCAGATCCGAGTAAGATTTTTCCTGTCAAGCGGGAAGACAATATATTTATAAAAACACATACATTGGAGAACAAGTTTGTGGTGATGTATTCTGGAAATATCGGTCTCTCCCAGGATCTTGAAAATATCATTTATCTGGCAGATTCACTCAAAAACCTCCCAGACATTTTATTTGTTCTAGTAGGGGAAGGGGCTTCCAAAGGAAAACTCATGAAAATGTCTTCCTCGCTAGGTCTGAGGAACGTGAAGTTCTTAACCTTTCAAGAAAAAAAAGATCTTAAATTCTCTCTGAGTGCTGCCCATATTCATCTCATTCTCTTGAAAAAGGGAATGAAAGGAATCATAGTCCCCTCAAAAGTCTATGGAATTATGGCCTCAGGTAGAGCCTTTATTGCAGCTGTTGATAAAAAGAGTGAAGTAGATAAAATCGTCGAGGAATTTCATTGTGGTCTAGTTGTCCAGCCTTCATCCGTCGAAGAGCTGAGAAAGGCCGTCCTCTGGTCTTTCAACAACAGAGAGAGAATAAGAATAATGGGAGAAAAGGGAAGGAAGGCTTTGGAGAGTCATTACGCAAGAAAAATCTGTACCCAAAATTTCAAAAAAATCGTAAAAAATTCGATACAGCCTTTTTAATAAATTCACTCCATTGGGTGCGGTTACAGGCTTCAGATCGGTCCCTGCTTCAAGCTCCATAGGAGAAAACAAAAAAGGAAGGATTTTTTTCTTGCTTCTCGACAGTGAATAGCCTAGATCGCACTCCCAGAAAAGATTAACTCCTTTTCTTTTCTCACTTCACGAATTACACATGCGATGAAAAAAATCACAGTCAAAAACAAATGTATCGGATCTGGAATCAAGCATATCGGATGGAGTGGGCGAGGATGGATCGACGGAGGTCCGACAGGAGCGGGCCCGGTGAACAGCCAGGCTCCATCCTGGGATAGCTATGGACAGGAAATCGGGATAAACATGGTGAGAACAGGCTTTTCCATTAGACATTTTCTCTCTGAGACTGCGAACGATAAAACCTCCTTGTCAGAACAGATTAAAAAGGGCTTGGAGAACAGGGAAGTCTCCTGGGCTAAGAGTGAACAGACCAGCTATTCTTATCTGCTTCAGCGGTGTTATGAATTGGGTTGGAAAGTCCTTATCTGCATCAACCCCTCCTATGGAAGTGCCTGGAGTCCTTCTCTCCTCACTCAATCTTCTCACCATCTCCGCATCTGGAAAGATTTCTGTTTTTATTTAGTCAAGTCCATAGAAGAACATTGGCCCCAAATGGCTCAGTATTTTGAGATTACCAACGAGCCGGATTTAGGATATTTTGACGGTGAATCTTTTCTCCCCGGTTATCAAGGACCTCGGGGAGGAATAGGCCCGCTTCAATACAGCCTTCTTCTTCAAAATGCATACCAAGGGATTAAGAGAGCTGTTCCACATGCTAAAATCATCGGTCCCGCTCTTGCCTCTTGGAATCAATCCTGGCTGGAAAAGGTTCTTACTCAAAGCTCCTCATGTTTGGATGGAGTTTCTTATCATAATGTCGGCGGAAATTTAGAGGATGAAGAAACACTCAGGGAAGCAAAACGATTGTTGTCTCAATATGCGCCCCAAATAGCAGATTGTGTCATCAACAGCGAATGGGCCTGGTGGCCAAACCATGATATCAATCAAAAGCAAACAGCTTTAAGAATAGCTCTCATCCTCTATTCTCAAACAGTCGGGAATGCCTGGGGCTCTCTCTATCTCGGACCGGCTCAACCAAAGGATTTTAAAAAAGGACTGGGAGTACTCCATTTTCATCCAGACAATCCAAATTCAGTTGAGAGAACAAAGTCTTTCTTTACTTTTCGATTGCTGGCTAGAGGCGTCTTTGGAGATAAAAAGCTGGAGTTGATTAATCCTCTCAAAAAGTTAAAAATACTGGCTGTTATCAACAGCAGGAAAGAGCTTGTGATTACGGTTATCAATCCGAGCAAAAAGGAGTTCCAGAATATATCCATCGATATTGACCAGACGATCCCCCTTTCAAAAGAACCATTCTTAACACTCTATCAATTTGATGATGACCACTCGGATAGCTGCCAAAAATCAGATTATAATCTATTAAAAAGATTTAACATCAAGCCAGAGAGTATTCTCCAATTTGTTGTTTCCATTTCATCTTGAGGCTAAGAGAGGTTTCCAATGATTACACTCAGGAGTAAAAAAGAAGATATAACGATTCATTTTCTGATCCTCATCGGCCTGTCTATCTTAACCATCATTCTGTTCTTTAAGTTTTCCACAGAGGACTCCTATATAACATATAGATATGCCCAAAATATGGTCGCTGGACACGGCTTTGTCTACAATCCAGGGGAAGGGTTCCTTGGAACCACCGCCCCTCTCTACGGACTCATATTGGCTTTCTTCGGCTTTCTTGGCCTCTCCATTCCTGCAGTAGGAGGCATCTTGAGTACCCTCTCTTTGGGGATGTCTGTGATCCTCATCTACCTTCTCACTCTAAAAAAAGGCTATCCATGGGTGGGTTTCTTGTGTGGACTGTTTGTTCTTTTGAATCCTTGGTTCCTACAGACCTTTGGAAGCGAAACTTATTTTCAACTTCTGATGATTATCAGTGCTTTCTACTTTTACGAAAAAAGAAAATACATCCCCACCACCATCTTCTGTGTCCTCGCTTTCCTGGTTCGGGCTGATGGAATAATTCCAGCGGGGATAATCTTTTTGGATTACATCATAAAAAACAAGAAATTCCCTGCAAAAGAGGCACTTTTATTTATTATTCTCTGTATTCCCTTCTTTCTCTTCTGTTATTTCAACTTCAACACCTTTCTTCCCCATACGTTGGAAATAAAGCAAGCCCAGTATGCCTCAGACTTATGGAGAAAATTCTTTCCCGGGATCTTTTACTTTGCCGGCCTCTTATTGAAGAAGAACACCCTGTTTTACTCTTTTGCTCCCTTGCTGCTTGCCGGAGGAATTTTGATTTTCTTCTCCCAGAAGGTATGGTTCCTGATGGCTTCCTGGGCCATCCTCCATACCCTTGGCTACACTCTGCTCAAGGTCTCCTTCTACCACTGGTACGCGATACCGTTGATACTCTTGTTGATGCTCATCAGTGCTTTCAGCATTCAATTCATCACATCTGTTCCTCTTTTCTTCAAAGAGAATCAGATGAAAAAATGGAATTTTAAAATATTCAATCAGGAAATGAAAATATCCCTGGCTAAGTTCAAAGATATCGGCTCATCTTTAAAATGGACACACAGCATTCTGTCATTGGTGATCATCTCATCCATCCTCCTTGTTTTATCAGGAGGCATCAGAGCCTATTATAACACCTACCGCTCTTTCCCCTTCCCGAAACTGGAGCTTTATACCAAGGCAGGGAGATGGATAAGCGAAAACACGCCAGCCGATGCCAGTGTGGCTGCTCTAGAGGTTGGATATCTTGGTTACTATTCACAGCGAAAAATAATCGACCTGGTAGGTCTTGTTACACCCGGAGTTTCCACCTATATACGAAAACAAGACCTTCAGTGGGCAGTGAAAAAATATAAGCCTGATTATTTTGTTTACTGTGATGAATTCCAGAGTTGGTTGGAAGCAATCACTGACCAGCTATGGTTTGAGAAAAGCTACAGACAGATTAAGGAGATGAATGAGCCAGGTTATTCTTTCGGATTAAAGATATTTAAGAAGGTTCTTGCTCTCGATTTAAAAGAAATAAAAACGCTGATCATTGACAGCCAGCAGGAGGAGTCGAATTTCGCTGTGGGGGATATAAAAGAAGGAGTGGAAATAGGGCAGACCTTCTACTGCTCCCACAACCATTTGACTCGGATCAAAGTCATGCTCGCTACATTCAAAAGGAAAAACAATCAAGAGGTCATCTTTCATCTGAAGAAATCACCTACAGATGACGACGACATACATACAGAAAGATTCGATGCCTCGAGTATTTTGGATAATGCCTATAGATCATTTGATTTCCCTCCCATTCCTGACTCGAGAGGAAAAAAGTTTTATTTTTCCTTGGAATCTCCTCATTCGAAAACCGGAGACGCTATCACCGCTTGGGCATTGGATATAAACAGGTATGATAAAGGAGCTCTCTATATAAATCGGAAAAAATCAAAGGGAGACCTCAGGTTTAAGACCTACTGCTATGATTACAGTTATGGAGATGAATGAAGTTGAATTCAATCCCAACCAAGATAAGACCACATGAAACGGAACATTTTAAACAGGCAGGGAATACAGGATAAAGGAAAAGAAATATTCCCAACAGGAGAAAAAAATACTAAGATACCTTGATTTTGAAAAAAGCTGTTAGCAGGAAGAGAAAGGACAGAAAGGTTAATACGCCCCCCAGATAAAAAGTCCATGGTCTGTACAAAAATTTCAACTCATGTTTTCCTTTTGGGATAAGGACAGCTCTTAAGGCGCCAAAAGCTAGGTAGATTTTCACCTTTTTCCCGTTTAAATACGCTTCCCATCCAGGATAATAGGCATCGCTCAGGACGAAAATGCCGTTTTCTGAGGTCTCGATCTCTGTCTTTATAGAATTGGCCTTGTAGTCGATAAAGGTAATCCTGGAATGACCCCTTTTGTCTATCTCTGGATTCTTGGGAAGATTTCCTTCAATCAAGGCGGTGTTTTTATAGAGTAAAGGATCTCTTCCCATGATTGTTACGGCTTCATCCAAGTTTTTGACTTGTTTCATTCTGTAAAGCATGAATCCCCTCTCCATGGCTTTGTTGTTCAGGTAAACAATCGCATGATGGGAAAAAACCTCTTGGTAGGGGACAGCCTCAAAATCAGCGGAATCAATGGATTTTCCAGAGCTGGAACGCTCTGAAGGCTCTTTTTTTATTTTATCATAAGTAATCCTTAGGTCACCGAAAAAAAACGCCCTGTCATCCTTGCTCTTTGCTCGAGGATTTCTCAAGGCAAAAACGAGGACAACACCTTCTCCTGCATACTTACTCAAATTGACCTTGAGATTGAAAAAATCGCGATCTCTCTCACTACCTCCCCCATACTCACTGCGGAAAACGACTTCCTCCTTACCTCCCTGCTTAATGGAGATGGTCAGAATCAATTTGTTTTCAGGATTATTATCATCCCTGCTCTCGAAATCAAACGCTAAGGCTGTTGATTTCAAGAAAATATCCCCGTAGGGAAGACAAATCGGAATTTCTACTGAAGAATCAGCCAACTGTTGCCATCCCCAATGAGTATAGGTGTAAAGATTACCACGATGAGTATACTGCATGGCAGGGTTATTCATTAATGCTTCTATTTCATGGGCTTTTGCATAATCAGGGTCTATCACTATTGCCTCTTCGACAGATTCTGAAATAAAGTATCTGGTGTTCAACAGATCAAGAAAGGGATTCTGCCATATTTCCTCCTTGCGATATATTTGACCCAAACCTCTGTTAAATTTATCGCTTATGAGTTTTGACAGTAAAATCGTTTGCCGTTTCTCGCGAATGGCAAACATCCTGTTGATAGCAGGAATAGGATAAACCAGATTGCAGTTAGGCATCAGTGTCCCTCCCATTCCAATTGCCCTATAGGGCTGTTCCTGCTCCATGAGAAATCGGGTATAAGGAGCCTTGTCATCGATTTTAAACCTCTCTCTATAATATTGATGATTATTCAATCGAAGTTCAAAAACCACTAAGAGCATTAAGACAATTACGGCCCCGTTGGTTATAACTTTGCGGTTGTATCTCGCTCTGATAATGATTAAAAAAAAGCCAGATGCAATGAAAAACAGGAATGTATAAAACAATATTTGGCCGTTATCCGCTGCTTGGAAAAAAAACTTCCCGGAAATTCTTTGGAAAATGAAAAGGGGAAGAACACAACAAAATGAGAATAATAACAATCTGATATTCCTGATCCTTGTCTTTTTTATATCTTCTAATAAATACGACAGGGAAAATGCTGATATGACAGAGATCATATAATAAATGAGAGAACTGTATTTTATGTAATTTATATTGTTCAGCAGAGGTAAAGTTCCGATCCAGTTTACATAGAAAGCGCCGTTGATTTTGCTTATCAATAAGAAGAGCAGAATAAAATGAAAAGCCACTATCTTATCCCCAAGCCTCCACCTTTTTCTAACTAGATTGAAAAAAGCATAGAACACAAGAGAGAGGACAAGATAACCCAGATAATTAGGGCCTTGAAACATCTTATTTGGATACAATATCCAGATCAAAAATTTCTTAAGAGATAAAGTTTCGGTTACCCCTGTCAAACCCCCTAATCTGCTGCTGAGAGACTTCCGCCAGAATTCAAGAAAAGGCACCAATTTGAGAGAAGACAATAATCCACTCATCCCAAGGCCAGCAAGATAAGAGAAAAAAAAGCCGATCTTTTTCCTGAATTCCAAGTCTTTTTTTATCACCACAAGAAAGACAAAATAGATGGTGACGAATAGATGAACAAGAACGAACTCGTTCGGATTTCCGCCGTAAAAGGAACCGGCACTGCAGAAAATGAAGCCCAAGAGGTATCTTTTATTGCTCGAGAATAGGAACTTGGTCAAAAAATAAGCCATCGGGGAAAGGAACATGGTGACATTGAGTTGGTCCATATCCACAAAAGCATGGAAATAAGAGTTGAACATATAAACAGAAGCCCCTGCTGTGGCCACCCAGAATGAGCATCTGAACAGGCGAAGCAAAAGAAAGAGAAAAAATCCCGATATAAAAAGTCTCAACAGCAAGAACAAATCGTACATCATTAATGATGGAAACAGCTTGAAAAAATAAATGGGAAGAAAAAAGGCATAAGAATTCATATCCGCATTATACGGTCTGCCCAACCCGCTGTACGGGTTCCACAACGGCAGCTGAAATGTTTTCAGATAGTGATGTTCCAAATAGGCAGAGGGCAGATTGATCTGATTGGATGCAGCAGGATCAATGGTGGCAAATTTCCGGGCAACATGCCAGTATGTTCCGGGATAATGGTATTGACCAAGTCGATAAGACCTTTCCATAGTAGTCATAAAAGAATTCCCTCGAATAACGACAGAATTGTAGTAGACCACTAGAAGGAAAAGGAGGATGAGGGAAGCAAGAATTTTTTCCTTCAACAAAATTGCTCTGCCTCCTCAGAAACTACAGTGCCTATCCCGTGGCTTCGGAATATTTTGAATTTTCTTATCTGAAACTCAGATAAAATTATAATCGATAAATAGCTTTTGTAAATGCCAATCTTTTCCACATACAATCTTCCTTATTTCCGTGACCGTTTCCACAGCAGTCAGATAAGCTGATGAGGAAGACATCCGGATTCAAGAGGGCATGGTTTCTGTCCATCCGAAGCCCATAGTGGCGGGTGGGAGGGTCTTGGCGAGGATGGACAGGAACCGATGCTTCGAAGAATAAGAGAATTTTCCTCGCTGGGGAAATCAGCGTGCTGGTCCCTCACCCCTATCACGAAAATAAGGATGCTCACAAATCCTTCTTGATATTTGATAAATTTTGATTAAAATTATCTATTCGACTTCGAGATATGTCCTTCCAATTGATGTATCAGGAAAGAGGACTGACAATAAGGCAGAATCTCAAACAGGAAATTTATTATGACCCTTAAAGTTGGCATAATCGGGCTGGGAAAGATGGGAATTCTCCATGCCGCCCAGCTGAAAACAATCAAGGATGCAGAAATAGTTGCCTCTGCCGATGTCGAAAAACAGC
>CAYVAT010000003.1:181003-185172 GCA_964449165.1 uncultured Eubacteriales bacterium | reverse complement strand
CCGGAGAATCCTTTCGAGTACTTTTTTCTGGATGACGATATCAACAGAATGTATGCATCTGAGATGAGAATGAGCCGGATTTTTAGAGGGACTTCGCTCCTGGCCATCTTTATTGCCTGTCTGGGTCTTTTCGGGCTTATCTCTTTCACAACCGAGCAGCGTGGAAAAGAGATCGGGATTCGCAAGGTCCTTGGAGCATCCGTCCCGAACATTGTGATGTTGTTATCCAAGGAATTTTTAAAACTCATCATAATTGCCAATGTCGTTGCCTGGCCAATAACATATTTTGTGATGAATAAATGGCTTCAGAATTTTGTCTACCGCACCGGCATGAATGTTTTTATATTCTTAACCTCAGCAGTGGTTGCACTGGTTATTGCCACGATCACGGTATTCAGTCAATCTGTAAAAGCAGCTCATTCAAATCCAGTGGAAATATTAAGGCATGAGTAGTGGCGGTTTAACTAGAATTCTCAAGATGCCTTCACGAATAATTTAGGCTGCATCTTCCCCATCTTCTCAGGATCATGACACAACCTTGTCTATGATCGATCTATTGAAAGATGTCAAATCGTGAATGCTGGATGATACGGGATTTACAATTATTATTAGACTGTTTATTATTTAGACTATGATGATGAGAAAAATATCTTTTTTTGCCTTATGCCTCTTTATGCTTTGTCTATCCTGCAAAGTAAATGAATCAAACATACTCAGTTTACCCGCTGTTTTT
Source organism: uncultured Eubacteriales bacterium (assembly GCA_964449165.1). Lineage (GTDB taxonomy): Bacteria > Acidobacteriota > Aminicenantia > Aminicenantales > Aminicenantaceae > CAYSCW01. Next base: position 184,439 of record CAYVAT010000003.1, on the reverse strand, counting down.
AGTGACAACATGGTCTTGCAGCAAAAAAGCGAAGTTGCAATATGGGGAAAATCCTCACCTGGTAATAAGATTAGACTCATCAGCAGTTGGAACGAACAGGCGGAAACTAAAACCAGAGACGACGGGAGCTGGTCAGCAAAACTTAAGACACCCGAAGCTGGCGGGCCTTATGAGTTGAAAATTATGGATAAAGATAAAGCGATTTTAATCAATAATATTATGATAGGGGAAGTCTGGATTTGCTCAGGCCAATCGAATATGGAGATGATCATGCAGGGTTTTTCTTCAGCTGACTCAGTTTTATATGCAACCGAAGAAATCCGCGCAGCAGATTATCCCGAGATACGCATGTTTACTGTCAGCAAAGCTGTTTCTGGCGAACCTGAATACGATTGCAAAGGATCATGGACAGTTTGCAGCCCGGAAACAGCGGGAGCGTTCAGTGCTGTGGGATTTTTCTTCGGAAAAAGATTACATGAGGAAATAGATGTTCCTGTCGGCCTTATCCATTCAAGCTGGGGAGGGACACCAGTTGAAGCCTGGATAGCAGGCAAATATCTCGAAAACAATAAAGATTTTAAAGACATTGTTAATAAAATAAGAAATATGTTACCTGAATACGATAAATTTAATAGATGGCTTTTAGAGCACGAAAGAATTGATGTTTCAAAACTTGATTCAGACGATCCGTATGTTGATCTTGACTTACAGGATCAAATATGTTCTTCACCAGATTTTAACGATAGCTCATGGAAGAAAATAATTCTCCCGGATTATTGGGAAAATACCGAAATTGGTTTTTTTGACGGTGCAGTTTGGTTCAGGAAGAAAGTCAATATACCGCAGTCATGGATTGGTAAAGATTTAATCATTAAAGTCGGCACGATCGACGATATAGATGCGGTCTGGATAAACGGAAAAAAGGTTGGAGGATATGAAACCGAAGGATACTGGGATAAGCTCCGGGAATATGAAATCGGAGAGAATATTGTAAAAGCAGGTGAGAATGTCATCGCAGTCAGGGTAATTGATTTGCAGGGAGGAGGAGGAATTTATGGAGAAAAGTCAGAAATGCAGCTCTTTGTTAAAAACGGAAATAAGGATGAAATTATCTATATTTCAGGGGAATGGTCATATATGGCAGTGGCAGAATATGCCGATAATGTTTTTTACCTGTTTAATGTCAATGAAAATGAATACAATAACCGGCCTGTGCTTGAAGTAGAGCTGAGCTCTCTTACTCCTACAATGCTCTATAATGCGATGATTTCGCCATTAATCCCTTACACCATTAAAGGCGCGATCTGGTACCAGGGCGAGTCAAATGTTGACCGTGCAAAACAATATGAACAAATATTTCCCTTGATGATTAAAAACTGGCGCGACGACTGGAAACTGGGTGATTTTCCGTTTTACTTTGTACAGATTGCTCCTTATGAATATTCGGGTGTAGAAGGCACAGAATCTGCCGAATTGAGGGATGCACAGCGCCGGACACTTGTAGTTCCTGATACAGGCATGGCAGTCACCCTGGATATCGGCAATCTGCAGAACATTCACCCGGCAAATAAGAAGGATGTCGGCAAAAGACTAGCTTTATGGGCCCTTGCAAAAGACTACGGACAAGACATCGTTTACTCAGGGCCTCTGTATAAATCAATGGAGGTTGAAGGGAATAAAATACGTGTATTTTTCGATTATGCTGACAATGGTTTGAAAGCATCAGGGAAAAGATTAACTGGATTTGAAATTGCAGGGGAAGATGGTATTTTCATCCAGGCTGTGGCCGAAATTAATAAAAATCAAGTCATTGTCTACAATCCTAAGATTAGAGAGCCTGTTTATGTAAGGTATGCTTACCATAATGGGTCAGAGGCCACTTTGTTTAATGCTGAAGGATTACCGGCTTCATCCTTCACAACTGAAAAGGAATTGCCATAAAAAGAAATCCGAATATATCAGTCATCCAGTTTTCTCAAGAGGATATGCCTGTTTTCGGTTGCATGCTTGGGTTTAATGCAGGAAAATTACAGTGAAGCAATACTTAATTCTCTGAAAAAATGAAACTCAATAATTGTGTCAATTTCATAGGGAAATGCATCATCCTTTATTCAGTGATATTTATTATCACTCCCCTTAACAGTGACCCATCGGATAGGGTGTTTTTTGACGGTGTCGATCAAGCGAGTAAGCCTGTTATGGAAGAGGCGGCAAGGAGAATTGAAGAAAATCGTAAAGGCAATTTTATCATTACTTTTGTAGATACGAACGGGGCTGTTATTGATAGTCTGGCAGAAATATACTTGATAGAGCATGAATTTCAATTCGGTGCTAACCTGTGTCCTGTAACCCGACTGACTCAAAATCATCCCGCTCGCAGCGTGGCCTTGGAAGTGATTGATGAGCTGTTCAATTTGGTTCGGGTAGGACATTTTTGGTCTATTGAAGAACCTCAGAGAGGAGGCCCTCTCCACTGGGAATTTACAGACCGGGATGTTAAGTGGGCTCTCGATCATGGAAAAGATATGCGATACCATTGCATTATCTATAACATGTACTACGCTGTCCCCAAGTGGTACAGGGGAGTCAAGACAACAGAGGAGTGGTGGTCTCTCATCGAGAAAAGAATAAAAGACGTAGCCGATAAGTACGGTAATACAATACCTGAATATGATCTTGTTAACGAAATGCTGATGAACTTGAAGTGGGCGAATAAAAACAATCCTGTCTTTCCGACACTGGGCAACCCGAAAAATACTGCAAGAATATTCAGAATTGCAGATAGGTATTTGCCTAGTGCTAAGCTGGTTGTTTTGGAAACGCACTTATGTACATTGGAAAACAGACATTATCAGAACTTCTTTAACTACTACAAAAAGCTTCTCAATCTTGGCGCACCTGTAGATATTATTGGCTTTCAGGGGCATTTCTATGGCGCCGGTAATATGCCGATTCGAGAAGGTCATCCTCAAGGCGGGCCAGGCGCATTTACCATGAAAGTGATTAGTGACTGCTTGGATCATTTAGCAACATTAGGCAAACCGATTCACATCACCGAATATAATCCGCCCTCTCGCATGAAAAATCGAAATGAACCTCAACCGAGACTCAGCGATGAAGAAATAGCTGCATGGACGACGAACTATTATACGCTCATCTTCTCTAAGCCGTATATTCACCAACTGACCCGTTGGTATGTCATTGATGGCATGGGAGGTAATGCTCAGGACGGAGGCCTGATAACTATCGAAGGAAAGAAAAAACCGAACTATTTTGCATTAAAAACATTGTTAAAAGAAACTTGGTCAACAGAGTGGAAAGGAAAACTAAATAAAGGAAAAGTATCTTTTCGAGGATTTTTTGGGAAATACAGAATAGAGATTCCTGGCTATAGATCGGCAACATTCGATTTATATCAAGATGGAAAACGTGAAAT